>JBGPCK010000004.1:0-52971 GCA_041481715.1 Thermoanaerobaculia bacterium | reverse complement strand
GACGGTGTCGCCGGACGAAGGCACCATGTCGTACGCCGACCAGCGCGGATCGGTCGTTTCCCGCCAGAGGATTTCGAAGCCGGCGCGCTTCTCGTCCTCCGCCGCCGCCCACGAGATCTTCGCGTCGGGGGTCACGCCGCCGGAGATGGTCACTTCCTTCGGCGCGGCGGGTGCCAGGGCAAGCTGACGCAGAACCTCGGCGTTGGCGCGCGCGACGTTTCCAAGGAAGGTGAAGTTCAGGAACTTCGACCAGTCTCCGTACTCACGGCCTTCCTCGAGACGGGGCGTCTGGTGCTCGTGGTCATAGTCTTCCAGCGGCTCGGTGAATCGGACGGCGGGGAGATTCTCCTCGACGAAGGGGCGATGGTCGCCGCCGCGCCCCAGGCGGTCGAGCCGGAAGACGAGACGCACCGCGTCCTGGCCCGCGATCTCCTCAACGGCCCGGGCGAGGTCGCGCGAGGGAGAATCGACGCCATCGGGCCCGCCCCCTGAGAACACGCGAACGCGGTGGGGACCGCCGGGCGCGAAGTCGGCGCCGACGATGTCGTTGTCGAGAAAACCGCCGATTGTGTACCCCTTCTCCTTCAGGGATTCGAGCAGGTGCTTTGCGCCGAGGAGGCCCTGTTCCTCGCCCGAAACCGCGGCGAAGAGCAAGGTCGCGCGGTACGAGCCCTTCGACAGCAGCCGCGCGCATTCGATCGAGACGGCCACACCCGACGCGTCGTCGTCGGCGCCCGGCGCCTCGGCCGCCGGGTCCATGACCGAGGAGGGCATCGAGTCGAAGTGGCCGGAGACGAGAAAGACGGTTTTCGCGAGCTCCGGGTCGTTTCCGCGATGCCAGGCCAGTACGTTCTCGAGACGCGCCGGCTTGTCGTTCGTGCGCGGGCCGGTCGCTTCGAATCGATCGATCGAAACCTGGAGTCGCCCGCCCGATTCCCGGGCGATCGCTTCAAAGCGCGCGACGGTCCGGTCGCGGCCGCACCCGATGCCGCGCCGGGGATCGTCCCACGAGGACAAGGAATGCCGCGTGCCGCAGGCGACGAGATCGGCGACCGTTTCGCGCATGGCCGTCTCGTCGACGGCGGAGCGAGAAATCGCGCCGGCCGGCGGCGCGAGCCACTTCGTCTGCGGCTTCCCGCCCGGCGGCTCCGCGGGGTCCTGCGCCGCCGCGATTGCCGCCAGCAACAGCGCGGGCAACGTCCGTTTGACTGGGTGGGGTCGCTTTGTTAGCGTGCGCGTTTCCATATGCCCCTACGTCAATTTGCGATCGGTGCGGCCGGCGAGGAAGTCTATCCCCGCTTCGTCGAGGACCTGGCGCGTCGGTTCGACGATCCGAAACTCGACCGCAATGGAGTCGCCCGCGAGGCGCTGGCAATGCTTCACCTCGGCGAGGTTCCAGACTTCGAGCGGGAGCTCGGCGATCCGGCCGTGCCGCTCGCGCGAAAAGCCCTGCTCGCCTCCTTCGACCCGCGCAACGCGACACTCGAGGCCGAGTACTACCGGGAGATCGATCTGCAGAAGTGGGCGCGCGTCAAGCCGCTGCTCTGGTTCTGGCAGATGTTCGACCATTCACCGGTCGGAAGGAATGTTCGTCTCGGCACCCAGATGCGCGCGATGCTCGCCGCTCGGGTTTTCAAGCGCTGTGGCAAGGGAGTGCGAATCTTCCACGACGTCGAGCTGTCTTTCGGATACAACCTTTCGGTCGGCGACGGTGTGACGATTCATCGCAACGTCCTGATCGATGACCGGGGCGAGGTCGTGATCGGCGACGACACCTCGATCTCCGATTACGCCAACATCTACTCCCACTCGCACGCCGTGGAGGACATCCACGACGTGTCGCTCCAGAAGACGGTGATCGGAGACCGGGTCCGCGTTACCTACCATGCGGTCGTGCTCTCGGGCGTCGTGATCGAGGCGGACGCGATGGTGGGCTCCATGGGGGTGGCCTCGAAATCGATCGGCCCCGGCGTCATCGCCGCCGGGATTCCCGCCAAGCCCATCGGGCAGAAGAAGACGCGGACATAGCTATCAGCCATCAGCTGTCAGCCGGACGGGTGCCGAGGAAAGCTGAAAGCTGAGAGCTGAGAGCTGACAGCTCACGGCTACACTACCGGCATGCTGCGCCGGTTGACGGTCAAGAACCTTGCCATCGTCGAGGACCTGGAGCTGGAGCTCGACCAAGGCCTCACCGTCATCACCGGCGAGACGGGCGCGGGAAAGTCGATTCTGGTGGACGCGGTGATGCTGCTCGCCGGCGGCCGAGGCTCCTCGGACCTGATCCGGGAAGGCGCGGGCAAGCTCGTCGTTGGCGGGGAGTTCGACGCGGACTCGGGCGCGCGGGCGATCCTCGCGGAGGCGGGCCTGCCTGAGTCGCAGACGCTACTCCTGCGGCGCGAGCTCTCTTCCGACGGGCGCGGCCGCGCGTTCGTCGAGGACGAGCCGGCGACGATACGCACCCTCGCGCGGCTGGGAGAATGCCTGGTTGCAATCCATGGTCAGAACTCCGAGCTGGAGCTGACGGATCGGCAGGCCCCTCTGGACTTGCTCGATGCCTTCGCGCTCGCGGAAGAGGAACGTGAGGCAACTGCGGCAGGCGCGGCCGCCTGGAAGGCGGCTCGCGAAGCCCTCGAAGCGCTGGAAGCCTCTCGGCGGGACCGGGCGGCGCGACTCGACGCGCTCGACTTTCAGATCCGCGAGATCGAGTCGGTCTCCCCATCCGAGCAGGAAGAAGAGGGCCTCGCCGTCGAACGGGAGCGGCTTCTCCACGCCGACCGGATTCGCTTGGCCGGAGAGACGGCCCTGGCCGCGCTTTCGGAAGGAGAGGGCTCCGCGGCCGATCGCCTCGGTGAGGCGGCGCGTGCCTTCGCGGAACTGGCCGCGATCGACGCCCGGGAGAGGGTACACCTGGAGG
The DNA here is from genome assembly GCA_041481715.1 of Thermoanaerobaculia bacterium. Lineage (GTDB taxonomy): Bacteria > Acidobacteriota > Thermoanaerobaculia > UBA5066 > Gp7-AA6 > DATBFU01. The sequence goes on along the minus strand of JBGPCK010000004.1, from coordinate 50,057 downwards.
AAGCCGAGGAGCTCAAGGGCCGCATCGCCGACCTCGCCGCCGCCGCGCGCGACTCCACGGCCGGGATCGAGGCCGACCCGGACCGGTTGACGTCCATCGAGACGCGCCTGGAGAAGATCTCGCGTCTCAAGCGCAAGTTCGGCGTTCCGGCCGCCGAGCTTCTGGGGTTGCTGGCGAGGCTGAAGGTCGAACGTTCGGAGCTCTCGAACCTCGAGGATGCGCTCGAACGCCGCCAAAAGGAGGCCGAGAAGGCAAGGGCGTCGTACCTCCAGGCCGCGGCGCGTCTCTCGGTCAAGCGCCGGGCGGCGGCCGGTCGGTTTTCATCCGCCGTCGAGAGGCAACTGCAATCGCTCGCCCTGGAGAAAGCCCGATTTCGGATCGAGCTTGCGCCGGGGCCCGAAGAAGCTCCGCTCCCCGCGGGTCTGGAAACCGCTTCGTTCCTCTTCGCCCCGAACCCGGGCGAGCCCGAGAAGCCCTTCGAGAGGATCGCCTCCGGCGGGGAGCTCTCGCGCCTGCAGCTCGCGATTCGCTCCGTCGCCGCCGGCCGGAAGTCGAAGGGCCGCACGTTTGTTTTCGACGAGGTGGACGCGGGAATCGGCGGACGAACAGCCGAGGTGGTCGGCAAGAAGCTGCGGGAGCTCGCGCGGCAGGACCAGGTCCTGTGCGTGACGCACGTGCCGCAAATCGCCGCGCTCGCCGACCGGCACTTCCTCGCGGAGAAGGGCGAGAAGAAGGGGCGCACCGTGGCGACGGTCCGGCTTCTCGAAGGGCGGGAGCGCGTGGCCGAGGTGGCCCGGATGCTGGCCGGGGAGAAGGTGCCGGAGACAGCCCTCCGGCACGCGCGGGCGCTCCTCGAGGCGGCTCGCACATGAGCGGGGCGAGGGATCGCTACTCCCGTTCCATTCTGTTCCCTGGCATCGGCGAGGAGGGACAGAAGCGCATCGGCGGGTTTTCGATCGCCTTCGTGGGTGTGGGGGCAGTGGGAGCGGCCGCTGCGGAGTCGGCCGCCCGGGCGGGCTTCGGCCGCCTGACCCTGATCGACCGAGACGTGGTCGAGGAGTCGAACCTTGCGCGGCAGTTTCTTTTCGACGCAGCGGACGCGGCCCGAGTCACGCCGAAGGCCGAGGCCGCGGCGCGGCGGCTCTCGGCGATCGCACCCGGACTCGCGGTCACCGGTGTCGTGGCCGACCTCGACCACCGCAACGCACGGCGCCTTCTCGCCGGCCACGACCTCGTGTTCGATGCGTCGGACAACTTCGAGACGCGCCTGCTCGCCTCCGACACCGCACGCGCCCTGAAGCTTCCATCGATCTATGCCGCCTGCGTCGGCTCGGAAGGGCTGGTCGCCGTCTCGATGCCCGGCCAGACTCCTTGCCTGCGTTGCTATCTCGAGGCGCTGCCCCCCGCGGGCGAGGGGCCGACCTGCGACACGGTCGGAATCGTTCCGACGCTGCCGCCGCTCGTGGCCGCGGCCGCGATGACCGAGGCGCTTCGGATTGCGGTGGGTGAACGGCCGAGCCGCGGCCTGTGGCGCCTGGAAGTGTGGAAGACTCCGCTTTCGGGAGGGCGCCTTCTGGACAGGGCCCGCCCCGTCGCGAGCTGTCCGGTCTGCGCGGGCCTTCGGTTCCCGGCGTTGGAAGGGGAGGGGGCCTCCGACGTGGTCAAGCTTTGCGGCCGCCGTTCGGTTCAGGTGGCGCGGGGCGGAAGGCAGCGTCCCGACTTCGACGCGCTCGAAAGGCGTCTGGCCCGCGTCGGGCCTGTCCGGCGCTCGCCTCAGCTTCTTTCCGCGGAGATCGAGGGCGTGCACTTGACTCTCTTTTCCGACGGCCGCTGCGTGGTGCGCGGCACGGAAGATCCGGCGAGAGCCAAAGGGCTCTACACGAAGTACATTGGGAGGTAGTCGGTTCACCGTTCTCGGTTTCTTGTGCGCTCTCCGACAACCAACGACGGATAACAGATAACTCGCCCATGCGCCGCATTTCGATCGACGACTTGAATTCCTCCCGCGAGGAGACCTTCCGGCTGAGGGAGCTGCTCGGCAACGGCGGGGTCGTGGCGCTGCCGACAGAGACCTTCTACGGCCTCGCGGCCGACCCGTGGAGCGAGGCGGGTGTGCGTCGGATTTGCGAGATCAAGGGCCGCGACGCGGTGAAGGCGCTCCCGGTGCTCTTCGCGACGCGGGCGCATCTGGACCGGCTCGGCATCGATGCGGCCCCGGGGGTGCTCGATTCCTACTTCCAGATCTGGCCCGCGCCATTGACGGCCGTCTTCGCAATCCACCAGCCGATCGCCGCATCGCGCGGGCTGAAGAAGCTCGGCGTGCGGATGCCGTCCGACCGGAAGCTGCGGACCCTCCTGCAGAGCATGGGTCCGGTGACGGGGACGAGCGTCAATCGCTCGGGGAGTCCCCCGCTGGACAACCCCGACGCGATCGAGGCTCTGTTTCGGCGAGACATCGATTGGCTCGTGGACGGCGGGAGGACTCCCGGCGGGAAGCCATCGACGGTGGTCGACGCGACGGAGGTTCCGCCCGCCGTCTTGAGGCAGGGCGCATTCGTCTGGGCGCGGAGAGAGTCCAAAGGCTAAGGTCCGACGTCCAAACGCCGCGGCTTGCGCAAGAACGGCTTTATACATTGGGCTTTAGACCATAAACTCCCGGTCCTCATGGGCTTGATCAAGGAGTACGCGGGCAAGCTCCCGCGGCTCGGAGAGCGGGTGTATCTGGCGGAGACGGCGGCCGTGGTCGGAGACGTTGTCCTCGGAGACGACGTCTCGATCTGGTACAACTCCGTCGTCCGCGGCGATTGCAATTTCATCCGCATCGGCGACCGCTCGAACATTCAGGACAACTGCGCCATTCACGTCACGGCGGAGCGCTATGAGACGGTCCTCGAGGAGGAGGTCACGCTCGGGCATGGAGCGATCGTGCACGGCGCGATCGTGCGCAAGGGCGCACTGATCGGCATCCGCGCGACGGTGCTCGACGGCGCGGATATCGGTGAATCGGCTTTCATCGGCGCGGGAGCGCTGGTGGCACCGCGGACGACCGTGCCGCCCCGGACCCTGTGGCTGGGTGTGCCGGCTCGGCAAGTGCGCTTACTATCGGACGCAGAAACCGAGGACCTGAAGCACTACCACCGCAACTACCTGGACTACAAAGACGAGTACTTCCGCGTCGACGGAAAGTGGGCCCAATGACGCCGCGCTACCATGCCGTGAAGGGCACGCGGGATCTGTTTCCCCCCGAGACCGAGCGCTGGGCGGCCGCGGAGGCGGTCTGCCGGGAGGTGTTCCGCGCCCGCGGGTTCGGTGAGGTCCGCACGCCGATTCTCGAGCACACCGACCTCTTCGCCCGGTCGGTCGGCGAGACGACCGACATCGTTCACAAGGAGATGTACACGTTCCCGGACCGCCGTGGCCGTTCCCTGACGCTGCGGCCAGAAAACACGGCAGGGGTCGCGCGGGCGCTGATCGAGAGAGGGATCGCGACCGGGCCAATGCCGCTGCGGCTCTACTACATCGGGCCGCAGTTCCGCTACGAGCGCCCGCAGGCCGGCCGCTACCGCGAGTTCCGCCAGATCGGGGCGGAGCTCTTCGGCGTGCCGGGCCCGGCGGGGGAGGCCGAAGTCCTCGAGATGCTCTTTGCGTTCTTGAAGGCTCTGGGCTTCGTGAACCTCTCCGTTTCCATCAATTCGGTCGGCACGGCTTCGACGCGCGCCGCCTTTTCCGACGCGCTGCGCCAGCACCTGGCTCCGGGCTCCGCGGAGTTCTCGGAGGAGGACCGCCGCCGGCTGGCCGAGAACCCTGTGCGCCTCTTCGAGTCGAAGGACCCGGCGGTGCGCCTGCGGCTTGCCGACGCGCCGAAAACGAGCGACTTCCTGGACGACGAGTCCCGCCGGCACCATGAGGAGGTGCGTGGGCGCCTCTCGGACGCCGGGATCCCGTGCGAGGAGAACCCGTCGCTCGTGCGGGGGCTCGACTACTACACACGCACGGTCTTCGAGGTTCTGTCGAAGGACCTGGGTGCCCAGGACGCGATCCTGGGGGGCGGCCGCTACGACAACCTGGTCGAGTCGCTCGGGGGGCCGCCGCTGCCGGCCGTCGGCTTTGCCATCGGCGAAGACCGGCTGCTCCAGGTGGCGCCGTTCCGGCCTCCGGCAAGGGGGTTCGTGCTCGTGCTGCCTCAGGGGCCGGAGGAGCTGCCGGACGCGCTTCTCCTGGCCGAGGAGGTACGGCGAGCGGCGCCGGGAAGCTGCGTCGAGGTAGACCTGCTCGTCCGCGGTTTCAAACGGGGGCTCTCGCGGGCCGGCATCCTCTACGAGGAAGCGGCCGTCCGCGGGTACGACCGTGACCGAATGTTCGTCGCACTGCTTGGCGCCGACGAGAAGGCTGCCGGAACCGTGACGTGGAAGAGTCTCGCGACCGGCGGCCAGGAGACCTTCGCACGGTCGGAGCTCGCGCGCCGGATCGGCGCGGGGAGGGAAGCGTGACTGCAAAGCGCCAGCCGGCCGGTGAGTTGCGGGCGGCAGACGCCGGCCGCAGCGTCCGGCTCCAGGGTTGGGTCGGCCGGCGGCGGGACCTCGGAGAGTTGATCTTCCTGACCGTGCGGGACCGCAGCGGCGTCGTCCAGGTTCTCTTCGACCGCGCCCGCTGTCCCGGCGAGGCCGTTGACGCTGCCGGGCAGGCGCGCGCCGAAGACGTCGTCGAGATCGAGGGCGAGGTCGTCCGGCGTGCCGAGGCGCAGCGCCACACAGATCAGCCGACCGGAGACATCGAGGTCGTGGCCTCGCGCCTGACGTTCCTGTCCCGGTCCGACACACCCCCCTTCGTAGTGGAGGATCGGACCAATGCGACCGAGGAGCTGCGCCTCCAGTACCGGTACCTGGACCTGCGCCGGCCGGCGATGCAGAAGAACTTACGGCTGCGCGACGAGATCGCCTTCCGCATCCGTCAGACGCTTCACGAGCGGGGCTTTCTCGAGATCGAGACGCCGATGCTCACGCGGTCGACCCCCGAGGGAGCGCGCGACTTTCTCGTGCCGTCGCGCGTGCACCGCGGCCAGTGGTACGCGCTGCCGCAATCGCCGCAGCTCTTCAAGCAGATCCTCATGATCTCTGGCTTCGAGAAGTACTTCCAGATCGCCCGCTGCTTTCGTGACGAGGACCTGCGGGCGGACCGGCAGTTCGAGTTCACGCAGGTCGATCTGGAGCTGTCCTTCCCAACCGAGGAGGATGTCTTCGACGTCGTCGAAGCCTTTCTCGCGGCCGGGTTCGCGGCTGCCGGCATCGAGGCGGCGCGCCCTTTCCGCCGGCTGACGTATGCCGAGGCGATGGAGCGTTACGGGACGGACCGGCCCGACCTTCGCTTCGACCTGGGCCTCGTCAACCTCACCGAGGAGGCGGCGGACTCGGGCTTTCCGCCCTTCCAGAAGGCGCTGTCGGGCGGAGGCACGGTGCGCGGACTCCGCGTGCCTGGAGGGGCGCCCTTCAGCCGGAAGAAGCTCGACGAGCTCGCCGCGCTGACGCAGGAGCACGGCGCCTCGGGCCTCGTGTGGATGAAGAAGGCGGGAGGCGAGGTCACCTCGCCCGCAAAGAAGAGCCTTCCCGACGGCGTTCTGGCCCGGCTGCTCGAGAAGGCGGGAGCCGCGGACGGCGACTTGCTCCTGATCGTCGCCGACCGGGAGAAGGCCGCTTTCGCGGCGCTCGCCGCTCTTCGCGGCGCCGTGGCGCGGGAGTCGAAGCTCGTCGACGAGTCCCGCTACGCTTTCTGCTGGGTAACGGACTTTCCGCTGCTCGGCTTCGACGAGGAAGCGGGCCAGTGGTTCCCTATGAACCACCCCTTCACCGCGCCGCGCGACGAGGATCTGCCCCTGCTCGAGACGGAACCGGGACGCGTCCGGGCTCGAGCCTACGACGTGGTCGTCAACGGCTGGGAGCTCGGGTCGGGCTCGATTCGCATTCATCGCGCCGACGTGCAGGAGCGTGTGTTCCGCCGACTCGGCATCTCGGAAGAGGAAGGCCGCGAGCGCTTCGGCTTCCTGCTCGACGCCCTTCGCTACGGCGCGCCGCCCCACGGCGGCATTGCCCTGGGTCTCGACCGCATTTGCGCCATTGCGGCGGGTGCGGCGTCGCTGCGGGAAGTCATCGCGTTCCCGAAGACGACTTCCGGGATCTGCCTCATGACGCGTGCCCCCGCGCGCGTCCCCCGGGCGCAGCTCGCGGAGCTTGGCATCGAGCCGCCTCGGGATTCCGGGCCATCGTGATTGAAGGGCCCCGCGAGTCGATTCACTTGCGCGCCGGCGACGCCCTCGGCGCCGACACGCGGATCTGGATCGGCCCCGGGGTGCTCGAAGAAGCCGGGGAGCGGCTTTTCTCTTCCTCGGGACGGTTCGTGCTCGCTTCGACGGCTGCAGCGCACCTGGCGGCCGAGACGGTCCGGCGCGCCCTTGGCCGGCGGATTCTCGCCGATATCACGCTGGACGACCGCGAGGAGGCGAAGAACTTCCACACGCTCCTCGGCATCGCCGATCAGGCGCTGGCGGCGGGCCTGCGGCGGGACGATGCACTGGTGGCCGTGGGCGGCGGAGTGGTCTGCGACGTCGCCGGGTTTGCGGCAGCGATCCTTCTGCGCGGCGTCGCCTGGAACGCCGTGCCGACGACGACCGGCGCGATGGCCGATGCGGCGATCGGCGGAAAGACCGGCATCGACCATCCAGCCGGCAAGAACCTGCTCGGGGCGTTTCATCCTCCCCGTGTCGTCCTGATCGATCCGCGCGCCGCGGCGTCGCTTCCCGACCGGGACTTCCGCGCGGGACTGGTCGAAGCCTTCAAGGCCGCCTGGATCGCCGACGCCTCTCTGGCCCGGCGCGCCACTGAGGCGCTCTCCCGCATTCTCGCGCGCGAGGACGCGGCTCTGCTCGACCTGCTCGCGGGTGCGGCGCGGGTGAAGGCCTCGATCGTGGCGTCCGATCCCCGCGAAGGCGGGCGCCGGCGGCTGCTCAACTTCGGGCACACCCTGGGGCACGCTCTGGAGGCGGCGGGCGGGTATCGGGACCTCAAGCATGGTGAGGCCGTCGCCTGGGGAATCGCCGCGGCGCTCGAGATCTCGCAAAGGCGCTGCGGCCTCGCGCCGGCCGCCGCCGCCGCCGTGCGGGATGTTCTTTCGCAACTGGGGCCTTTTCCGGAGCCCCACCGCGATCCGGCGGCGCTTGTGCCCTATCTCGAACGGGACAAGAAGGCGACCGCGCAGGGGATCGCCGCCGTCCTGCTGGAGGCGGTCGGGCGCGCGCGGGTCGAAGAGTCCGTTCCGGCCGCGGAATGGCTGGCGGCGGCGGCTATAATGTCTCTAACGTGAACACACCCCGAGGGCGGTCGAGGATCCGCCTCTTTGTGCTCCTTTCGAGCGCCCTCGTCGTCGCGTCGCTCGCGCCGCTGCTCGTTTCGGACACCGTTCTGATCCGGCGCAATCGGCGCGCGCTCGAGACGCTGGAGGAGAAGTACCTGACACGTTCCTCCTCGGCGCTGGCGGACCGGGTATCGGCCTATTACGTCTCGGCTTTGGCGCAGCTGGCGAGCACGGCGGAGGAGATGCGTCTGGCGGCTCAGCTGACGGGGAAAGACCCGTTCACGTCGTCGGAGGGGCCCCGGATGCTGGACACGGTGCTCCAGGGCCAGAAGTCTCTCCTGGCGCTGCGCGGGGTCAACCTCGAGGGGTTGGGGTCCTTCGCCGGGCCGGACGTCGGCTCACCGCGCGTGGACGAGGAGTTTCGCAAGGGTTTCGAAACCGCGCGTGGCGGAGAGCGCTATTCGGGCAAGCCATTCTGGGTGCCCTCTCTCGGCCCGGTGGCCGTCCTCGCCGCGCCCGTCGCGGACAAGGGCGGCAGTCGTCTGGGCGTCGTCGAAGCCCTCGTTTCCTGGGGCCCGATCCTTCAGGAGTTCCTCGGGGAGGCTCGGCGCGAAGTCCGGGCCACGCTGGTCGACCGCCAGGGCGCGATCCTGTTTCCCTTCTCGCCGGGCTCGCCGATCCGCCGCCACCCTTCCACGCTCGTGGCCGACTTCACCCGATTTCCCGCCCGGGTGACACGGTCCGAGCAAACGCGGCGCGGCGCCGTGCTCGCCTCGATCGCGCCCGTCGGGGCACCGGATTGGGGCGTTCTGCTCGAACGCGACCTCGACCTCGCTTTCGCTTCGGTCAATCTGATGGTGCGCGACACGCTGCTTTGGAGCGCCGTCGCGCTGGCGGTGGCGCTGCTGCTCGGTATCGTGTTCGCGCGTCGCCTTTCGCAGCCGATCGCGCGCCTGGCGGCTTCGACCCGGGCGATCAGCGAAGGGGAGTACGGCGCCACGGTGGAGGTGGGCGGCGCCGCTGAGATCGCAGCCCTTTCAGCGAGCTTCAACCGGATGAGCGAATCGATCCGCGACGCTTTCGAGAAGGTCCAGCGGGCAGCCCGCGAAAACCGCGAGCTCTTCCTCTCCTCGATCCGAGCGCTCGCGGAGGCGATCGACGCCAAGGACCCCTACACGCGCGGCCATTCCGAGCGCGTCGCGCGCTACGCCTCGGCGATCGCCGAGGAGATGGGTCTGACCGCGGAGGAGGTGGAAAAGGTCCGTCTCGCCGCGCTCCTGCATGACGTCGGCAAGATCGGCGTGGACGACCGGATTATTCGCAAGCCCACGGCGTTGACCGAAGAGGAGTTCGAGGTGATGAAGACGCACCCGGCCAAAGGAGCCGCCATCATGGGCGCGATTCCCCAGCTGGCGGACGTCATTCCGGGGATGAAGCACCATCACGAGAAGTGGGAGGGGGGCGGCTATCCCGACGGCTTGAAGAGGGAGGCGATTCCGATGCAGGCCCGCATCGTGACTGTCGCCGACACGTTCGACGCGATGACGACGACGCGCCCCTACCAGAAAGCGATGGAGATCGGCTACGTCGTGGAGCGAATCAAGAGCTTTTCGGGAGTCCGATACGATCCCGTCGTGGTCGAGGCGTTCTTACGCGCGGCCGGCCGGGGGAAATTTATACCGCCGCCGCGCGAGGAGATCCTGGAGCCGGCCGAGGAGCTGGTGGCTCCCCTCCGGCGGGCCCTTTGAGCCGGCGCGGCGGGCGGCTCGCCTCGGTCGCGCTGACGGTGGCCACCATGGCCGGCTGCTCGACGCACCCGCCGAGCCAGCCGAAGACCTCCGCCGAGGTCCTTCTGAATGAGCGAATGGCCGCCGTCCTCCTCCGCGAGGGGCAGGCCGCGGAGGCGGAACGCGCCTACCGCGAGGTCTTGAAAGACGACCCGAACAACCCGGATCTCTACGACGGCCTCGGCTCGTCGCTGCTCATGCAGGGACGCGTAAAGGAATCGGTGGATTTCTTCGACCGGGCCGTGAAGATTTCTCCGAAAAAGGCGGGGTACCGCATCAACCGAGGGCTCGCCTACATGGAGCTTGCACGGTACGCCGACTCGGAGCAGGACTTTCAGGTCGCCGACGCCTCCTCCAACGCCGAGGACCGCCTCGCCGCCGCGATCAACCGTGGACGGCTGCACCAGATTCAGGGGGATTACGCGGGCGCGGAAGAGCAGTTCTCGACCGCGCTTGCTCGGGATCCGAGCTCCTTTGCCGCGCACCTGGGGCGCGGCGTCGCCCGGGAGGCCCGCGGCGAGTTCGCACCCGCGGCAGAGGATTACCTGGACGCCATTCGGATTCAGCCCCGGAGCGCCGACGCGAATCTCCGGCTGGGGCTCACCCTGCTCGAGCTGAAAAAGGGCCCACTCGGCTGCCGCTACCTCGAAAGGGCGGTCGAGATCGATCCCACGGGAGACGTCGGCACCAAAGCCCGTCTCGTGCTGGAGGCCTCGCCGCCCCCCTGCGAAAAACCGTCGGGCCAGAAGACCGGCTAGCTTCCCCGGACTGCAGCCTCGCGGGGAATCGCCACAGAGGCCCACTCGGGATATTTTCCCCTTCCGATGGACGAGGAGCGCAAGACCCTGACCGACGAGGCCGAGGCGTCCGCCGCCCGCAGGGGAACCTTCTTCGCCAAGATCCGCCGGGGCCTCTTCATGACCCACACCGAGATTCTCGAGAAGCTCGGCGCGGCGGTCAAGAAGGGGCTCGGGATCGACGAGACCGTTCTCGAGTCGGTCGAAGAGACACTGCTCGAGGCCGACGTCGGCGCCGAGACCTCCGCGGCGCTGACCGAAGCCGTTCGACGGCGCGCCGATTCCGCGGTCCGCAAGGATCTCGAGGGCCTGCGTAGGCTCTTGATCGAAGAGATCGAGGAGTTGCTCGCGCCGGCGCCGCGGCCGGCAGAGGCGCCGGTGCCGCCACTGGAGGTCATCTTCCTCGTGGGTGTCAACGGCTCGGGCAAGACCACGACGGCGGCCAAGCTCGCGCGGCGCGCCGTGTCGGAGGGGAAAAGCGTCCTGCTCGCCGCCGCCGACACGTTCCGGGCGGGCGCGATCGAGCAGCTCGAAATCTGGGGGGAGCGCCTGAACCTACCGGTCGTCCGGCACAGGGAGGGAGCCGATCCGTCCGCCGTCCTCTTCGACGCGCTTTCGGCGGCGAAGGCGCGCCGGACGCAGACACTTCTCGTCGATACCGCCGGACGCCTCCACACGAAGAGGAATCTGATGGAGGAGCTCGCCAAGATGCGCCGAATCGCCGGCCGCGAGGTGCCCGGCGCTCCGCATCAGACTTTGCTGGTGCTCGACGCCACGACGGGAGGCAACGGCCTCGCGCAGGCGCGGCGGTTCGTGGAGTCGGCGGGCGTGACGGGAGTGGTGCTCACAAAACTGGACGGCAGCGCCCGCGGAGGCGTCGTCCTCGCCATCTACCGGGAGCTCCAGCTGCCCGTGCTCTTCGTCGGCGTCGGGGAGGGCATGGACGACCTGGTGCCGTTCGACGCCACGCAATACGCCAAGGCGCTGCTCGGTGAGGCATGACGGGCCCCCCTCTCGACCTGCGCCACCTCGACCGGGCCCAGGAGCTCGCCGAGCGGGGCCGCTACGGCGTTTCTCCAAATCCGATGGTCGGCGCGGTCGTCGTCCGGGGAGGCCGTGTGGTCGGAGAGGGCTATCACCATCGGGCGGGGGGCGCGCACGCGGAGGTCCTGGCATTACGGCAGGCCGGACGCCGGGCGCTTGGAGCCGATCTGTACGTGACGCTCGAGCCGTGCAACCACTTCGGTCGAACCCCGCCTTGCACGCTGGCGATCCGGGAGGCCGGGATCACTCGAGTGGTAGTGGCCCTGGCGGACCCCAACCCGCTCGTCGCGGGAGGCGGGATGGCGGCGCTCCGCCGATCCGGGATCGTGGTGCGCCGGGCCGATGCGGAAAGGGCACGGTCCGCCGCGCGACAGAACGAAAAGTTTCTCACCACGGTCTCTCTCGGACGGCCGTTCGTCCTCGCCAAGTGGGCCTCGACGCTCGACGGAAGGATCGCCGCCGCGACCGGGAAGAGCCGGTGGATCACGGGGGAGCCGGCCCGTCGCCGGGCGCTGCTGCTGCGAGAGGAATACGACGCGGTGCTCGTGGGCGCAGGAACGGTTCGCGCGGACGACCCGCTGCTGACCCGCCGCCTGAGCAAGAATCGCGCGGGAACACATTGGCGAATCGTGCTCGACGGACGGCTGCGTCTCTCCGATCGCGCCCGCGTGCTCGGCGACCCCGAGGGAGTCCTGATCGTGACCTCGCGCAAGGCCAGTCACCCGAAGGCGAGACGTCTGGCGGCCCGCGGGGCCGAGGTTTGGAGCCTCCCCGGAGATTCGCACGGAAGGGTGTCGATCCCGGAGCTGCTCGTGCTTCTGGCGCGGCGAGGCGTCACCAGCCTGATGGTCGAGGGGGGCGGGCAGACGCACTGGAGCTTCCTTTCGGCCGGCGCCGTCGACCGCGTCTGCGCGTTCCTCGCGCCGCGCGTCCTCGGGGGCGCCGGGGCACCCGGCGCGGTCGGGGGGGAGGGTTTCCGGCTGGCAGGCTCCCCGTGGCTCGAGGATGTCGAAATCGAGAGGCTCGGGCGGGACCTCCTCATGACGGGCCGCGTCGTCCGGCGTCGCTCTTAAGCTGTCTCGTCGACTGCGCGTCGTCGACCCTCGACGATAGACTTCGTTCCTCATGTTCACCGGCATCGTGACGGGGGTGGGTCGCGTCGTCTCGCTCGCGAAACGGCGGGGCGGGGCGCGGCTAACCATCGAGCCTCCGCGCGGAGAGAAGCCTTTTGCGCGGGGCGAGAGCGTCAGCGTGTCCGGAGTCTGCCTGACGGCGATTGCCGCGGGCGCGGGGTTTTCGGCCGACCTGTCGGCGGAGAGTCTCTCCCGGACCACCCTGGGGCGCCTCCAACGGGGCGACTGCGTCAATCTCGAGCGCGCTCTGAGATGGGGAAACCGCCTTTCGGGACACTTCGTCCTCGGCCATGTGGATGCGGTCACGCGACTTCAGGCGATCGAGGAGAGGGGCCGCTCCTGGACCTACCGTTTCGCGATCCCCCCGGGGCTGGCACGGTACGTCGTCGAGAGAGGATCGGTGGCGCTCGATGGAATCAGCCTGACCGTCGCGGCCCGCCGCGGACGGTTCTTCGACGTTGCGGTGATTCCGCTGACACGGCGCAAGACGACTTTGGCGCTGCGGCGACCCGGGGCGATGATCAATTTCGAGGCGGACGTCTTCGCCCGTTACGGGCGGGCCGGGGCCCTTTCCCGCGTGCGCCGCGAGGAGTCTCGCCGTTGATCATCTTCGAGCGGGGCGACCCGGTTGTGCGAGGCGGGGAAGTCGAGGTCGCGGGACGGCGGATCGCTGCGCGTGCGATCCCCTACGGCGGGGAAGCCGGTCCGCCGACCTACCGATTCGATCCCGTCGGGCGCACCATCGTGCTCCGGCCGGCCGAGGGGCGCGTCGAGACCGGGCCCGCCGACGTCGAGCTGTGGCGCCGGGCGATCGCCCGCACGGCCGCCGGGCCCGTCCTGGTCGGCCCTGGCTCGCCCGCGGAGCAAGTGCGGGGGGCCGCTCGCGCGGCCGCCGAAGGAGCGTGCCGCGCTGGCCGAGCCGTCTATCTGCTCGATCCGGAGACGGCGGCTCTGCCCGAGGCGCCCTCGGAACCCTTCGTCGCGCTCTTTGCGGGAATCCCCGACGAGCCCATGTGGCGGAAACTGCAAGCGGCCGCCGTGCGAATGCCGTCTGGGCTTCTGTTGGCAGTCATTCCGGGTTGGACGACGCAGGACGCGTACCTGGACGGGGCCCTGGAGCGCGCCGCCCGCGTCGGAGCTGTCTTCATCGCGGGCATCGCCGTGGAGGGAGACGGGGAGTCCCGGCGCCGCGTTGTCGCAGCCCGTGGACTCGCCGAGCCGGGGAGCGAGGAGGCCTTCTTTGATCGGGTGCACCACGGCGACTGGAGCGGCGAGGCGGCCCGGGCATTGGACCGCCTGCAGGAGGGAGCCGCGCGCCGCGGGCTGTCCGTTCGGCCTCCGAGGCCACGGGGCGAAGCCGAGCCGCCGGGCAATGCCGCCGCGGCCGCGCGGTTGGAGGAGCTGGCCGACGGCGACCCCGCCAACGAGCACCGCGCGGCGTTGCTTCGAGCGGCGGTCCGCTGGTTGGACGAGCGGGGACGGGACCTGCGCCCCGTCGTCGCCGAGGGCAACTTTCGCAAGATTTTTCCCTTTGACCCGGAGATCGCTCCCGAGGTCGAACGGGCCCTGGTCCCGCCGTCGCCATGAACGCGGGCCTCTACGTGCACCTTCCCTACTGCGCATCTCGCTGCGGTTATTGTGCCTTCGTCGTTTCGACGGATGACTCCTCGCGGGCGGCTTACCTTACTGCGCTCGCGCGCGAGATCGGCCTCGTCGAGGAAGAGGCGCGGGGGGCCCGGTTCGATTCGATCTACCTTGGAGGGGGAACGCCGTCCCTCCTGCCGGGCGAGGAAATCGACCGTCTCCTCCAGACCATTCGCAGAAGCTTCGACGTCGGCCGGGAAAGCGAATTGACTCTCGAAGCCAATCCCGAGGACGTCAACCGAGAACGCTGCGACGCGTGGGTCGCGGCCGGCATCACTCGGGTCTCCGTCGGGGTGCAGTCCTTCGCGGACCGGGAGCTTTCCGCCGTCGGGCGCCGCCACGACGCCGCGCGCGCGGAAAAGGCCCTCGAGACGCTGTCGGGCCGCGGCCTCGCGCTCTCCGGTGACCTCATTCTGGGGCTTCCCGAGCAGACGGCTTCGAGCTTTCGGCACAGCGTCGACGCGCTCGTGAAGTCCGGCGTCGACCACGTCTCCGTATACCTGCTCGAGACCGAGAAGTCGAAAGCGCTCGAGGAGGACCGCCGAGCGCGACCCTGGCGCTACCCGTCCGACGACGAACAGGCCGAGCTCTGGCTCGAAATGGGCGAGGCCCTCGAGGGCTGGGGCTTTGCGCACTACGAGATCTCCAACTGGGCGCGCCCGGGCCATGAGGCGCGCCACAACCTGAAATACTGGGAGCGAGCGCCCACGATCGGCCTCGGCGTCTCGGCGCACGAGTTCTGGCGCGGAAGGCGGCGCGCGAACGTTTCCCTTCTGGCGGCCTACACCGAGCGGCTCGCGAACAGCGAGCGTCCCCTCGCACTCGACCGCGCGGTTGCGGCCGAGGAGGAGGCCGCCGAGCGGATCGTTCTCGGGCTGCGCCTCTCCCGGGGCGTCGCACGCGCACAGATCGAGGCCTGGGTTGCGGACCGGGGCGACGAGCATCTGGCGGCTGACTCTGCCGCGTGGCGGGAGCATGGTCTCTTGCGGGAGGAGGGGGATCGCCTGGCTCTGACGGAGCGCGGGTTTCTGGTCTCCAACGAGATCCTCTGCCGTTTCGTGTGAGGTCGCCCGGCGCTTCCTATGGGGAATGCCGGATGTCTCGCGGCGATTTAGGAACCCGGATGGATTCGAGATTCTCGTCCCTTGCTGCTGCGGCGCTCGCCTTCGTGGTCGGCGCCACGCCCGTGGCGCCGCCCCAGGGCGTGCCGTCCGCTCACTGGAAAACGACCGTCACCACGGAGGGAGCCCGACCGGGAGAGGCCTTGGAAGAGGCGGAGATCTGGCTTCAAGGCGGCGCCATGCGGATCGTGGAACGTGGGAAGGGGCCGGAGAAGACCAATGTCCTTCGGATCAATGACGAGGTCTACATCTGGACGGAGGGACAGTCGGCGGGGCTGAAGCTGCTCGCCGGATTGGCCGCGAGCGGCGGCCGTCCTTCCCACGAATACGTCCGCCGGATCGAGGAGATCCGATCCCGCGGGAAGAAACTCGGCAGCGAGACGGTGGGTGGACACGCGTGCGACGTCTACGCGCTCGAAGGCCCGGTCGACGGCGAGGGACGCTACTGGCTCGCGACGGACCTGCAGGGCTTTCCCGTCCGGGCCGTCGTGGAGAAGAGAGTATTTCTTCCGAGCCGGCCGACCGTCGAGCGCAACAGCGTGAAGCTCGAGTACCGAAATACGGACATTCAGATTCCGGGCAAGATCCCTGCCGGGACGCTCTCCGTTCCGCAGGACGTCCGATTCCAGGACGCCTCGGAGATGATCTTGACGGGCCGCCCGCCCCGGCGATAGGGCCGGGCGCCCCGGAACGTCAGAGGAAGACGGTCTCGGCCTTTTCGGGCGCGGCGAGCGCCGAGCACCCGCTCAGATCACCCGCTCAAATGAAGAGCGGCGCCAGCACGAGCGTAATCGTGGCCAGCAGCTTGATGAGCACGTGCAGCGAGGGACCCGCCGTGTCCTTGAATGGGTCGCCAACGGTGTCGCCGACCACGGCCGCCTTGTGTGTGGCCGAGCCCTTTCCGCCGTAGACTCCCGTCTCGATGTACTTCTTGGCGTTGTCCCAGGCGCCCCCCGCGTTGTTCAGAAACGTCGCGAGGACGATGCCGGCGATGGTGCCGACCATCAGGAGCGCCGCGACCGCTTCGGCCCCGACGCCAAACATCTTGAACACGAGGCCGACCGCGACGGGGGTCCCAACCGCGACCAGGCCCGGTGCAATCATCTGCCGCAGTGCTCCGCGGGTCACGATGTCGACCGTGCGGCCGTAGTTCGGCTTCTCCGTGCCCTCCATGATTCCCGGATGCTCCTTGAACTGCGCCCGGACATCCTGAATGACGACGAACGCGGCCTTGCCGACCGCCTTGATGGCGAGGCCGGAGAAGAAGAAGATGAGCATCGCGCCGAGAAGGCCTCCGACGAAGACCTCGGGCTTGGCCAGGTTGACCGATTTCAACTCGGCTCCGTAGTTCTTCAGCTCGTCGAGGTAAGCCGAGAAGAGGAGAAAGGCCGCGAGAGCGGCCGAGCCGATGGCATAGCCCTTCGTCAGCGCCTTCGTGGTGTTGCCCACCGCGTCGAGGCGGTCCGTTTTCTTGCGGATCTCCTCGGGCTGCCGGGACATCTCGACGATTCCTCCCGCGTTGTCGGTGATCGGGCCGAAGGTATCCATGGCGAGGATGTAGGCCGCGGTGCCCAGCATGCCCATCGTGGCCACGGCGGTGCCGAAGAGTCCGCCGCCGGGAAGCGCCGCCGCGCCGATCTTGTAGGAAGCGAGGATTGCGATCGAGATCGCAACGACCGGCAGCAGCGTGCACTCGAGGCCGACCGCGATGCCGGTGATGACGTTGGTGGCGGGGCCGGTCTGCGACGCCTCGGCGATCTCGCGCACGGGCCGGTAGCGGTACTCCGTGTAGTACTGCGTGATGAAGACGAAGGCGATCGAGGTGAGCACGCCGATGATGCCGCAGAGGAAGTACATCCACCAGGCGTCGGGCTTGGAGGGGATTACGAGCAACCACTTCGTCGCGATGAAGAAGCCGGCGATGGCCAAGGCGGCGGCGACCGAGTAGCCGCGGTTCAAGGCCTTCATCGGGTCCGCGTCCTCGCGCGTCTTCACGACGAGGATGCCAACGATCGAGGCGAGCAGGCCGAAGGCGCGCGCGACGAGCGGAAAGAGCATCACGCCCACGATGCCGGCCGAGAATGCCATGCCCTGGCGGGCGAGCGTTGCGGCGAGGGTGGCACCCAGGATCATGGCGCCGATGTTCTCGGCGGCCGTGGACTCGAAGAGGTCCGCCCCGCGGCCGGCGCAGTCGCCCACGTTGTCGCCGACGAGGTCCGCGATGACCGCCGGATTTCGGGGGTCGTCCTCCGGGATACCGGCTTCGACTTTTCCGACCAGGTCGGCTCCGACGTCGGCGGCCTTGGTGTAGATGCCTCCACCGAGCTGCGCGAAGAGCGCCACGAAGGAGGCCCCGAAGCCGTAGCCGACGATTAGAAGGGGAATCTGCGCCGGCGGGACTTCCGTGAAATGGCTGACCAGCCAGTAGAGGCCGCCGACCCCGAAGAGGGACATGGCGACGACGAACAGCCCGGACACCGCGCCGCCCCTCAGCGCAATGCGCAACGCCTCGTTCAAAGACGTGCGCGCGGCCGACGCGGTCCGGATGTTCGAGCGGATCGAGATCCACATGCCGATGTAGCCGGCCACGACGGAGCAGGCCGCCCCGAGCGCGAAGGAAAGGGTCGTCCAGAAGGCGAGCCGGAGCGCGGTCGGGACGGGGTCGAAGTCGTGATGGCCGCGCACGAAGCCGTAGAGCAGGAAGATCACGGTCGCCAGAACCACGGCGAGCAGGGCGATCGTGCCGTTCTGCCGCCGGAGGAAGGCCTCGGCCCCCTCCTTGATGGCATCGGAGATTTCGCGCATGGCGGGAGTCCCGGTGTCGCGTTTGAGGACCCAGGACATGAGGTACCCCGCGACGAAGAGGGAGCCAATCGAGCAAGCGAGGATCAGGGGCAGAGCCAGATCATGAGACATCGACAAACTCCTGTTTTTATGGCTTCGGTCCGCGCCGCGCGCGGGCGGGGAAGAATATCAAACGGCGGCCGGTGGTCGCCGCGTTTGGCGTTTCCGAGTTATTGGACCGGAACGGTCTCCAGAACGATGCCGATGTTGGTCGCGCCGGCGCTGCGACAGAGGTCCATGATCCTGGCAACCTCGCCATAGGCGGCGGCGTCGTCGCCGGAGAAGAACACGGTCTTGTCTCGGCGGTTCTTGAGGATCGAGGAGAGCTGTGTGGAGAGCTGGGGCGCCGTCAGCTCCTGTTTGTTCAGGAAGAGCTTGTTGCCGGCGGCCAGCGAGACGATCAGCTGGTCCGGGTCGATCGTCGGGTTCGGGTTCGTCGACTTCGGAGGCACCTTGACGTCGTACCCCATCTGGAGCAGGGGAGTGATGACCATGAAGATGATCAGGAGCACCAACACCACGTCCACGAGCGGCGTGATGTTGATGTCGCTCTTGTAGTCGCCGCTCCCTCCGGGGGACATGGCCATGGAGACGTATCCTCCTGTTCGGGCTACTTCGCCGAGGGGGCGACGACCTTCTTGTCCGCGATCAGGCCGACGTTCTGGAAGCCCGCGTCCTTGGTCATTTTCATGACTTCCTTCACGTCTCCGTACTTGAGCCGCTGGTCCGCCTTGATCACGAGCTCGGCATTGGGTTTTCGCTGGTAGAGCTCGTCGAGTTGCTTCTGGAAATCCTGCTTGGAGAGGGTGTCCTTGCCGAAAAAGTAGATCGGCGGTGTCGCCCACTTGATCGAGATGAGAGTTTGATTTGCGTTCTCCGGCTTCTTGTCCGGATTGTCGGTGACAGGCAGCTGCACATCGACGCCCTTCTGGAGCATCGGCGTGACGACCATGAAAATGATGAGAAGGACGAGACAGACGTCCACCAGAGGTGTGACGTTGATATCGCTTTGCAGCTTGTCGCGCGCCCCGCCGCCACCCATGCCCATGAGGGACCCTCCCGGTTCTTAGGACGCCTTGGCGGCGGCGCCGCGGCGCTTGATGAAGTAGTCGATGAGCTCGGACGCACCGTTGGACATTTCGACCTGGAATCGCTCGATCTTGTTCATGAAGATGTTGAAGAGCCAGACCGCCGGAATCGCCACGAACAGGCCCAGGGCTGTGGTGATCAGGGCTTCGGCGATACCGGTCGAAACCGCCGCGATGCCTCCGGAGCCGGTCATGGCCATGCCGCGGAAAGCATTGATGATCCCGATGACCGTCCCGAAGAGACCGATGAAGGGCGCGGTCGTACCGATCGTGGCCAGGCCCGAAAGCCCCTTCTTCATGTCCGCGGTCGTGATGAGCGCTTCACGCTCGAGCGCCCTCTCGGCCGCCTCGATCGGGTCGTGCCCGGGCGTGTCCGCCGTGCCGCTGGCGATGTCGTGCTGGAACTCGTAGAGCCCGGCCGCGAGCACGCGAGCCAGATGGCTCTGCTTGAACTTCTTGGATGAGTCGATCGCTTCCTGGAGCTTGTCCTGCTTGAGGTAGCCCGTGACGAGCCGGGCAAAATCGACCGACTGCTTCTTCGCCTTCTGGTAGTACAGGAAGCGCTCCGCGGCGATCGTCAGCGAGTAGATGGACATGATGGCCAACAGGGCGGCCACCAACTTGGCCAGGATCGTCATGCTGTGAAACAGCTCAATGGGATCGAAACTCATGAAGCGCTCCTTCTCGTCAAAGTTCGGTCGGTCGAGCTCCCCAAGGCCAATCCTAGTGCAGATTGAAGGTCACCGTCACGGTCAGGTAGACGCGCACGGCGCGCCCATTGAGCGTGGCGGGCTTGTATTTCCACTGCTGGACGGCTCGAACCGCCGAGGCGTCGAGCAGCGGGTTGACGGACTTCAAGACCTTGACGTCCTGAACGCTGCCATCGGCCGTGATGATGGCCTCCAGGATGACGACCCCTTCCATCCGGGCCTTGCGGGCCGCCTCGGGGTAGCTCGGCTCGATCTTCTGAAGGAGCACCGGGGCCTTCACGTCCCCGCCGACCCGCAGGGGCTCGTCGCCCGTGCCGGGCCCGGTACCGCCCACGACACCCCCGAGAACGCCTCCCGGAACGCCGCCTTCCACGCCTCCCTCGACGCCGCCCTCGGCCCCGGAGGGGGCCTCCGGTTCCGGCGCGGAGAGGGCTTCCGGAATCTTCTCGGGAATCACGGTGGGAGCCGTCATCTCCGACGGCTTGACGGGGACGATCTTCTCGGCTTGTTTTGGCTGCGGCGCGGCCTTGGGGGCGGCCGGCGGCGGCGGCGGCGGCGGGGGAGCGGACGCGTAGAAGGTCACCGGGATCGGCGGCTCCGGCACGTCTTCGACGAACCAGATCGAAGCGCCCAGGGCGGCGCCGATTACGATCGCGTGGACCGCGATCGAGACGGGAAGCGTCAAGGCCTTCCGGTGATCACCCTTTCGATGGCCCGACTCGATCAGGCTGTTCTCAAACATGGACTGCCCTCCCGACCCTTCCAGACACCGGACCTACTTCCCCGGTTCCGCCGACGGCGTGGTGGCGGACTTGGAGGATTCCTGCTGCTTCTTGCGGAGCTCGAGCGCCTGGGCCAGGAACTTGTTGGCGTTGTCCGTGTACTCCTGGGCCTTCTTCGGGTCCGTTTCCATCTTGGCCTTCTCGCGCCAAAGCAGGTTGACGTAGGTCACGGCCTCGAAGGAGTCCGGCTTGAGCTCGAGGGCCTTCTGGAGCGCATTCATCCCTTCGTCGACGATGTGTGTGCGCGTCGCCGGGTCGAGGTCCGGATAGTGGTAGGAGCGGTCCCAGGCCTGTACGCCGATCATCACGTATGGGTCGGGATTGTTGCCCTCCAGCTCGGCCATCTTCTTCTGCCACTCCATTCCCTTGTCGAAGTCCCCCTTCTTGAAATACATCGAGGCGATCGAGCCGATCGCCTTGGAGTCCTTGGGGTTGGTCTTCAACATCAGCTGGTAGAAGGCGATGGCGTCGTCGTAGGAGTCCGTCGCCAGGTACATTGAAACCAGGAACTCCTGGGCTTTCCGGTCGTCCGGGTAGTGCTGCACGTAGGTCTTCAGGTTCTCGATCGCCTTGCCTGCGTACTCGATGTCTTTGGCGTGCTTGGAGCCGGGCTGGTACAGGCCCATGTAAGCCAGGCCGATGTTCTTCTTGATCTTCACCTCGTCCGGATCGAGCCGCTGCGCCTCCTGGTAGCTGGCGAGCGCGGTCTCGTACTTTTGAGCCTTGAAGAACTCGTTGCCCTTCTTGATGGCCTGCTTCGCCTTGATCTTGTCGCATGCCCCGGCTCCCAGCAAGACCATGGCCAGGGACAAGATTGCGACCGAGCGCTGCCCTTTTCGAGGCATTCTGAACCGCTCCTTGCTCTTTCGCTTCCACCCGGGCGCGGCGAGCCCTGCCCGGAAAGGCCGAATTCTGTTGAATTCCCCGGGACAAAGCAACAAGGTTTTTGGGGCCCGCTCGCCCGGAGCCCGGAGAGGGAATTTTCGGCCTCCGGCGGGCGCTTCCGGTCCACACAGGAGGAGCCCGATTTGAAGAGATTGCTCGCCGTGGTGCTCGCTTTGGCCGCCGTGGCGCCCGGCCGGGCGCAGGACAAGCCGGCAGCACCTCAGAAGCCGCCTGCCGCCGCTCCGCCCCAGGGTCTTCCTCCTGTCAGCGAGAGTGTCGAGGTTTCGATCACCAACATCGAGGTCGTGGTGACCGACTCGAAGGGCAAGCGCGTACCCGGCCTGACCAAGGAGGACTTTCAGATCCTTCAGGACCGCATCCCGCAGACGGTTACGAACTTCTATGCGGTGGCGGGAGGCAGGGTGCTGCTCGAGGACGGCAAGACCATCTCCATCGAAGAGCCGAAGGTCGCTGCGGAGGTGCCCGAGGAGCTCAAGGCACGCTACGTCCTCTACATCGACAACCTGAACATCCAGCCGCAGAACCGAAACCGGATGTTCAAACGCCTGAAAGAGTTCGTGGAGCAGACCGTCGGCAAGCAGGCCGAAGCGATGGTCGTGAGTTTCAACCGTTCGCTGAAGGTCCGCCGAAAGTTCACTTCCGATCCGTCCGAGATCTTGCAGGTCCTCGAGGAGATCGAAGGGGAGACGGGGGGTGCAACCACGCAGGTGGGAGAACGCAAAGACGCGTTGGAGCGGATCAACGACGCCCAGTCCGCCTCCCAGGCCGACCAGATCGCGCGCCAGTACGCGCAGTCCTACCGCAACGACCTCGAGTTCACGGTCGACGGCATCAAGACGACGTTGAACGGCCTGGCGGGCGTCACCGGGCGCAAGGTGCTCGTGTACGTCTCGGAAGGCTTGCCGGCGACCGTCGGGCTCGAGCTCTACGACACGATCCAGCGCAAGTTTCAGGAGAACGCCAATACCCTCGAGCAGTTCGAGTTCGACATGAACTCCCGCTACACCGGAATCGTCCAGGCTGCCAACGCGCAGGGAGTCACGATCTGGGCGCTCGACGCGTCGGGCCTGACCGTGGACGACATGATGACCGCGGAGAACCGCACGATGGAAACGAGGCCCTCCAATTTCTTCCTGCGCACGAACACGCAGGCGCCGCTGCAGATGATGGCGGAGGAAACGGGGGGGCTCGCCGCGATCAATACCAACGACTGGAAGTCGAGCCTCGACGACCTCGCGAGCGACTTCACGAACTTCTACTCGCTCGGCTACCGCTCGACCAAGGCGACGGTGGACAAGCCCCACGCGATCGAGGTGATCGTCAAGCGCAAGGGGCTGAAGGCGCGCGCCCGGCACGGCCTGCTCGAGAAGTCGGTCGAGACGCGCACGTCCGAGTCTGTGCTGGCCAGCCTTCACTACGCGCGCAACGACAATCCGCTCGGCATCAGCGTCGCGACGGGACAGGCGAAGCCTTACGACCGGGATTACTACCTGATGCCCGTCCGGATTGCGGTGCCGATCGGCAAGCTCGGTCTGGTGCCTTCCGGAGACCGCTACGAAGGGAGCTTCAGCGTTTACTTCGTGGTGCTCGACGCGTCCGACAAGCAGTCCGACCTTGCCGTCCAGCACCAGAAGGTCGAGGTTCCGGCCAAGGACTTCGAGAAGGCGCAGGGCAAGGATTTCTACTACGACGTCTCGCTGATCTGCGTGCCGGGCGGCCAGAAGCTCGCCGTGGCGCTGCGCGACGGCGTCACGAACGTCACCTCCTACGTGCAGAAGAGCTTCTTCATCTCGGTCCTGCCCGCCGAGAAAAAGGCCGCGAGCGGGTCCTAGCAGGTTGCTGAAGATATGGTGTGGAGCGGCGTTGCGAGCGCCGCGGGGCCAGATGCGAGGCGACGCGACGCAGGCGATGCCGTCCGCATCGTCGAGGAGCGGCAACAAGGTCTTTAAGCGGGCGCTCGGCGCGCCCGAACGAGGGCGCAGAGCAGTTTGTGGCGCCTGAGCCACGGCCCCGGCCTGCTCCGGTCTTTGAAGTTCTCGGCCGCCGTTCGCGAAGCGAATGCCCGCGGCCGAAGCTCAGCCGCGACGCCCGCATCCATTCTTCAGCACCCTGCTGGGAGCGGCGAGACGCGCGCCGCCCCTCGGGGCCCGAGCGGGGTTGACCGATAATCGGGGCGTGGCCCCGACGCCTCCTTCGCTTCTGCTCTTCGCGCGCGCTCCCGAGACGGGCCGCGTGAAGACGCGCTTGGCGCCGGCGCTGGGAGAGGCGGGCGCGGCGCTTCTCTACCGAGCCTTTCTGGAAGACGCCGCTCGGTGCTATGGCTCTCGGGCGTCATGGTCCCGAGTGCTCTGCGCGGAACCGGACCCGAGCGTGCCGCCGCTTCCGGAGCTCTTCGGTCCGCCGTGGCGCGGGCAGCGGCAGGCCGAAGGGGACCTCGGCGCGCGTTTGGCGGCCGCGTTTGCCGAGGAGTTCCGGCGCGGGGCGCCGGCGGCGCTGGCCGTTGGATCCGACCATCCGGCGCTTGCGCGGCGGCGTATCGAGGAGGTCTTCTCACTTCTAGGCGCGGGCGAGCGGGCGGTGTTGATCCCCGCCGAGGACGGAGGCTACTGCGTCATCGGGCTCGACCGTGAGGCGCCGGTCGATGAGGTGTTTCGCGACATTCCCTGGTCCTCTTGCGACGTGCTGGAGGTCACTCTCGAGCGGTTGGCCGGCGCCGGGCTGTCCTCCCGGCTGCTGCCGGCCTCCTACGATGTCGACCGACCGGAAGACCTGGTGAAGCTTCGCGCCGACGTGGCCAGCCGCGATCCTTCCGAGCCCGACTACCCGAGCGCGACCGCAGAGGCGTTGGCGACTCTTGCGCGCGGAGGTGCCTCCTGATTCCGGTGCTCGACGCCCGGCGGATGAAGCGCGCGGACGCGGCGGCGATCCGAGGCGGCGTTGCGTCTTCGCTCCTGATGGAAAACGCGGCGTCCGCCCTCGTCGAAGAGGTCTGCCGGGCCGACGCTCCGCGAGAGGTCGTCGTGGTCTGCGGGCCCGGCAACAACGGAGGAGACGGCCTGGCCGCGGCGCGCCTCCTCTTCCGGCGGGGGATCCCGGTGCGCATCTTCACGCTGCGCAACCCGGAGTCTTACCGCGGCGATGCGGCGGAGAACGCCGCGCGCGCGCGAGCCGCGGGCCTCTCGATCGTCTCCCTGGGGTCCGCGGGAAGCGTCGCCTCGCTCGCGCAGGCGCTCGCGCAAGCGGAGACCGTGGTGGACGCGCTCTTCGGCACGGGCCTCTCTCGGCCGCTCGAGGGAATCGCCGCCCGGACCGTGGCCGCGATCAACCGTGCGGGGCGGCCGGTCATCGCGGCGGACCTACCGTCCGGTCTCTCCTCAGACACCGGCGAGCGGATCGGGCCGGCCGTCCGCGCGTCGAGGACCGTCGCATTCGGAGCGCCCAAGATCTGTCACGTCGCCTTTCCCGCGCGGGGTCTCTGCGGAAACATCGTCGTCGCCGACATCGGAATCTCGCGCGCGATTCTCGGCAGGCTGGGGTCGCTGGTCCAATTAGCTGAGGTCGGCGACGTGCGACGGCTCTTTCCGGCAAGACCCCAGGACTCGCACAAGGGAAGTTTCGGCCGGCTGGCGGTCATCGCGGGCTCCCGGGGAAAGGTGGGGGCGGCGATCCTGGCGGCGCGTGGAGCGCTGCGCGCCGGCGCGGGGCTCGTCACGATCTTTTGCGCCGAGTCGCTTCAAGAGCACCTCGTGACCGCGCTCCCGGAGGCCATGACCCTCGGGTTGCCCGAGGAGAGCGGGGCCATCTCGGAAAGCGCCGCCCGGCCGGCGCTCGCCGCGCTGCGGTCCTTCGACGCGGCCGTGGTGGGGCCGGGACTCTCGACCGGTCCGGGGACCGTCGCGTTCCTGCGGCGCCTGCTCGAAACGAGGCTTCCCCTCGTCTGCGACGCCGACGCCTTGAACGCCTTCGCCGGCAGGCCGGAAGTCTTCGCGTCGCGGATCCTGACTCCGCACCCGGGGGAGGCGGCGCGACTGCTTGGAGTCTCCACGCGCGAGATCCAGGCGAACCGGTTCTCCGCCGCGCGGCGGCTCGCGCGCCGCAGTCGCGGCATCGTGCTTCTCAAGGGCGCGGCGAGCCTCGTGGCGGAGCGCGGCGCGAGGCACGTGACCGTCAATCCCACCGGGACACCGTTGATGTCGACGGCCGGATCCGGAGACGTGCTGGCCGGAGCGCTCGGAGCCTTCGTGGCCGGGGGGATGGACGGAGTGGATGCGGCTCTGGCCGCGGCGTGGCTGCACGGCGCCGCAGGGCAGGTCCTGGCAGAGTGGCTCGGAGACGCGGGTCTTCTCGCGAGCGAGCTCGCCGACGCGCTGCCGCTTGCGCGACGGGAGCTCTCGGGTGCTCACTCTCGCCATTCCGCCCGAAGCGAGAGCCTGGAGGACTCAGCGGACCGCTGATCCCTTGGAAACGATCTCTCGAAGCGAGGAAGAAACCGAGCAGATCGGAGAGCGCTTGTCGGCGACCCTCTCCGACTCGGACATCGTCTATCTCATCGGCGATCTCGGCTCCGGGAAGACGTGCCTGGCTCGCGGGGTCGCGCGAGGATTGGGCGCCGCGGCCCGCGAGGTGGCCTCGCCCACCTTCGCCTTGTTGCATGAATACGCGGGGCAGGACGGCCGGATCGTGCTCCGCCACCTCGATCTCTACCGGCTGGTGGACGCGCCGCGGGAGCTCGACGCGCTGGGCCTGCCCGAATCCGTCGGGGGCGCGCCCGTGCTGGTCGAATGGCCGAACCGCTCGCTCGCCGCGCTGCTGCCGCCGACCGTCGAGGTTCGGCTGGAGGCGGTCGCCGGGGATGGCCGCCGGATCCGTGTGAGTCGCGCTACCGATGGATAGCGGCGGCCGCGCGGCGGCCGCGCAGAGGTCTAGCTAGAAGGCGAAGAGAATCCCGCCGCTCGCCTCTCCGTTGGTGAGCCAGCTCGAGTTCGTACAGCCCCATCGGTCGCAGGAGGAGTGGTTCGTGGTTCCGAGCGATGTCGTATACGCGCGCCCGTCGAAACGAAATCCAAAGTGTGGAGTGACGAAGACCTTGACACCGCCGCCGAGGCTCGCGGTGAAGCGAGTGCTCGCCGCCGGGTTGGCTCCCTCGACCGTCGGGGTCAGATGGGCCGCGCCCGCCCCGACCGTGAAGAAGGGCACCACGCGACTGTGACCGAAGTTGAAGGTGGCGTAACCGAGGAAGTACTCGATCTTCAGGTCTCCCAGCTTGGCGGGCCCGGGGCCGAAGACACCGCCGCCGTTGCCCGTCACGAAGGCCGTGTCGGTGCGCGAGTACTGAAATTCGAGCTCGAAAACTTGCGTCGCGTTGAATCCGATCCGCCCACCGTAGGTGGCGTGGTCGTCAACGTCGACGGTGGAGGTGAAGAGCTCCGTCGTTCCGTGCGCGAATCGCCCGCCCCACAGGTACCCGGCGAAGGGCTCGATCTCGACGGTACCTTCACGCACCTGCGCGAAGAGCGCCGACGTCGCGAGAAAGGCGGCCACTGCCATGCAAAGGATGCGGAGCTTCATCACGTGCCTCCATAGGAAGGGGGATTCCAGGTTAGCGAGAGGGCTTGCGTGCCTTGAGGTGTTTTTCGATGACTTGCTTCCAGCGGTCCTCGACGTCCGGAGAGTATCCGACCGCCTGATCGATGAGGATCCGGTCGGGCCCGAGGATGAACGTCGAGGGAATGCCCATCGCCGTCATTGCCCCGGCCTCTTCCGGGGCGGCGTAGTAGATCGGCAGCGACAGGTTGTAGTGCTTCAGGAACGGCTCGACGCGCCGGCGGTCCGCGTCGATGTTCACGGCGAGCACGACGAAGTTGCGGTCGCTGTACTTGTCATACATCTTCTGCACGATGGGAAGCTCCATCCGGCAGGGACCGCACCAGGTGGCCCACACGTTCAGGAGAACGACGTTGCCCTTGAGCTGCGAAAGCCGAATGGAGCCGCCGTCTGCGCCGGCGAGCTCGAGGTCGGGGAAGGGTGGTGTCGGCTCCTCGGTGCGCGCGCTGAGCGCGGCCAGGCCCAGCGAGAAGCCCAGCATCAAGGCTTTCATCGCTCCCTGGAACGGGCCGCCGGGGGCGATTATTTCCTCCAGGGCCGCCGGGGAGCCTGGGCCCATCGCCCCGCGAAAAAGGGGAAGGACGCCGTCTCGGCCGCCGCGGGTGGCCTTAAAATCGTTGCACCGATGACATCCTCGTCGCTCATGGCGCCCGTCGAGTCCGCGCCGATCCTGCCGGCCGAGCCCGCAGCGTTCTCTCTGCAGGTCGTGGTGTCGGAATCCGCGGCGGACGGGGCCGGCCCGTTCCTCGTGCTTTCGGAGGAAGAGGACTTTGCGCGGGTGTACCTCGCCATCCTCAAAGGAGACGGGGACAGTGTCCTGGACTTTGCGGCGTTGAAACTGCCACGCAACGCGCACCCGCTGCCCGTGATTCCGGACCCCTCCCTGAACAACGCTTCGATCGAGGAGCGATGGAGCCTGGAGTCCGGGCGCCTGCGGGAGCTCGGCGCCGCGGGACTCTCCGTGCCTCGGTTTCTGCGGCCCGGCGGGCAGGCGCCCGAACGGCTCCCGCCCCTTCTCTTCTGCGTTCCGGACCGATGTTTCTTTTCACCTCCCTGTCCCCGCTGCGGCACGGCCCTGGAGACCTGTCGTGAGGACGCCGTGCTTGCGGCGGCGCGGCTGCCACTCTTTGCGTCCTCGCTCGAGCGCTTTCTCTTTTGCCCGCGGTGCGCGGCGGAGAATCCGCCCTCGCCGTTCTACAGCTTCGAGGCGCCGGCGAAAACCCCGGAAGGGGAGAGCCTGACGGCGGTGGATCTCTATCGCGACCTTGGGGAGGCGCTGGCGGGCGCGACGGAGTCGAGTCCGGTGGCCGAGTCCTTTCCATGCGCTGGCTGCCGCGAGGCGGCGCGGCAGTTTCAGACCGCGTTCGCGTCGGGCATGCGGGCCGCCCCGTTCTGGGAGGGGCGCTGGGCGCCGCTGAATTTCTACGACTCGCCCTACCTGTTGACGGGGCTGGGCCAGCTCTCGCTCGACGAGTTCGCGGACTGGCTCGGAGGTCGGCTGCCCGAATCGTTCCTCGGCGAGAAGCCGGTTCCGCGCTCCCTGTCGCTCGGGGCGCGGCTGCGCTACCCGGTGGCGCTCCCCGCGCAAGGGCGGCTGCTCTTCGGGGCCGACGGGTCGGGCATGGACGCGGTCGAAGTCTTCTATTTGAAGCTTTCCGCCTTCCGCCAGATCGTTGCGGGCCTGCTCGCGTACTCTCGGCACACCGGCCGGCCGCACCTCGACCTTCACCCGCGCCACGTGCTCTTCGATCTGTCGGCGGCGGGCGAGGGACTGCCCTCCGCCTGGACGTTCCGGGCGCGGCTTCACGGCTTGTCTTCGGCCGCCCGTTCGGAGCGGTTGGCGGGCGTCGCAGAGGTCACGGTCCCGCCGCGCAATGCCTTCGCTCCCTACGCGCCGCCGGAAGTGCTCGAGTTCCACTTGACGCCGACGCGCCCGGCGCAACTGGTCATCTCGGAGGTGGAGGCGGGCCCGGCGAGCCGCGATGCGGAGCGGGGCTGGCGCCTTCATGGCCGCCTTTCGGATCCGTACGGGATCTACCCGGATCCGAGCGACCGCGATTGGATTCTGGTTACGCTGGACAACGATGCGCTTGGGTTCTCCGCGCTGACTTTCGCCGCCCGGCGGGACCCGCGGGCGACGGGGGACGCGAACGAGGTTCACTTCATCAGCGAGCCGATGGCGCTCGAGGAAGCCGCCGCGCAGCGCCTGAAGAAGAGCTCCGGCGTCCGGATCCCGGGCGCCCTCTACAAGATTTACTCGGACTTCGCCGCCCCGAGCGACCTCTACTCCCTGGGCGTCATCCTGCTGCGGCTGCTCATCGGCAACGACGGCCAGGACGCCCGGCGGATCCAGGCTGCCGTCGAGAAGGTCGGAAAACGCCTCGCGGCGGCCGGAGACACGACCCTGGCAAACGTTCTGTCTGGTCCGGGAGCCGCGGTCCTGATCGAGCGCGACGCGGAGCTCGCCACCGCGTTCCGAAAGGCCAACGTCTTCTACCAGGCTCTGGATCGCGAGGCAGAGCGCCCCAACGCCATACCCGACGCTCTCTGGAAGCGGGCGCTCCTTCTTGGTCTACGTTTGGCGACGCGGCTATCGGGGTTCTCCCTTTGCATTAACCCGGCCGACTACGATGAGAAGCATCCCACCGAAAAGATCGAGCGGCTCGGCAACGAGATCGAGTTGCTCGCCGGGGAAGCGAGGGGACTCCTCTTCGGCCGGCAGGGAACGAACCTGGAGATCCAACACGTGCTCGCCGAGCTGTTGACCGAGAAGATCGCCGACGCCACGGGTCCGGTCCGGCGCGAGGGCGGGCCGAGAACGCCAGTCGCTTGAGCTCGCGCCGCCGCGCGAGACGGACGCTGTTTATAATGCTCGCAGAACCCGTGAGACCGGAAAAGACCGAGAAGACCGCATCCATTTCTGGGATCGAGTTTTCTTTGATCGCCTGCCGGCTGGCAACGGAGCCCTCTTGAAAAGGCTGCGGCGCCTGACCGGCCGCCGGGCGGGCTGAGAGACTCCGTTGGCGGACCGTCCGGTGCGGGCCTCAGACCCCGTGCTTAGCCTGGATGTCTGGCTTGGCCCGATGGAGGGGATGCGGCACCTCGAGCCGGCGCCGTCCTCGGCGGACACGATTGTCCGCATCGGACGCCGCCGCGCCGACGAAAAGCGCGGCCTGGAAAACCAGTTCGTGCTGTCGGAAGGGGATGGCATCTCTTCGTTCCACGCGGAGCTGCGGTGCTCGGGCGGGAAGCTCTTCCTGAAGGATCTGAAGAGCACCAACGGGACCTACGTCCGGAACAAGCCCGTGATTGGCGAGATCGCGATCGAATCCGGCGAGATCTTCCTACTCTCGACGACCCCCGTGCGCGTCGAGCTCGTGGCGGAGCCGCGGACGGAGGCTTCGGCACCGGAACGGTCGGCCGAGGAGCTCGAGGCCGACGGTTCCTTGCGCAAGATCCTCGCGCTCGCGCGCGAAGCCGCCCGACGCCGGGGGGAGGCGTTCGTGGACAGCCGGCACCTGGCGGACGCCGTTCTTCGCTGCGGAGATGCCCTCGTCGAGAAGGGCTTCTCCCGGGCGCGGCACACGCGCGCGGAGACGCTCGACGGGCTCTGGAAGGGGGCACTCTTCCGGGGTTCCTTGGCCTGGCTGCAGCGGTTCCTCTCGACGCCGGTCGAATCGAAGGGGGTCCCCGGCGCGTCGCCATTGTCCCCGCGCGCAAGGCAGCTCGCCTCCGCTGTCGCGGGCCGGCTCGGCGCCTTTCCTTCCGTGGAGGCGGAATCGGCTGCGGCGGTAACCCTGCTCGCTGCGTTGCTCGCCAGGGTCGACGATGCCGTGGGGGGCTGGCTTCTGGAAGAGGGTGTTCGCGCCGAGGCGCCCGCCCCGCCCCGCCGGTCCGCGCCTCGAAAGACCGTCGTCTCCACCGCCGCGCCTTCCAAGAGCGCTCGAATCTCTCGGCTCGACGATGAAACCGTGGCCTCCACGCGCCTTCGCAGGGATGCCGCCGCCGCTCGGGCGGCGGCGCGGGCCGAGGAAGAAGCCGCCGCGCCTGCGACCGAGCGGGAACCGGCCCCGGTCTCCCGGCCGGAGCGGGGGACGGAGCCAGCCTTTTCGACGACGGGGGACCGGGTCCTCGACCAGCGCGCGCGGGCGATCGCACTGGAGCTCGAGGAGGCGGCGACGCTCTATCGCTTTTCCACGCCCGAGGACCGCCGCACCGTGCTGAAGGCTCTGGTCAACCGCTCGCTCGCGGCGATCGCTCCCGAGAACCGAAGCCGCATTCTTTCGCAGATCCGCGTTCAGTTCCCCGTCGTGGGCGCGCCGCCGCCCGCCGAGGCCGACGAGCTGCCGAGGCTGCTGCACCGCATTCATGACCTCGAGCAACGACTCGAGCAGGTCCGGGCCGAGCGGGCACCAGCCGCACCGCCCGAGCGCCGGCCGGCGGGAGCGGTGCCCTGGAAGGTGCTTCTGGCGGAGCGGGCGCCCGAGCCGGCCTCCGGGGAGGGGCCGGATCTAACCGCCTTGCATGCGCTCGTTTCGTTTGCGCGGCATATGGAACGGTTCCTGCTCGGCCTCGTGCAGGGTGTGACGATGCCGGGCGACTCGACCATGAGCTTCCGCCTTCCCGGACATCGGTATACGCTGGAGGGGCTCCTTTCGGCCTTGGAACAGGGAAAACCGGTGGACTTGAAGACGCTCTCCGAGTACCTGCGCGAGCTCGAGCGCTGGCAGGTGGCGATCCTGGCGGCGCACCACGAGTCCGTGCGCCTGTGGTTCGACAAGCTCTGGAAGCGCGCGAGCCCCTCGGCGATCGAAGCCTCCACGGCCAAGGGGGGGACCTGGAAGATCCGCGGCGAGGCCGCGGAGTGGTGGAGCCGATACCGGGAGACGGTCAAGGGTCTGACGCCCGAGGTCGTTCAGGACCAGGTGCTGCAGGCGACGTATCGGCTCGCTCAGGAGGAGTTCGACAAGCTCTCGAAGCGGAGGCAATCATGAAAAGCCTTTCCCGGCGGCGCCCTTCCCGTATTCTCGCGATGCTGCTCCCGGTCGCCGTCCTGGTCGCCGTCGGCTGTGCGAGCTCCTCTTCGCTTCACTTTCGCTGCGACTCGGCGATCAACGGGGGGCTCCTGTTGACCGTGGATATCGTCCGAGCCAACGAGGCCCAGGCCCGCCAGATCGAGGTGCTCGGCGAGAAATGGTTCTACGATTCCCTGCGCGACACGATGCGCGACCGCACGACGACCGTCACCTTTCCGACCAAGGACGCCTCCGGTCTCTGCGAGCGCCAGGTCTCCGTGAAGGCCGAAGGCAAGGACAAGTACCTCGTCATCATCGCGGACTACAAGTACCAGAGCCCGGACGCCAGCCGGCAGATCGTCTCCCTCCCGCGGGAGCGCTGGAACGGCAAGACTCTGGACATCGCGGTGCACGACCGCGAGCTTTCAGTCACGGCGCGCTAGGATCTGGACGAGCCGATGTCCAAGACGCCGGAGGTGCACTGGTCGGAAGGCATGTTTCTGCGGCCGCACCACCTGCAGCTGGCAGAGCGGCAGCGGGCAGACGTACTCCGGCAGGAAGTGCGGAGACTGCAGCCCTTCTTCTGGGGAATCCTCAAGATCGACATCGCGGCGGACCAGCTGGAGAACTTCAACTTCGAGGTCCGCGACGCCGAGGTGAAGTTGAAGGACGGAACCTCTCTTTCCCTCGCGTCGAACCTGCGGCTCCCCTCGCGCAGCTTCAAGGCAGAGCTCGACCAGGCCGGCGGGCGTATGCCGGTGTATCTCGGAGTTCCTTCCTGGAGGGAGCTCGAGGCCAACGCGTTTGCGCCCGGGGAAAAGGGAGGCGGCCAGAACCGGCGTTACAGCGTCGAGACCGTGGAGGTTCTCGACGAGAACACGGGATCGAATGCCCAGCCGGTCGACGTGCGCCGGGCAAACGGACGTTTCTTCTTCGGCGCCGAGAGCCGCGAGGGCTTCGAGTGCCTGCCCATCGCGTTGGTCGAGCGGTCCGGGCAGGGGAAGAACACGCCGGTTCTTTCCACCGAATTCATCCCGCCGGTGACGGAGTTGGGAGCCTGGTCCGCCCTCGAAAATCTGTGCCAGTCGGTGACCAATCGCCTCGAGGCCAAGCATCGCTTCCTGGCCGCGGAGATTATCGAGGGCAAGCTGACGGTGGATTCCGAGGGAACCACGGGATGGCAGCCGATTCTGAAGCTCCAGATCCTCGGTTCCTTCCTCTACCTCTTTCAGCAGTTGACCCGCATTCCGCGGATCCACCCCTTCACCGTGTACACCGAGTTCTGCCGGCTGGTCGGGGAGCTCTCGATGTTCTCCGGCGAGCGCCAACTGCCGAAGGTGCCGCTGTACGACCACGACAACCTCGGGCCCTGCTTCTTCGAGATCACCCATACGCTCGAGATGCTGGCCGAGCGGATCGTCGCGTCGCGATTCATCAAGGTGGACTTCAAGATCCGCGAGGATTTGCTCGTCGCGGAGCTCGCCGCCGAGTGGCTCGCGCCGGAGACCGAGGTTTACCTGCTGATCGAATCCGAGCTCGACGAAAAGGACGTCAAGAGCCGCTTCGAGGTCCTGAAACTCGGGACGGCTTCCGACATCCCTCTGCTCAAGCAGCGACGCCTCTTCGGGCTCGACGTCGAGATGCTGAAGCGCGTGCCGTCCGGCCTTCCGGCGCGCGAGGACTATTTCTACTTCTCGATCGAGAAGGACGGCCCCTACTGGGCGAACGTCATTCGCGACCGCGTGATCGCGGTGGCGGGCGCGACCGACCCGAAGATGAAGTTCGCTCTGTACATCGTGCTCAAGCCCGGAGCCGCCCGTGGATAAGCCGCGCGACAACACGGCGGAAATCTTTCGGGCGACCTCGAAGCTGTTTCTGTTCCTGACCGCTTTCCGGCGGCGGGTCCGCAAGGGCCTGCGCGTCGAGCTGCGGGATGTCTCCGATCGCCTGGACGAGATCTTTTCCGATCTGGGGCGCGAGGTGCGAGACGATCCGAAGCTGGAGTCGCTCTACGAAAAGGCGCGTTATCCGCTGGTCGTGTTGGCCGACGAAATTCTTCTGCATTCGGGCTGGGAGTACGCGCCGCAGTGGGAGAGGCAGCTGCTCGAGGAGAAATATTTCAATACGAACATCGGCGGCGAGAAGTACTTCTCGATCGCGAACGAGCTCGATCCCACACGGGACGTGGAGCTCGCGGCGATCCTCTCGACCGGGATCGCGCTTGGCTTTGGCGGGAAATACCGTGAGCGGCCGGAGAAGCTGGCCGAAGCGCGCAAGCGGCTCTACCGCATGAATGCCGAATGGATCGCGACGCTCGGGGACAAGATCACGCCGGAGGCGTACCAGGTGTTGCCGCAGCCGGCGCGGAAGCTCTCGCCGCTCATCAACCTCTACCGCGTCCTGATCGTCGCTTTCGGCGTGCTCGTTCTGTACTACATCCTCGCGTTTGCCCTGTGGGGCACGTCGATGGACGAGTTGCGCCAGGCGGCCCGAGGGATGGGGCTCTCCACCTAAGCGATGTACGAATTCCTCGACCTCCTGCAGCGCCTGCCGCGCCCCCTCAAGTATCTGGGCGCGATCTTCATTCTCATTCCGATGGTCTATGTGATCTCCCGGTGGCTTGGGGTCGAGAGGTACTGGTGGGTCTTCGTGCTCGGGCTGCTCGTAATCGTCCTCGTGCTCGGTCTTTTCAACATGGCCCTTCGGGCCCGAGAGAAGCGCCAGGCCAACGCCTTCGAAGGAGAGCTCCGGCGCGATTCCCAGAAGGCCGGCGCCTCGAAGGAGGAGGTTCGCCAGGCGCTGGGCGACCTCACGGCCAAGTGGTCCGAGTCGGTCAATCAGTTGAAGCAGGCCGGGCTGTCGGTCTATTCGCTCCCCTGGTACCTCTTGATCGGCGAGCCCCAGTCGGGCAAATCGACCACCTTGAAGAACTCCGGGCTCGAGTTCCCGGTCGGCACCGAGGGTCTCTCCGGCGCCGGAGGCACTCGCAATTGCGACTGGTGGTTTGCCAACGAAGCGGTGATCCTCGACACGGCGGGGCGCTTCACGTTCCAGGAGGAGGCGGCCCCGGACCAGCAGGAGTGGGGCTCCTTCCTGAAGCTCCTGCGGAGGTACCGCAAGTACTGTCCGATCAACGGCGTCCTCGTCGTCATTCCGTGCACCTCGCTGCTCGAGGACGCTCCCGAGGAGCGGGAGCGCAAGGCCGCCAACATCCGCGCCAAGCTCCTGCACGTCCAGCGCGTGCTCCAGATCCGGTTCCCCGTCTTCATCATGGTCACCAAGGCCGATCGGATCCTCGGTTTCTCGGAGTTCTTCTCGAAGCTCGATCCCGTGGACCAGCAGCAGCTCTTCGGCTGGTCGAGCCCCGAGGGGCCGGGAAAGGCCTGGGATCCCGAAAGCTTCGACGGGACTTATGACGCGATCACCGAGCGCCTCTACAAGCTGCGGCTGAGACTGCTCGCCGACGAGGAAAACCCGGCCCAGGCAGACAAGCTCTATGTTTTTCCCGAGGAGTTCCGGGCGCTTCAGGCCCCGCTCAAGGGGTATCTCAAGACGATCTTCCAGCAGACGCGCTTTGACGAGCCGTTCGCGTTCCGAGGGTTCTACATCTCGAGCGGCGTGCAGCAGGGGCGGCCGATCGCGCAGGCGACCCGCGACCTGCTCGAAGCGCCCGGAGGCGCTTCGGAAGGGGTCATCGAGAGCCTCGAGAGCATCTTCAAGAAGTCGCGCGCCTTCTTCATCCGCCACTTCTACGAGAAGAAGGTCTTTCCCGAGCAGGGTCTGATCACGCGCACGGCGGCGGCCGAGGCGCAGCAGCGCCGAACGCTCTGGCTCGTGCGCGGGTTGGGCGTCCTCGTGCTGCTGCTCTTTCTGGCCGGGATGATCCCGGCCTACCGCTCGCTGCAGGGGGTGCTCAACCCCATCCGCAAGGATGTGAAAGCGGCGCAGGAGTGCGTCGGAAAGCCCTGCCCGGTCGCCCGAGCCTGGGACATCGCGCTGCGGCTCCAGAACGACCGCGACCAGGTCGTCAAGCGGCGGTGGATGTTTACGCTCTTCCTGCGCGGGACACGTTCGAACGAGCTGACCAATACGCTCGCGCGCATTCAGGAGAAGGTCTACGTGGGGGGAGTCGTGGCCCCGCTACTCGCGGAAGTGCAGGGGCGGATGGCGGCGCTCGACTGGGAGAGCTTCTCCGAGTATCGGTCGTTCCGCGACGCACTCGGTGTCGGTCTCGACTGGCTCGCCTTCAAGAAGGCGCCGGAGGGCCTGCACGTGGCGCCGCAGGAGCTCCGGGTGCAGCCGCTCGTCGAGTTCGCCCGCCGCACGAAGGGCGCGAAGGCGACCGATCGCGGCGCGGAGATCGACGAGTGGGTTCCCCGGGTCGCGGCGGGGGATGCCGACCGCGTCCTCGAGGGCGCTCGGGTCACCAACGAGTCGCTCGGCATCGCGGTGCCCGATCCGGCGCCGGGGCTCTCCAAGTATGAGGAGTATTGGACGGTCGGGAACCTGGCGCGCTGGGACAAGAAGCTGCAGGACGGGTTGAACGCCTACATGCTGCTCTACGGGCAGATGGCCTCAGCCGGGAAAACGGCATATCCGGACTACCTCGTTCCCGTGGCCGCCGCGGGAAAGAAGTTCAAGGACAACTACGACGGCCTGACGCGGCACATGGCGACACCCCGTCCCGGATCCAAGGGCGCCTTTCCCGGGGCGGAGCCCTCCGCATGGAAGCAGAATCTGGACGCCGACTACGGGGGTCTTTTGCGTTGGGCCCCCGTGGCCGCGAACCTCATATCGGAGACCCGGCGGGACACGCTCAAGAGGCAGCTCGATGGCGACTGGCAGCAGCTCCAGAAGGACCGGGAAGGCTTCAAGTACCTGCTCGAGACGGATCCGGCCGGCAAGGTCAAGTGGTCGAAACCCGCCGAGTCGCTGGCCGGCGTGCTGAACGGGCTTGCCGCTTTTTCCGACCCGGCGGCCTACCGGGAATCGGAGGACGGCAAGCTGGTCGAGGCGCTCTCGGCGATGCCGAACTGGGACGAGAAGAAAAAGAAGATCGACGAGTGGCGCGGCCGGCAGGACTCGACGGGCAGGGGCCTCCTCGGCAAGTCCGCCGACTTCTCGGCTTCGAATCCCGATCCGGCGTTCCAGTGGACCGACCGGAGGCCGCGCGTCGACGAGGCGGTCGAGCTCGGCCTCCTCGCCCGAACCGTTCCGCCGGCGCAGCAGTTCTTCGGAGACTCCCTGGGGCCGCAGTGCCCGCCGGCCAGCTGCTACACACCTGTCTTCGCCAAGGCCATGATGTCCGCCGCGAGCGGCGTCGTGTTCACGGCCGCGGGCCAGCGCCTCGTCTCGGGCTGGGAGGGTGTTGCGCCGGCGATCCGGAGGCTCTCGGAAACCGAGTCGGCGTACCTCAGGCGCTACATCGATCAGATGGCCGGCCACGCCGGTAGCGGGGGAGGGTTCTTTTTTCCGAGCGCCGCCGCGGAAGCGGGGACTTGGCCGGCCTTCCGGCGAGCCGTCAGCTCTTGGCAGCCCTCGGGCGGCGGAGGCGGGGCGGCGGCCCCGGACCTGGCGGCGCAACTCTCCTACGCGGACATGCAGACGTTCGTCCAGGAAAACGCGAACCTCGGCGACGCGCTCGACTATTACAAGAACCGCATCGAGCGGCCGCGGGCGGCGGCCGCGGGCGAAAGGACGGCGCCGGAGCTGCTCGCGGCGGCCGAGGGCTTCCGCGGCGTCGTGCAGGGATTGGCGGACGGTCCGCTGGAGGCCTGGAAGCAGCTTGCGGGCAGCGACGCCGCGTCGCTCAAGCAGTACAAGGTCTTTTCCGAGAACCCCCGTCTGCGCGGCGACGCGACGGCCCAGCGAATGAAGCACGGCGTCGAGGACCACGGAGCGCACCTGCTGCGCGACGAGATCCGCCCGCGCTTCGAGGCGCGCGGCAAGGGCGTCTCGGAGCATTTGAACGCGTGCTGCCTCGGAAAGTTTCCGTTCATCAACGATCTCGTTCTCCAGAGCGACCGGCCGCAGCTCGCGTCCGGGCAGGCCTACTCGCGCGGCGGCCCGGCCGGCGCCATTCGCTACACGCTCGACATTCCGACGATCAGCCCGGAGGACGTCAATGGGCCGCTCGCGGAGCTCGGGGCGCTCGCGTCGGAGTTCGGGCTCGATCCGATCCTCAGGGGTGAAGCCCGAGAGTTCGACTTCGTGGGCGATCCGAGGCCGATCTTCGCGGTCGCGCGGGACTGGCAGCTCTTCCTCTTCGGCGCGAATGCTCAGCCCGGGGCCACCGCAAAACAGCACAACATCGAAGTGCGGCTGGTCGAGCGGACGCCATCGGCCGGAACCCTCTTTCTCGGAGATCGCGTGGGGCAGGTAACGGTTTTCGACCATGCGACCGTTCTGCGGCCCTCGACGGACGTGAAAACCGGGCGCACGCCGCCGCCCTTCGTCTGGCGCCTGGCCGCCGCGGCCTCGGCTCTGGAGATCATCGGGAGGAACGAGGACGTCAAGGGAGGATGGACCGGATCCCTCGTCATCACGGGGGGACCGCTACGGCTCTTCGCCTACATCCTGCGCGCGAGCGAGGACCGGCGGCCGGGCGCCGACCCTCGTGTCTGGGACATTCGGGTGGAGATTCCGGACGCAGAGCGCGCGGGCGGGCGTCTCCAGGGCGTCTTCGAGCTGAAGTTCGACGATCCGCTGCCGGGCGTCATCCACCATTGAGCCGCCTGTGGAAGACACTTCCGCTCGACGCCCGGGATTCCTGTCGCGACTGAGAGACGGGTTCAAGGGCGACGCCCGCGGGCAGGAGAAGCCGGTCCGCACCGTCCGTGTCCCGCTCAACGCCTACGGCAAGCTGCCGATCTACAAGGACTTCATCACCTCCGGGCTGACGGAGCCGGGGGCTCGCGAGTTTCGCAACTGGATCGACCGAGGCTTTTCGCATCTCTGGTCGCGCGAGGAGGCCTGCCGAGAGGTCGAGATCGCGCGATACCTGTTCCTCTTGAAGCTGCCGGAATCGGAGGTTCTCGTGGCCGGGTGCCTTTGGGGCAGCGGAGACGAGGGAGGCCTGCGGCGGTTTCCTTTCACGCTCTTCACCGTTCTTCCCGGAGGTCATCGGGCCGCCGACCCGCTCGTGGCGACCGAGCACCTGGAGGTGCTGAACCGCCAGGCGGACTCCGTACTCCGAGTTTACGGGCCGGGTGGGTCCCTCGCGAACTTCTACCGCGCCTATCGCGGCGCAGAGCTCGATCTTCCCGTCAAGTCTCCCGAACGGATCTCCCGCGAGGCTCGGGTCGAGTTCGACCGCGTCCCGCTTGCGACGTTGGCAAAGCCGCTCTTCGGCGAGGAAGCCGCGGCGCGCTGGCCGGGCCTGCTCTCCGAGCTTGGCAAGTCCGCCGCCGATTCGGGGGCCTCCGCCCCGCCCGTCCGCGTACCGCTTTCGGGCGTCCTTTCGCGGGCGCGAGAGCTGCAGTTCTGGCTGCTCTGGCTAGCAGGGGCCTCTCCCCGACGGAAGCTCCCGGCGGGAATGCTCTACCCGGCCGGCGGCGGACCCGGCGCGGCCGCCTTCTTCACGCGGGACCTCCGTCCGGAAGACTTTTTCTGCCTGAACCCCGGCCGGATCGCGCCGGCCCCGCCGGATCCTCCGGCGGCCCCTTCGGCCGGCCCGATTGCCGCTTCGGAGGCGCCGCCATTCGACGCGGCCGCTTGGGAGCGGCCGCTCTCGTCGCTCCTGACCTCGTGAAGCTTTCGTCGCCGCGCCGAATCGGGGAGAATCCTTCCAGGGGCTTTGAAGCGGGAGGGCGGCGATGAACCCGAGGCATCCCCAGGATTATCAGCTCCACGGCACACTCACGATCGAAGCCGACCTCGCCCTGCGTGAGCTCGCCGAATTCGTCAACGACTACGTCTTGAAGCGGGCGGACGAGCTCTCCAAGTACGGCGAGATCCTGCCCGAGCACATCCGGCAGGCGGTTCGCGAGGAGAAGGCGTCGGGCCGCCTGAAGCGCTAGCCGGCGTCGGCAGACTCGAGCGTCGCGACCAGTCTCTCTCTCATCGGGTCCTTGAGCTCGCGGACGGCGGCCACGTCGATGACCTCCTCGAACGCGTCCGAGCCCGAGATCTCGGTCGACTCGATGATCGTTTCATCCGGCGGCCGCACCGTCGGGACCGCCGTGGAAATGACGGTGATGGGAAGGTTCCCGAGCTCGGGAAAGTGATGCGTCGAGCCCGGAAACCGGAGCGCCTCGAAGAGCGGCGCGACACCCTTTTGCTGAAAGGCGACGTTCAGAAGCACGTGGTGGAGCACCTGTTCCAGGATCGTCGCGCCGGACGAGTCGCCGGCCGCGAGGGCCTCACGCAGGCGGTCGGGCCCGTAGCCGGAGTAGGAAAGCACCCACCGAAGCGGCGAGGTGACCGTGACAGTCTTGGTTGCCTTTTTCCCCTTGGCCGTGTGAGGGTAAACGAACGGGACGAACTCGAGCGCGTTGCTGTCTACGGGAAGGGGCGGCTTGAGGTCCCGGGGCAGGCTGAAGGGCCGCGAGCCCGAGACGCCTTCGTAGGCGGCGACCAGGTCCTTGAAGACGCGGTCCGCTCCCCGCACCGGCTCCTTCGAGGCCCCCTGGATGTAGTGGCCGAGGAGGGTGCGCGGCTGAAAGAGGGGCATCAGAGTCGCAAGGTACTGCTTCAGCTCTCCGCGCAGGAGGTCCGCGACGCTTCGCGTGAGTCTTCGGAGCTCCAGGAGCTTTTGGGTACTCGAGGTGTCTGCCATGCGGGGCTACCCCCTTCCGCTCAAGGCGGCCCAAACCCGTTGGCATCAC
Organism: Thermoanaerobaculia bacterium; assembly: GCA_041481715.1. GTDB lineage: Bacteria > Acidobacteriota > Thermoanaerobaculia > UBA5066 > Gp7-AA6 > DATBFU01. The sequence goes on along the minus strand of JBGPCK010000004.1, from coordinate 9,413 downwards.
TCTACCAGCAGTCGGGCCGGAACGTTCCTGGGGGCCCGGATTTCGGGGGACTTGACCCGCGGGCGCCGATATACTCTGCCGACGCAACACCGAAGAAAGGAGGACGAGTGATATACGAGGGGTACGACAAGTGGGACAAACTGGACGCGGAGGAGTTGGAGGAGGTCATCGATCCGGCGACTCCGATCGCGGTCGACGCGTTTGTCAAGATCGACGGCGTCCAGGGTGAGAGCCTGGACGACAAGCACAAGAACGAGATCGAGATCCAGGGCTTCCGACTGAGAGTCCGCCAGCTCGGGAGCACTCACACAGGCGGAGGCTCGGGCTCGAGCAAGTGCTTTTTTCATGACTTGAGCGTCGTCAAGACCGTGGACAAGTCCACGCCGAAGCTTTGGGAGAAGTGCGCGACGGGCGAGCACTTCCCGAAGCTCGAGCTCGTCATCCGCAAGGCGGGGAAGGACCAGCTCGAATACATAAAGATCACTCTCTCGGACGTTCTGGTCTCCGAGCACAGGCATCTCACGGACCCGGACCCCAAGTCCGGCCTCCTCAGGGATGCCGCGTCCTTCAACTTCGGGAAGTTCGAGATGGAATACAAGCCGCAGAGCTCGAAGGGTACGGGAGAGGGTGTCGTCAAGGCCGGTTACAACATCAAGGAGAACAAGGTCGTCTAGGTCCGAAAGGCAGGTTCGCGCCCGATCGGAAGTCAGGCTGGGCGCTCGTGATTTCCGCTCGGGCAGGCTTTCCGGACGCGACGGACGAGGCGATACGAACGAAGCCGAGGAGGACGATGTGGCAGACAACTTCATGAAAATAGACGGGATCGAAGGCGAGAGCCAGGACTCGAAGCACAAGAACGAGATCGAGATTCTCTCTTTCGGACATCTTGACGCCGATAAAGCGACGAAGACCGGGGATCAAAGCGGGACGACCCAGCAGGGGACGGCTCACACGGGCTCAGGGATGGGAGGGTCTGTCAGCCAGCATGGGGCGATGTACTTCAACAAGGACGTGGACAAGTCGAGCCCCAATTTGATGAAGTATTGCGCCAGCGGCAAGCACATCCCCAAGGCTGTCTTGGTGGTGCGCAAGGCCGGCGGGGACCAGCAGGAATACTTAAAGTACACGTTTCACGACTGCCTCGTCTCTACGTACGGCGTGGGCGGGATCGATCCGGATTCGCAGCTCGTCATGGACACGTTCGCCCTGGACGCCGCCAAGTATGAAATCGAGTACAAGCCGCAGAAAGCGGATGGGTCCCTGGACGGGGCCGTGTCGGCCATATGGGACCAAAAGGCGAGGAAGGCGGGCTAGACGAGGGAGGCGGGAAGAAGCGACAGTCTCTGCTGGTCTGCGGGTTTCGGCTCCTTGGGTCGGGGCGGCCGATCGCCCCGAGCCCGGCTCTCGGCTGAGGAGGCCTCATGGCGTTTGACATCTTTCTGAAGATAACCGGCCAGATGGCCATTCCGGGAGAGTCGAAGGACGCCGATCACAAGGACGAGATTCAGCTCGAAAGCTTCTCCTTCAATGGCCACGCCCCCAAAGACATCTCCACCGGTCAGGCGGCCGGCAAAGTACAGATGGCGCCGCTGATGTGTTTCAAGCACACGGACATAGCCACGCCGCTTCTTCTGAAGGCGATGTGTGAGAACAAGATTATCAAGGCGGAGATCACCGTTCGAAAGGCGGGTGGTACCAAGCAGCAGGAATACTTCACATGCACGCTCGAGAATGCTTCCGTTGCGTCGTTTTCCCTCGCGGCGAAGCAAGAAGAAGCGATACCGATTCCGGTCGAGACATTCGGGATTGCTTACAGCAAGATGACGGTGGAATACAAAGCACAGTCGGCGTTGGGAATCACCGGGGGTCCGGTGAACTACCTGCTCGATCTGACGAAACCGTGAGCCGATAGCCCACGAAGAGGTCTAGCTCGCGGGCGCCGCGGCCGCGGTTCGCGCTTCGAATTCGATCGTCCGCGCCTCGAGGATCGGCTCGTCGGCCTCGTCCACGAGGAAGAGGCGTTGCCCGACGCCGGCGACGAGGCCGTCGCCGACTTCTCTCCAGTCGGTCATCCGGCCGAGCCGCGCGTTTTCGTTCTTGCTGTCGCTCGAGCCGGCGTAGAGAGCAAAGACGAAGACCTCGCCGATCGTTCCGTCCAGGGCCTCGACGCGGGTCGGGATCCAGAGCAGGTCGCGAAGCTTGCCGGGCGGCCGCATCTGGATGCTTCGGATCTGCTCGAAGGGAAGCCACGCGTACTTGTCCTTGACGATCAGCTCGAGCACACCGCCGACGGCATCGTCATAGTCGCGAAAGTCGAGAAAGGCCTTCCCGTTCCACTTTCCTGCGACCGAGGGCCGCTCTTCCTCGGCCCGGTCGAAGAGCTCCCGGGCTCCCGCCGTATCTCCCGACGCGAGCTTCCGGATACCCTCGACCTGAAGGTCCGCGTAGGCGGGCGGCTCGTTCAGGAAGTGCGGCGGGGCGCCCTCGCGGTAGAGCTTGAGGCGCTGCTTCTCGGCGGCGACGTTTGACTTGTAGACCTGCACCGCAAGGGAGGCCTGCGCGCTCTCCTGGCCGAGCGCGTCGATTTGCTTTTCGGCGCGATCCAACTGTCCCGCGAAGCAGAGCAGCTCGAAAAGGAAGATGCGGCGTGTGGCGTCGGATGGGTTGGCCTTGACTTCCTGTGTCAGGGCTTCGATTGCGCCGTCGAGATGGCCCGTGTCCAGGAGTTCCTTTGGGGTCGCCATGTCCACCTCCAAGTTGGGCTCAGTCTACCGTCCTTCGGAGTGACGCCAGGATCGTCAGGACCAGAGAGGCTGTTTGGCTGCCTTCCGAGCGTGACTTTCGCGGAACCAGGTCTTGACTCTTCAAATTCAGATAGTTATCCTCATCTCATCTCCGGAGGAGAGCGAGACCATCGATCTCTTGGGCAACTGCGCCGCCGCCGCTCCGTCCGCCGTTTGCCGCCGCTCGGCTTCTCGACGGCGTGCCAATCCCGCGAGGCCGGCCGACCCGTCCGCGGCCGAGGCGGGTGGTAGAGTGACCGAAAGTTTTCCGAAGAGTTTTCTGAAGGGGGAGTCCCGATGTCTCCGGCCGCGGTAATTGACGTCGACGCGCTGCTGGAGCCCATTCCGGGGGAAAACCCGGCTGGGGAGAACCTCCAGTATTCGGGTCTGCACGACGAGATTCGCGAGGCCCGGCGAGCGGAGGACGCTCTCGCGCAGGGGGACTGGCAGCGGGAGGTCAAGTCGGCCGACTGGGATCGCGTCATCGCCTTGGCTGGCGGAGCCCTGAAGGAGAAGACCAAGGACCTGCAGATCGCTGCTTGGCTAGCCGAGGCCCTCGTCCGGACGGCCGGCTTTGCGGGTCTGCGCGACGGCCTGAAGCTCGCACGCGGTCTTCAAGAGAAGTTCTGGGAGGGCGTCTATCCGCCCATCGAGGACGGCGATCTCGAGGCGCGGGCAAACTCGATCGCATGGCTCGATCGCCAGACCGCCTCCGCCCTTCAGGCAGTTTCGATTACGAAGGCGCCCGGAGCGGCGTACTCGTTCCTGCAGATGGAAGAGGCCAAGAAGCTCGATCTGCCGGCCAACGCGGCTTCCCTGACACCCGAGGCGATTTCGGCGCTGAACTCCGAACGCGAGCGGGCGGCGTCGGAAGGGCGCCCCACGACCGAAACCTTCGTGAAGGGCCGAAACGCGACCCGGCGCGCGTTCTACGAGGAGACGGCGGCGCTCCTCACCGAGTGCCGCCAGGAGCTCAAGAGTCTGGACCGCGTCATGGACGAGAAGTTCGGCCGCGAGACGCCGGGCTTAGGCGAGCTCACGAAGTCCTTCGAGAAGGTCCAGACCTGGGTCGAAAAGACGGTCAAGGAGAAGCGTATCGAAGAGCCGGACGCGAGCGAGGCCGGCGCCGGGGAAGCGGGAACGGAATCCGGGGGCGCGGGCCCCGGCACGACGGCCGGACCGATCAAGACTCGACAAGATGCCCTCCGGCGTCTGGCCGAGGTGGCGGACTACTTCCGCCGCACCGAGCCGCACAGCCCCGTCTCCTATCTGGTGCAGCGCGCGATCACCTGGGGACAAATGCCGCTCGACGCATGGCTCACCGATGTCATCAAAGACGGGACGCTTCTCGCGTCGATTCGCGAGACGCTGGGACTCAACACGGCCTTAGACGGCGGAGGCTCGTCGGGGTAGCGCCGCGCGGCCGGGCGAGGCCGCGGGCTGAGGAGAAAGCGACATGCCCAAGAAAGAGAGCATCCAGCAGAAGTTGAAGCGGGTCCGGCCGCCCCGGGTGCAGATTACCTACGACGTTGAGATCGGGGGCGCCATCGAGATGAAGGAACTGCCCTTCGTCCTCGGGGTGATGGGGGACTACTCCGGGCAGCCGGCCCAGCAGCTGCCCCGGGTCAAAGACCGCAAGCTGATCGAGATCGACCGGGACAACTTCGACCAGGTCCTGGCCGGCATGGCGCCGCGCCTGGCCATGAAGGTCGAAAACAAGCTGACCAACGACGGCAGCAAGATCAACGCCGAGCTGCGCTTTAACAGCCTCCAGGACTTCGAGCCCGACAACGTGGTCCAACAGGTCGAGCCGCTGCGCAAGCTCGTGGAGGCGCGGCAGAAGCTGCGGGACTTGCTCTCGAAGACGGACGGCAACGACAAGCTCGAGCAGCTGCTGCAGGGCGTCATGCAGAACACCAACGCGCAGAAGCAGCTTTCCGATGCGCTCGGGCTCGAGGGCAAGGCCAAGGAAAAGACGGAAGAGGGATCCAATGAGTAAGAACCCGGAGAAGGGCAAGGCCGAAACCGTCGTTCGCGAGGAAGCCGGGGAGCGGGACCTGCTCTCCCAGATCCTGGAGGAAGGGCGCCTGGCGCGTAACGACAGCCAGGTCGAACAGGCCAAGGACCTGATCGGCTCGTTCGTCCAGCAGGTCATGAGCGGCGAGATGGTCGTTTCGAGAGACCTCGAGGCGTCCATCAACGCCCGGGTCGCCGCGATCGACAAGCTGCTTTCGGCGCAGCTGAACGAGGTCATGCACCACCCGGACTTCCAGAAGCTGGAGGCCTCATGGCGCGGCCTTCATCACCTCGTGTTCGAGTCGGAGACGAGCACGATGCTGAAGATCCGGGTCCTGAACGTTTCGAAGAAGGACCTGCTGAAGGACCTCGAGCGCGCAGCGGAGTTCGACCAGTCCGCGCTTTTCAAGAAGGTCTATGAAGAGGAATACGGAACCTTCGGCGGCGCGCCCTTCGGCGCCTTGATCGGTGATTACGAGTTTTCGAATCACCCGCAGGACATGGCGCTGCTCGAGAAGATCTCTCAGGTGGCCGCGGCCGCCAACGCCCCGTTCGTGGCGGCCTCCTCGCCGGAGCTCTTCGGGTGGGACACGTTCACGGAGCTCGCCGAGGTGCGCGACGTCGCCAAGATCTTCGATCGCACGGAATACGCCAAGTGGCGCTCGTTCCGCGACTCCGAGGACTCCCGCTACGTGGGGCTGACGCTTCCGCACACGTTGATGCGCCTCCCGTACGGGAAGGAAACGGTCCCGACCGAGACGTTCAACTTCGAGGAGGACGTGGACGGCCGGGACCACAAGAAGTACCTGTGGGGCAACGCGGCTTACTCCTTTGGAACGCGCCTCACGGAGGCCTTCGCGCTCTACCAATGGACCGTGGCGATCCGCGGCGTGGAAGGCGGCGGTCTGGTCCAGGGATTGCCGACCCACACCTTCAAGACCGACGAGGGCGACGTCGCGCTCAAGTGCCCGACGGAGATCGCCATCACCGACCGGCGCGAGAAGGAGTTCTCCGACCTCGGGTTCATTCCCCTGGTCCATTGCAAGGGGACCGACTACGCGGCCTTTTTTGCGGCACAGTCGGCCCAGAAGGCGAAGAAGTACGACCAGGACTTCGCCAACGCGAACGCTCGCCTGTCCACGCAGCTGCCGTACATCTTCGCCGTCTCGCGCTTTGCCCATTATCTGAAGGCGATCATGCGGGACAAGATCGGCAGCTTCATGTCGCGCGCGGACGTCGAGCGGTATCTGAATCAGTGGATCTCCAACTACGTCACGCCGGACGACACCGCGTCGCCGACCGTCAAGGCCCAGTACCCGCTGCGTGAAGCCCGTATCGACGTTACGGAGATCGCCGGGAAGCCCGGGGCGTACAGGGCGGTCGCGTTCCTGCGGCCCCACTTCCAGCTCGACGAGCTCCAGGTCTCCCTGCGGCTGGTCACGGAATTGCCAAAGCCCGCTACGGGCTAGTCGGCGCGGACCTTCGGTGGCGTTTCGTCCGGGCTTCGGTCCGGACGGAGCGGCTCGACCGGGGCGGTTGCCCGCGTGGGATCTCACTTTCACGCTGGGATCGGGGGTTGGCGCGAAGTAAGATGTCGGTGCTTTCGCCAATTCGATGTCACGAATCGACAACGAGATTCGGATTACGCCGTCCGTCCTCGACCGATTGCTCGATGATCGGCCGGAGGAGACGCGCGAAGCGCCCGCTTCGCGCCAGATGAGCCTGAGGCTCCTCAAGGAGGCGGTTCGCCGCGACCTTCAGTGGCTGCTCAACACCCGGCTCGAGTCGGGGCTCCCGCAGGACCTGACGGAAGTCTGTCGGTCGCTGGCTGCGTTCGGGCTTCCGGATTTCAGCAATGCGAACTTGTACTCGACCGTCGGTAGCGATGGACTTCGCCAGGCGGTCGAGACGGCCGTAAGTCTCTTCGAGCCCAGGCTCGAGGGCGTGCGCGTCTCTCTGGAGAACGTCGACGAGAACGAGCGTTCGGTGCGTCTTCGGATCGAGGCCCAGCTGCGGGTCGACCCGGTGCCCGAGCCGATCGTCTTCGACACGATGCTGTCGGTCGGCAGTACCGAGTTCCACGTCCGGGAGAGGTGATGCGCGACGAGCTGCTCGGCTATTACGAAAGGGAGCTCTCTTTCCTCCGTCAGCTCGGTGCGGAGTTCGCCCAGAAGTATCCGAAGATCGCCGGCCGGCTCCAGCTCGAGCCGGAGCGCTGCGAGGATCCGCACGTCGAGCGAATGATCGAGGCCGCGGCTTTCCTGGCCAGCCGCGTGCACCTCAAGATCGACGACGAGTTTCCGGAGCTGACCGAGTCGCTCTTGAACGTCCTGTATCCGAACTTCCTGGCCCCCGTCCCTTCCCTCTCGATCGTGCAGTTTCGGCTGGATCCCGAGCAGGCGAACCTGAGGATGGGGCACACGATCCCTCGCGGATCCCTCATGCGGTCGGAACCGGTGGACGGGCAGCCGTGCCGATTCAAGACCTGCTATCCCGTGACGATCTGGCCAATCGAAGTCGCGGAGGCGCGTTTCGAGCTTCCAACTGCCGGCGCCGCCGTGGCGCCCGGAACCAAGAGTCTGCTGCGAATCGGATTGCGGACTCTGGGCGGTGTGCCGACTGCGGAACTCAAGGAAAAGGGCGTCGGCGATGCCGTCCCTCGGCCTCTCGAGTCGCTGCGCTTTTCTCTGCAGGGAGAGGGAAAGATCGTCTACGCGCTCTACGAGCTTCTGATGAACGACGTCCTTCAGATCGAGCTGCGGCCCGGTGCCGGCGCCGGAACCGTGCCCTCGATCACGCTGCCCTCCGAATCGTTGCGGCCTGTGGGGTTCGAGCGGGACGAGAGCGTATTGCCACACTCTGAGCGGTCGTTCGCGGGGTATCGGCTCCTCCAGGAGTACTTCGCGTTCCCCGAGAAGTACCTGTTCTTTGACATCCAAGGCCTCGAACGGGCAGTCGCCGCGGCGTTTCCGCAAGCGTTCGATCTGATTCTCTCTCTACGACGCGAATTCTCGCTGGAAAAGGCCATCGCCGCGCAGACGTTTCGGCTGCACTGCACGCCGATCGTCAACCTCTTCTCGCACGTAGCCGAACCGATCCGCGTGACGCATCTCCAAACCGAGTACCGCGTCATTCCCGACGTCGGGCGGCAGACGGCCATGGAGGTGTACTCGGTGGACGAGGTTTCGTCGACCCACGCCGATGCCGAGAAGCCGACCATCTACGAGCCTTTCTACTCGATCCGGCACGCCGCGGCCGGCGAAGAAGCGAAGACGTTTTGGCACGCCAGCCGCCGTCCATCCGGCCGCAAAGACGACGAGGGGACGGAGGTCTATCTCACGTTGGTGGACCTGGGATTCCGCCCGTCCGTGCCCGACGTCGAGACCCTGATGGTCCGAGCCACCTGTTCCAATCGCGATCTGCCCGGCCGCCTTCCCTTCGGCAGCAGCACCGGGGGGGCTGACTTCGAGCTCGACGGGGCCGGCGTCTTCACGGGGATTCGCTGCCTTCGCAAGCCTACGAACAGCCTCCGGACGCCTCTGCGGCGAGGAACGCAGTGGCGGCTCATCTCGCACCTCTCGCTCAATTACCTCTCGCTCGTCGAGGGCGACGGCGGCCCCGAGGCGCTTCAGGAAATTCTCAAGCTGTACGACTTTGCGGACTCCTCGGCGACCCGGCAGCAGATTGCGGGAATCACGCGCATCGGAGCGCGCCGCAAGCTTTGCCGCCTCGGGTCGGCCGCCGCGGGTTTCGTGCGCGGCATCGAGGTCGATGCGGAGTTCGACGAAACGCAGTTCATTGGGGCCGGCGTGTATCTCTTCGCCTCCGTGCTGGAGCGCTTTCTGGGGCTCTACGCCTCCGTCAATTCCTATTCCCAGATGGTCGCGTCGACCCGCCAGCGGGAGGGCACTCTCAAGCGCTGGCCGCCGCGGGCCGGGGAGCAGATCGTCCTGTGAGAGCTCGCTTGCTGGCGGAGGGCTATCGCTTCGAATTCTTCCAGGCCGTTCGCCTCCTCGAACGGCTCGAGCCCGAGCGGCAGCCGGTCGGCGGGGAGGGGCCGCCTGCGCAGGAGGTCGTGCGCTTTCGCACCCGGGTCTCTCTGGAGTTCCCCGCCAGCCAGATCCACGAGGTGCGGGAGACGGACGGGGGCCTCCCGGAGATGATGGTGGCGTTCTTCGGAATGACGGGGCCCCTGGGGATCCTGCCTCATCCCTATACGGAGCTCATGCTCGAGCGAACACGGCGGCAGGACAGGGCGTTCTGGGAGTTTCTCGACCTCTTCAACCACCGCTTCCTCTCTTTTTTCTACCGTGCCTGGGAGAAGTACCGATTCCCGGTCGCTTACGAGAGGAGCCGGCGGGATCCGTTCACCGAGTACCTCTTCGACCTCATCGGAATGGGAACTCGCGGCCTGTCGGGTCGCTTGAGCGTGTTCGACCAGAGCCTGCTCCTCTACGCGGGGCTCATCGCGCAGAAGCCGCATTCGGCGACGGCGACCGAGTCGATCCTGGGGCACCATTTCGGCGTTCCCGCGCGGGTGCGGCAGTTCTTCTCGCAGTGGCTCGTCCTCGATCCAGAGTTTCAGAACAGGCTCGGATCCGCCAACAGCGATCT
>JBGPCK010000003.1:0-62472 GCA_041481715.1 Thermoanaerobaculia bacterium | reverse complement strand
CTCGAGTCCGAGCACCGTGGGGTCGCGGCCGTCGTGGACGACCGCGGCCACCTCCTGGCCGCGCTCGGGGACCCTCTCCATCACGTCTTCATCCGCTCGGCGGGAAAGCCTTTCCAGGCGCTGCCGCTGCTCGAGGGTGGCGGGGAGCGGGCCTTCCGCCTCAAAAACGACGATATCGCTCTGATGTGCGCCTCGCACGGCGGGGAGCCGCGCCACGTCCGTGTCGCGGCCCGGCTGCTCGCTCGGGGTGGCTTCCAGCCGCGCGACCTCGCCTGTGGCGCCCACTGGCCGATGCACGAGCCCTCCGCGCGCGTGCTCGCGCGCCGGGGCGAACCGATCACCGCTCTCCACAACAACTGTTCGGGCAAGCACGCGGGCCTGCTGCTCGCCTGCCGGCTTTACGGTTTTCCGGCAAAGGGCTATTGGGAACCCTCGCATCCGATTCAAAGGGAGGTCTTGCGGCGCATCTCCGACCTCTGCGGACAGCCCGCCGCGGCGATTCCGATCGCGGTTGACGGGTGCAATCTTCCGGTCTTCTTCTTGCAACTCTCGGCCCTGGCCCAGGGATACGCGTGTCTTCTGGCGCGGGCCGTTCCCGGAGAGAGCCGTCAGGCCGCTCGCGCGAGGCGCCGGGTCGTGCAGGCGATGACCCGGAGTCCCGACATGGTGGGCGGACGCGGCCGGTTCACGACCGATTTTCTGCGCGCGGGCTCCGGCCGGTGGATCGGAAAAGAGGGAGCCGAGGGTGTCTATGCCGTTGGCGTGCGCGGGTCCGCCGGGACCGCGGGTCGGCCGGTCGGGATCACCCTGAAGATCGAGGATGGATCCTCGCGGCCGCGGGACGCCGTCACCCTGGCGCTGCTCGAGCGAATCGGCCTGCTCTCGGAGCGGGCGCGGGCGGCTCTGTCTCGGTATCGGTTTCCTGCAGTCCGCAACGTGCGCGGAGAAATCGTCGGCTCGATCGAGGCGGAGGTCGTGCCGGAAGGTGGGCCATAATCCGGGCCGCGGCCAATGGCGTACAAGGATCTCTCCGCGTTTCTGCAGGCCCTCGAGCGGGACGGCGATCTCGTGAGGGTGAGAGAGGAGGTCTCGCCGCGTCTGGAGCTTAGCGAGATCGCCGACCGGGCCGTGAAAGGCGGGGGACCGGCGCTCCTCTTCGAGAACGTGCGGGGCTCCGGCCTGCCGGTCGCGATCAATGTGTTCGCGTCGCGCCGGCGGATGCTCAAGGCGCTCGAGATCTCTTCTTACCTGGACTGGGACGAACGGCTCGACTTCTTCCTCGATCCGAAGCCCCCCGAAGGGATCCTCGGCAAGCTGAAGGCATTGCCACGCGTCACGGAGCTTGCCGCCGTCTTTCCGAAGACCGTGCGCTCCGGAGCCTGCCAGGAAGTCGTCGAGGCGGGCGAGGACGTCGATCTCGGCAAGCTCCCGGTGCTGACGTGCTGGCCCGAGGACGCGGGGCCCTTCATCACGATGCCGCTCGTCATCACCCGAGATCCGGTCTCCGGCAAGACCAACGTCGGGATGTACCGGATGCAGATCTTCGACCGGCGGACCACGGGCATGCACTGGCAAAAGCACAAGGACGGTGCGGGTCAGGCCCGCGGCTACGAGCGGGAGGGCCGCCGGATGGAGGTCGCGGTCGCCATCGGGTGCGACCCGGCGACGGTCTTCTCCGCGATCGCGCCTCTGCCACCGGGCCTCTCGGAGTTCCTGTTTGCCGGCTTCGTGCGCGGAGAGGCGGTGCCGCTCGTGGCCGCGAAGACCGTCGACCTGCTCGTTCCGGCGGAGGCGGAGATCGTGCTCGAGGGGTACGTGGAACCCGGTGAGCGGCGCGTCGAGGGCCCGTTCGGCGACCACACCGGCTTTTACTCCCTAGAGGACGAATTTCCGGTCTTTCACGTGACGGCCGTGACGCGCCGGCGGGAAGCGACCTACATGACGACCATCGTCGGGCGCCCGCCGATGGAGGACGGCTTCATGGGGGAGGCGGTCGAGCGGCTGTTCCTTCCGCTCGTTCGGAAGGCGATTCCGGAGATTGTGGACATGTACTTGCCCGTCGAGGGCATTTTTCACAACCTGATGATCGTCTCGATCGACAAGCGCTTCCCCGGCCATGCGCGCAAGACGATGCACGCCATCTGGGGCCCTGGCCAGATGATGTTCAGCAAGACGATCGTGGTCGTCGACGCGGACGTCGAGCTGCGGCGGGGGCCGGAGCTCCTCTGGCGAGTCCTGACGGCGATCGATCCGGAACGAGACATCGCCTTCGTTCGCGGGCCGGTGGACGAGCTCGACTTCGCGTCGCGGCTGCCGTGCTACGGCAGCAAGATGGGAATCGACGCGACCCGGAAATGGAAGGGGGAGGGGTTCGACCGGCCGTGGCCTCCCGAAATCGTCATGAGCCCGGAGGTGAAGAAGCGGGTGGACGAACTGTGGCCCACGCTCGGGATTCGGCTGGGCAACCAGGGCTGAGTCGACCGGCCGGCCAATCTGGGATGTTAGAATCGCCCCTTTGGTAAACACATGAAGGTTCTCATCGTCGATCCACAGCCGGAGTCCCGGGACGCGCTGCGGCGCGCTTTTTCTATGGCGGGGGACCAGGTCCGCGGGGTCGCAACGGTCGGTGAAGCGGAGCGGCACCTGCCGGAGTTCGCTCCGGACGCCGTGATCGCGGCGTTCGACGTAGCCGACGGCGATCCGATGGAGTTTCTCGAAAGGGCGCGGACGGCAGACCCACGCCGGGGGATCTATGCGCTGATCGACGGAACCTGCCTCGAAGAGGGCGTCCGGGCGATGGCTCGCGGAGCGCACGACTTTCTCTGGCGGCCCGTTTCCGAGGGCCGGGTGGCGCTTCTGCGCTCGCGGTTTGGCGCCCGGCGTGAGCGAGAGGGGGGGATCGAGGAGATGCGCCTGCGGCTGGCGCGCAACGAGATCGCGACGACGCTTTCCGGGCGCTCCGACCGCTGGAGAGCGGCGCTGGCGACGCTGGAGCGTGAGGCTCCACTCGAGTCGCCGGTGCTGTTGACCGGAGAGGCGGGAACCGAGAAGGAACCGGCGGCCCGGGCGCTCCATCGGCTGTCTCGCCGCGGGTCGGAGCCTTTCGTTACCGCGACCGATTGGGACGGCCTCGACGCGCTCTGCGCCGCCGGAGGCTCCGTATTCGTGCCGGAGATCGAGAGCTCACCGGCCTTCGTCCAGACGGCGCTGAGGGCGGAGGTCGAGCGGCCCCGCGGGCGGCGCCTGATTCTCTCAACCGATCAGAATCCCAGCGAGGCGACGGCCAACGGCTCTCTCTCGCCGCTGCTGGCCGAAAGTCTGTCGGATCACATCGTTCACCTGCCACCTCTTCGGGAGCGGGGCGAGGATGTCGAGCTTCTCGCGCGACAGTTTCTGCACGAGCTCGATGCCACTCTTTCCCTCGAGCCGCAGGCCATCGACGCGCTGCTCGCGCACGATTGGCCTGGCAACGTCCGGGAGCTCAAGGAAGTCGTGCGTCGCGCCGCCCGCCTGACGGAGGGGCCGGCGATCGGGCCGACGGTCGTCACGTCGGTGCTGGGGCGTCCGCTGGCCTCCCGGCGGTCCCGGCGCAAGAAGGCGCCGGTCGTGCGGATCGCGGTGGGTAATTCGCTGGCGGACGTGGAACGGCGCCTGATCCAGAAGACGCTCGAGTTCGCGCGAGGAAACAAGCGAAAGACCGCCGAGCTTCTGAAGCTGTCTCTGAAGACGATCTACAACAAGATCAAAGAGTACGGGCTCGAGCACTGAGACGACGGGCGCTACTTTCGTAGCCGTCCGTGCCTTCTTGCGTTCTGAACGGGGCCCTTTTGGCTAGAACTCTCAGGCGCAGGTCGCGAAGCAACCGCCGCGCCTGAAAACCCCGGAGGAGGGAGTCGAGTCGGCCGCCCGCTTCGCGGGAGCGTGGCCTTCGGCCACGGCCGACGCTAATCAGGGCGAGGGGACGCTGCCCCCTCGCGCACCCCATGAGGGTTCTCGTCTCCTCCTCCGGCACGGAGTGAGGCTGTTGGACGAGTGGGCTACTTGGTGCCGGAGGAGGGAGTCGAACCCTCATGCCCTTGCGAGCGGGGGATTTTGAGTCCCCTGCGTCTGCCATTCCGCCACTCCGGCTTGGAGCGACGATGATAGCCGCGAGGGCCTTTGAATCCAACCGCTTCGCGAGAGTTCCACTTCAGCGCCGTTCGACCGAAGGCACGATGGACTGCGCCGGCCGGTCGCTTGGAGGCACTTTCCGCCTGCCCCCGTGGCGTAGGCCCTCCTCGTAGGCGGTGAAGAGCGTCTCGGCGATGTGCTGATGAACCTTGCACGGCCGTTCTAGGCTGCAAGTAAACCCCCAACCCGTGCACGAGTCGCCCGGCACGATCGGAATCTCGCGCGCTTCTTGCAGGAACGAGATCGCCTTTCGAGTATTCATCGTCGCTCCAGGGCCCGAGGCTTGTGGACCTCCTCGATCGTCGCGTCGTCGGGTTGTAGCCGGTGTGAGCCCGAGACCCGGGTGGGACCGCCGCCGTCCAGTGGGAGGCCGCCCTTCGGGCTTGAGCACCGCTCGGGCGCCACGCCGTTATCGACGACGTTTGGCCAGCCGCGAGCCCGACAGGACAGGAGCTGGATCCCCTCGGACTCGCCCATCGCCTCCCTTTTTGGGGCGCAGATTCCAGGGTGCGCCCTTCTGTGTCAAGAACGAGGACAGCCGGTCGAACGTTTCGGTCCGCCGTGGAGGGGGATCGCAACGAGCCGCCGCAGGGTCGGACCACGGCGGTCGGGTATGCAAGCGGGGTCGTCAGGGGTAGAGGTCTCCGACCTCCTCGGGGGAGGGTTCGGCGTCGGGCAGCGAGATGCGCCGGGGAGCCGGATCTTGCGTCCCCTGCGTCTGCCATTCCGCGCCACTCCGGCCGCGAGAGGCGATGATTGCCGCGAGGGCCTTTGAATCCAACGGCTTCGCGGGGGACTCTTTCGCCCTTATCGATTCTTGGCTATCTTCCAGACCCTCCATCCGGCCGATGGGGCACTGCCTCGCGTCGTCTTTCCGTCTGCTCCGTCGGCGAGCAAGGTGCCCAGGTTCGAGAGATCCTCATCGCCCTCGTAACGGGGTCCACGCTCTACCACGTAATCGATATTCCTTCCGCGCAGGAATTCGGCTGTCAATTCCGATGGCGCCTCGGCAGTACCGACGACCCGGTTCTGCAAGTGCTCTCCGGCTAGAGGGAAGTTGAGCGTCTCGTCATCGGTGCGGTTCAGGATCCGAGACCCTTCCGGAAGCTGCTCGATGATCCGCGGAAGGGCGTAGAACTGCTGATGACCCCAACGACCCGTACGGACGCGTGCCAAAAAAGGGAGAAATGGATCGAACGCCGCGATGGTGAGCGTTGTTGCGAAGGAGACGGTCAAGAGAATTGAAGCCCGGGCCCTCTCGTCGTGAATGAGCTTGTCGAGCAAGATCGAAGAGAGAACGCAACTCAGACAGACAAGGGGCAAAGCAAACCGGATCACGCACGCCATTCCGAAGAACCAGACGAGAGCTCCCAGAGCAACCCAGAGCAACAGGACTTCCCGTACGCCGAGTGGCCTGTTGCGCCTCCTCAACGCCTGGATCGTAAGCAGAAGGAAGCCCAAAGGAACGAAAGTGGCAAATGAGGCTCCGAGGCCTGAATCCACGGTGTATCCGCCTCCGCCCCATTTCCACTCGGTCCAGGGGTACTTGACGAGATTGACCAACGATCGGACGCCATTCGGATCGTAGCTCTCGAGCGTCTTGCCTGAAACCGGGCCACTGAAAATGATGTGAGTGCCCAGGGCGACGCGCATGGGAAACAAGGGATTGCCCGTCGCGTCATACGCCGAAGGAGAGCGAAGAGAAAAGTAGCAGAACGGCGTTCTGGAACCTCGACCTTCTTGCGTCCCAATGGTCGCCACGTGAAAGAAACAGTGCCAGGCCGATTATCAGAAAGCTCGTTCCATAGAGGTCGACATATTCGCCAAACGCCTGCTGAATCACGATGGGAACGCTCAAGAGGACGAGCATGGCGATGATCGATGCTTCGGAGCCGACATCGAGGCGTCGGGCGACGACATAGGAAGCAACGGCGAGGCCGATCAGGGGGTAGGACCTGAACGAGGAAGACGATCGACTGGAGGCGGCTTCCGAGAATGACCATCATGGGTATTTCGCAGTTTCCGGGAAGCCAGAGATGCCATTCGGCTCCGGCATCCATACGGAGTGAGCTCCTCTTGGAGCCATCGTAGGGCCTTGGGAAGATGGTAGGCATTGCCGTCCCAGGACGTCGGAAACGACGTCAAAGAGTTGAGAAGGAAAATGCCGTAGCCGACCGCCGTGATGGCGATGCATACGGACGTAAGCCGAGAGAATTCCAGAGGAGCGGGGGGCCTCGGCGTGGCCGCGGTTGGAGACCGACGACTCCGAATAGCCAGCCACCAAACCAGAAAGACGACAGCCAGAGCGGCTTGAAAATGAAAATCGTCAGCAACGACAGCTGGCTTCCTGAACTTGCGATCTGGAGCGCGGCGAGGAACTGTACGGGAAGAAGGACCAAGAGGGTGTAAGAGACCGCCTGCAACAGGAAGCGGATGGGGGGGCCGAAGCCGGGGAAGGCGAATCGCGAGAGAAGGGCCGTCGACAAGGCCGGCAAGAGCAGGGACGGGAGCGCCAGGGCGTGATCCATGTCAATTCACTTGAGCAGGTACCCACCAAACAGCCTCCCAACCTCGTAGAGAAACGTCTTGACCACAAAGCTGTTTGCCAGATAAGCGACGAAACTCACCGTGGCGACCAAGAAGAGGTAGAAAGAGGAGCGGCCCCTTGTCGGTGCAAGCCCCGGCGCTAACATTTTCAGCATAGAGGGCGGATGGCGAGCCGGGGGCACCGCGTGATGGTATTCCTGAGGGAGCCAGGAAAGCGCCCGCGCGCGCCCGCACAGCTCACGGAAGGGGCCCTAAGCATAGGTTCACTTCTAGGGCCGGAGGACTAGTAAGAGCCGGCCTGGGTCAGACTCCGCCGAAGGCCCAGTTGGTCTGCCATTGGGCCCTCCGGGCGGTTCTTGGGTCGAACCGGGCTAAGCCTCAAAACGTGAGGCTTTTAGACCCGAGAGGGGTCGGTCCGGCCTTTCGGTCCCCTGCTAAACCCCTGTCGGGGTTGCGTTTTTGCCCCTTTTGCCCTAAAATTCAAGGTTCGGCGTATCAGATTTTTTTTACTTTTAGGAGGATTGAGTGAGCTTCAGAGTGGGTGAGAAGGTGGTGTACCCGAATCACGGCGTTTCGGTCGTCGAGAAGATCGGCGAAGGCTTCGGAACGGAACCCGTCTCTCCTCGCAGCTTCTATCACCTCCGTCTCCTGTCGAACAACTCCAAGGTGATGGTTCCCATCGGGAACACGGACTTGATTGGGCTGCGGCGTCTGACCCAGCGCAAGGACATTACAGGGCTGATGAAGATGCTGGGGGACGGGCGTTTTTCGGCGTCGGGCGACTGGAAGGGGCGGTACAAACAGAACCTCGACAAGATGAAGAGCGGCCGTCTTCAGGACATCGCCGACGTTCTGAAGACGCTCAACTACATCTCGGTTCGCAAGACGCTGTCCTTCCGGGAGAAGAAGATGTACGAGCGCGCCCGGTACCTGATCATCTCGGAGATCGCCGTGATCAACGGCATGGACGAGATGGAGGTCGAGCGCCAGGTGGACCGGGCCCTCGCCAAGTCCGCCCAGAGCCGCGGATTGCCGACGCGCCCCCTGGAGGTGCGAGCCTCGCACTGAGCGCATCTGGCGTTTGAACGGTCCGGCGAAAGGGAGGCGCGATGCCTCCCTTTCCCCTTTTTGAGGCCCAAACGCGGGCGGGTCCCGGAGGCACGCTAGAATCCGGACCGGAATGAAGCGCCACGGAGCCATCGTTCTGGCGAGCCTGCTCGTCTCCAGTGCGCTCGCGGCGGACACCGCTTCCGACGCGGCGCGTGCGGAGCTCTCTCGAGAGCGCCGTCTGCTGGCCGCCGACACGGGCCGCCTCGGGGACATCACCCGGCGTCTGGAGGCCGCGCTGGCGGATCTCGCGACCGCCAGCCGCGCCGTCTCCGACGCGGCGACGAGATCCGACGCCGCGGACGAGGTGCTCCGCCGGGAGGACGCCCTTTCTTCTACGGAACAAGAGGTCCGTTCCTTGCTTGACCGCCGGCGAATGCTCGCGGAGCGCGTGGTCGACCGCCGACGCCGGGTTTCCATGCTCGAATCAGACACGCAGGCCAAGAAACCGGGAGACCTTCTGAACGGCCGCTGGGCCGTGATGATCGACCCGGGGGAGCAGCGCGGCGTTTTCCGATTGAGCCTCCAGGGCGCGATTGTCTCCGGGGAGTACACGCTCGAAGGGGGCGCTACGGGCTCACTGCGCGGGACCCTGGTCGCCGACAAACTGCGACTGGAGCGCGTGGACTCGAAGCTCGGTTTCAACGCGGTTTTCTACGGCCGTCTCTCGACCGACGGCAGGGAGATTTCGGGCACTTGGGAAGCGACGACCTTCGGAACCGGCGAGGCCGGCGCCGGACGCTGGAAGGCGGCGCGTGAGGAAGAGAAGGAGGAATCACCCTGACGGGCTCCTTCGGATCACGTCGCGCGGCGCTCGTGCCGCTCGCGGTCGGCGCCTTGCTCGGGTTCATCGGCGGGTACTTCGCCGCCGGCGGCGGCCGACCCGCGGGGGCCGGCGAATCTTCGACGGCCGGCCCGGAGAGCGGAGACCGGATCGCGGCGCTCTCGCACTCGCTCGAGCGAGATCCCGAGAACCCGCGCCTCTGGACGGCCCTGGGCAACCTCTACTACGACCGCGAGGACTGGAGCCACGCCATCGGGGCGTACGAGAAGGCGCTTCGCAAGGCTTCGGGCGACCCGAACGTGCTGTCCGATCTGGGCGCCGCGTACCGGAATCGCGGCGAGTTTCGGCGGGCGGTTGCGCTCTTCACCAAGGCGCGCGCGGCCGACCCGGATCATTGGCAGTCGCTGCTGAACCTCGTGCTCGTCTACGCGTTCGACCTGCGCGATGGCGCGGCGGCGCGGCGTTCCTTCGAAGAATTGAAGCGGCGCTACCCCGACATGCCGAACCTCGACCGGGTACAGAAACAAATCGGCGATATCCAACCGAGAGCTTGACTCGTGATTCGATTGGTTGTTGTTCTGGTCCTGGTCTTTCTCGGGCTCCTGCTCCTGCGTGCCTTGCGTCTGCTCGTGAATCGATGGCTGGCAGGGCTGGCTGCCGCGCGTCGCTCGCCGCCGAAGGTCGGAGAGATGGCGCGTGACCCCGTCTGCGGCGCCTGGTTCGACCGGCGCCTCGCGGTCACGGGACGGCGCGGCGCGACCGCGGTCGAAGTGTGCTCTGAGGGCTGCCGGCGGAGACTCGAAGCCGGATGACAGACCTGTTCGATCTGGGCCGGGCCGGGCGACCCGCCGACGGGGCAGCGCCGGCGCCCGACTCTCCGCTGGCCGACCGGATGCGGCCGCGCTCGCTCGACGAGGTCGAAGGGCCCGAGGAGGTCGTGGGGGGAAACGGGTTCTTGCGACGCGCCATCGCGGAGGACCGGGTCCCTTCGCTCGTCCTTTGGGGCCCTCCGGGCGTCGGCAAGACGACCCTCGCCCGGCTCATCGCTGCCCAGACGGCATCGGCGTTCGTCTCCTATTCGGCCGTCGCGACCGGGGTGAAGGAGATGCGCGAAGTGCTCGAGGGCGCCAAGCGGCAGCGTGGCCGCGCGGGCAAGCGCACGATCCTGTTTCTCGACGAGATCCACCGGTTCAACCGCTCGCAGCAGGACGTCTTCCTGCCGTACATGGAGTCCGGCGACGTCGTGCTCATCGGGGCGACGACGGAGAATCCGTCCTTCGAGCTGAACGGCGCTCTTCTGTCGCGCTGCAAGGTCGTCGTGCTCGAGCCGCTCAAGCCCGAGGCCATTGCGCGGATCGTGCGGCGGGCGCTGCAGGACCTTTCCCGGGGTCTCGGGGCGAGGGACTTCCGCCTCGACGACGATGCTCTCTCTTTCATCTCCCAGACCGCCGGGGGCGACGCTCGGCGGGCGCTCAACCTGCTCGAGGCGGCCGCCGCGGACGCCGAAGCCGGGAAGACGAAGCGGATCGAGGTCTCGCGCCTGCGGGAGCTGCTGCAACGAAAAGTGCTCCTGTACGACAAGGCGGGGGAGGAGCACTACAACCTGATCTCGGCGCTTCACAAGTCGATGCGGGAGTCGGACCCGGACGCAACGGTGTACTGGCTCGTTCGGATGCTCGAGGCCGGAGAAGATCCGCTCTACATCGCGCGGAGGATCGTGCGCTTCGCGTCGGAGGACGTGGGGCTCGCCGACCCGCGGGCCCTTTCCGTCGCGCTCGACGCAAAGGAGGCCTTCGACTTCCTGGGCCTTCCCGAGGGATCGCTCGCTCTGGCGCAAGCGGCCGTCTATTGCGCGCTCGCGCCCAAGTCGAACGCTCTTTACGAAGCGGAGATCGAGGCGAAGACCGATGTCGCCGAGAAGCCGGCGGAGCCGGTCCCTCCGGTGATTCGCAACGCGGTCACCCGTCTGATGAAGGAGGTGGGTTACGGCCTCGGCTACCGATACGCCCACGCCGAGGCGGAGGGGGTGGGCGGCATCGAGTGCCTGCCCGAGTCGCTCTCCGGGCGCCGGTACTATCGGCCGCGCTCGTCGGGAGAGGAGGCGGAGCTCGCCCGCCGGCTCGAGGTGATCATGAAGAAACGGCGGGAGAAGTGGGAAAAGGAAGAGGGAAAGAACTGACCCGATTCCCCTAGTTCTCTTCTCTCCGATAGTTCGGGGCTTCCTTCGTGATGATCACGTCGTGGGCGTGCGATTCCTTCAGGCCCGCCGACGTGACCCGGATCATGCGCGACTCGGTGCGCAGCTCCTCGATCGTGCGGGAGCCGGTCAGGCCCATGCCGCTGCGCACCCCGCCGGTGAGCTGGTGGACCAGGGCCTCGACGCTGCCCTTGTAGGGCACCATTCCCTCGATACCCTCCGGGACGAGCTTCGAGAGGCGGCCGTTCGACGTGGCCTCGACCTCCATGGATTCCTGGAAGTAACGGTCCGAGGAGCCGGCCTTCATTGCGCCGAGCGATCCCATGCCGCGGTAGGCCTTGAAGGTCCGCCCCTGGTAGAGGATCGTTTCGCCCGGGGACTCCTCCGTGCCGGCCAGCAACGACCCGACCATCACGATGTGGGCGCCGGCGGCGATGGCCTTTGTGATGTCTCCGGAGAACTTGATGCCGCCGTCGGCGATCAAGGGGACGCGGGTGCCCCGGGTGGCTCGAATGCATTCCCGGATCGCGTGAATCTGAGGCACCCCGGCGCCGGTGACGACCCGGGTCGTGCAGATCGAGCCGGGGCCGATGCCGACCTTGACCGCGTCCGCGCCGCGCTTGACGAGGTCGCGGGCCCCTTGCTCGGTGGCCACGTTGCCGGCGACGACCGGCGTCGAGGGAAACCTCTTCTTGAGCAGGCTGAGCGCGTCGAGCACGCCCTGGCTCTGGCCGTGAGACGAGTCGAGGACGAGCACGTCCACCTTGGCCCGCACGAGCTCTCGGGCTCGATCGACGATGTCTTTCGAAACCCCGACGGCGGCGCCTACCCGGAGCCTCCCGAGGCCGTCCTTGGCGGCGTTGGGGTACTTGATCGCCTTTTGGATGTCCTTGACCGTGATCAGACCCTTCAGGTTCCCCTGCCGGTCCACGACCAGGAGCTTCTCGATCCGGTGCGCGTGGAGAAGCTCCTTGGCCTTCTCGAGAGTGGTGCCGACCGGTGTCGTGATCAGATGGTCCTTGGTCATTCGCGTCGAGATCGGCTGGTCGAGGCGCGTCTCGAACCGCAGGTCGCGGTTGGTCAGGATGCCGACCAGTCTTCCCTGCTGGTCCACGACCGGGACGCCCGAGATCTTGTAGCGGGCCATCACGTCGAGCGCCTCACCGATCTTCTGCTCGGGGCGGCAGGTCACGGGATCGACGATCATCCCTGACTCCGACCGCTTGACCTTGTCCACTTCGTCGGCCTGCGCGGCGATCGTCAGGTTCTTGTGAATGACGCCCAGACCCCCTTGCTGTGCCATGGCGATCGCCAAGCGAGACTCGGTGACCGTGTCCATCGCAGCCGAAACGATCGGGATGTTCAGCGAGATGCCGTCGGTCAGGCGCGTGCGCAGGTCCACGTCGCGCGGGTGGACCCGGGAGTGCGCGGGCAGCAGGAGGACGTCGTCGAATGTCAACGCCAGGACGATTTCGGCGTCCGCGCGCGAGGGATTCTTTCGGCGGGGAGGCATCAGGCTCCCCCCGCCCCGTGGCACTTCTTGTATTTCTTGCCGGATCCGCAGGGACAGGGATCGTTGCGCCCGACCTTCGGGGCCTGCCGGTGAACCGTCTCCACTTTCGCGTCTTGTCCGCCGGCCGCCGCCGCGCCGTAGGAATAGTTCATGTTGGGATTGCGGCGGGAGGGCAGTCCGACCGGCCGCGCCCTCCCTTCGCCGACGGCGATGGGCGCCTCTTCCTCCTCGGCGCGCCGCTCGACCGGCTGGAGGCGGAAGATGTACTGAACCGTCTGGTCCTCGATGCGCTCCTTCATCAGCGTGAAGAGCTCGAAGGACTCCTTCTTGTACTCGACCAACGGGTCGCGCTGGCCATAGCCGCGCAGCCCGATGCCCTCCTTCAAGTGGTCGATGGCGAGCAGGTGATCCTTCCACTGCTGGTCCACGATTTGGAGCATCACGAACTTCTCGTGGAGGCGCATGGTCTCCGGTCCGAGCAGATCTTCCTTGCGCTCGTACACCTCGTGCGCGGCGGCGAGCAGCTCTTCGCGAACCTGCTCACGGGTCTTGCCCGAGAAGTCCCGGCTTCCCGGCTCGAAGCCGTAGTACTCCTTCAAGTCGAGGTCGAGTGCCGCCAGGTCCCACTCCGCGGGCTCCTTGCCCTCGGCCATGTGCCGGCCAAGGAGGTAGTCTAGGATCATCTCGGCCAGGCCCAGCACTTCATCCTTGGCGCGCCGGCCGGCCAGAATCTCGCGCCGGAGACGGTAAATCTCCTCGCGCTGGCGGTTCATGACGTCGTCGTACTCGAGCAGGTGCTTGCGCGTCTCGAAGTTGCGCTCTTCGACCTGCTTCTGCGCCCGCTCGATGGCTCGGCTGACCATGCGATGCTCGATGGGAACACCCTCCTCCATGCCGAGGCGGCGCATGATGTTCTGGAGGCGGTCGGACCCGAAGATGCGCATCAGGTCGTCCTCCAGCGAGAGGTAGAAGCGCGAGGCGCCGGGGTCGCCCTGACGGCCGCTCCGGCCGCGCAGCTGGTTGTCGACCCGGCGGGACTCGTGGCGCTCCGTGCCGACGATGAAGAGACCGCCGGAGGCGATGACCTTCTTCTTGTCCTCCGCGGCCTCGGCCCGGATCTTCGTCAGCATTCTCTGGAACTCTTCCTCGCTCTGCACCTCATGGCGCCGGTGCTCGGCAAAGGCCTCTGGGTTTCCGCCGAGCACGATGTCGGTGCCGCGGCCCGCCATGTTGGTTGCGATCGTGACCGCACCGGACTTGCCGGCCTGGGCCACGATCTCGGCTTCCTTTTCGTGGAACTTGGCGTTTAGGACGACGTGGGGGACTTTCCGGCCCTTGAGCAGCGCCGAGAGCCGCTCCGACTTCTCGATCGAAACCGTGCCAACGAGGACCGGCTGACCCTTTTCCCGCAGGCCGACGATCTCGTCGGCGACGGCCTCGTACTTCTCCCGCTCCGAGGCGTAGACGACATCCTGGTGGTCCGCCCGGATCATCGGCATGTTCGTCGGGATGACGACAACGTCGAGCTTGTAGATCTGGTGAAACTCGGAGGCCTCGGTGTCCGCGGTGCCCGTCATGCCGGCCCGTTTCTCGTAGAGGCGAAAGTAGTTCTGGAGGGTGATCGTGGCGAGCGTCTGGTTCTCGCGCTCGATCTTCACGTTCTCCTTCGCTTCGACGGCCTGATGAAGCCCGTCGGACCAGCGGCGGCCGGGCAGCACCCGGCCGGTGAACTCGTCCACGATCAGGACCTGGCCGTCCTTGATCATGTAGTCCACGTCCTTCTTGTAGAGGGTGTGCGCCCGCAGGGCCTGTTCGACGCCATGCAACTGGTCGATGTTGGTCAATTCGTACAGGTTCTCGACCTTCAGCAACCGCTCCGCCTTGCCGACGCCCTCCTCGGTGAGCACCGCCGTCCGCGACTTTTCGTCGACCAAATAGTCGCCGGTCGTGATCTTGTTGCCGAACTTGTCCTTCTCCTCTGTCCCCTTGGAGAGGTGTGGGATGATCCGGTTGCACTGGTAGTAGATGTCGGTGTTTTCCTCGGAGGGCCCGGAGATGATCAGCGGCGTGCGCGCCTCGTCGATGAGGATCGAGTCCACCTCGTCCACGATGGCATAGACGTGACCGCGCTGCACCATGGCCTCCAGCTCGAACTTCATGTTGTCGCGCAGGTAGTCGAAGCCGAACTCGTTGTTGGTCCCGTAGGTCACGTCGGACGCGTAGGCCTTCTGTCGCTCGTCGTCGAGCAGCGAGTTCTGGATACACCCGACCGTCAGACCCAGGAACCGGTAGATCTTGCCCATCCAATCGGCGTCGCGCCGGGCCAGGTAGTCGTTGACGGTCACCACGTGGACGCCTCGGCCGGCGAGGGCGTTCAGATAGACCGGCATCGTGGCGACGAGCGTCTTGCCCTCGCCGGTCTTCATCTCGGCGATCTTTCCCTGGTGGAGGACGATGCCGCCGATCAGCTGCACGTCGAAGGGGCGCATGGCAAGGGTGCGCTGCGAGGCCTCGCGCACGACCGCGAAGGCCTCCTCGAGCAGGCCGTCTAAGGCGCGATCGCGGACTTCGCGCAATTCCTCCTCGGGCACGCCCTCGAGCTTCTCTCGCAGCCGGGCGCGAAACTCGTCGGTCTTGGCGCGGAGCTCTCCGTCGGAGAGAGCCTTGATCTGCGGCTCGAGGGCGTTGACCGCCTCGACGCGCGGCGCGAGCTTCTTCAGGTCGCGTTCGTGCTGGGTGCCGAAGACCTTGGCGAGCGCGCGGTTGATCATATTTGGGCCGTAAACAGCCTTCCCCGGCTAATTATTCACATTTTTGGCTTTGGACGCCGGGGCGCGGCGGCTCGTCAGCCCTGAGGCGTGAGGCGTGAACCGTGAACCCTGGGGCGTGAACCAGGAAGCCGAGCCGGTCTCCGGTCTGACGCGGGCGCGTCAGCGCGCGTCGAGAATGTAGTCGAGCGGATTCACGGCGCGGTCGGCCAGGCGGATCTCGTAATGCAGGTGCGGTCCGGTCGATCGACCCGTGGAGCCCACCAGGCCGATCCGATCCCCCCGCTTCACGCTCTGTCCCTCTCGGGCGAGGATGAGGTCGAGGTGGCCGTAGACGGTGCGGTATCCCGCGGGATGATCGATCTCCACGACGTTGCCGTAGTCGCCGGACCATCCGCTGCGGACCACGGTCCCCGCGGCCGTCGCGAGGACCGGTTCGCGCCAGCGCGTCGAGATGTCGAGGCCGGTATGGAAGGCGGGGGAGCCGGTGAAGGGGTCGGAGCGGGAACCGAAGCCGGAGTTCAGCAGGCCCCGCACGGGCGCGACGGTCGGGGTCGAGGAGGTGAGCGCCTCGCGGCGGGCGAGCTGACCTTCCAGGGCGTCCAGGCGCGCGGCGATCGCCGTTTGGCGCTCGGGCGACATCGGACCGGGGCGATCGGTCGTCTCGAACGGGCCGCCGAGCCCGGCAGCCTCGCGCGGCAAGCCCGCGACGATGGCAAGACGTCTCGTGCGGTCCTCGAACTGATCGATCTGTCGAGAAAGTCCCGCCAGGCGCTGCTCCAGGGTGCGGGCGGAAGACCTCAGACGGGTGTTCTCGGCGATCGTTTCCCGGTACTGCCGGTCTTGCCGCGCCGTCGAAAGGTAGGCCCAGCCGAATGCGACGGCGCAAACAACGAGCGCAAACGCTGCGGCGCCAACGGAAGCCAGGAGGCGAGTGGACACGGTGATTTTCCGGAATCGGGCTTGGGCGTGGGGAACGAAGATGATCGTGCTGTACCGCGTCATCCGTTTCTCCTCACCGGGGGCCCAGGCATACCTGTCGCCGTACGCCACAGGGCCGTCCCTGTCACCCCGCACAAATGGCATGTTCCGATCGGAGTGCTTGGGCATCCTATGGAGCGGGCGGGAACCTGTCAAGCCTGCCCACAAGGCCAGTCATTGTCCGAGGGCGATAGGAGATCGCCTCGGCCAGGTGGGTCGCGCCGACCCTCTCGCTGCCCTCGAGGTCGGCGATTGTGCGGCCTACGCGCAAGGCTCGGTGGAGGCCCCGCACCGAGAGCGGCAGCCGCGAGACGGCCCTCTCGAGCAGCCGCCGGGCCGGCAGGTCGAGCGCCGCGATGCGCTCGAGCTCCGAGATCGGCAGGTCCGCATTGCGGAAGGCCGGGACCCCCGGGGCCCGCAGGGCGGCCTGCCGCCGCACCCGCAGGACGCGTTCGCGGATGGCGGCGGAGGGCTCCGGGTCCGCACAGTGGGAGAGCTCGCGCCATGGCACGGCGGGGACCGTGACGTGCAGGTCGACCCGGTCGAGCAGGGGCCCGGAAACCTTGCGCGTGTAGCGGCGCTTGAGCAGCTCGTCGCACACGCAGGAGCGCGTCGGATCCCCCGCGTGGCCGCAGGGGCACGGGTTCATCGCGGCGACGAGGAGAAAGTCGCAGGGAAAGACACACGCGCCCCCCACCCGAACCAAGGCGATCCGACGCTCCTCGAGGGGCTGCCGGATCGCCTCGAGCACGTCGCGGCGAAACTCGGGCAACTCATCGAGGAAAAGGACGCCGCGGTGGGCGAACGAGATCTCCCCGGGCCCCGGGTGGGTGCCCCCGCCGACCAGCCCGGGGGCCGAGATTCCGTGGTGCGGAGCGCGAAACGGCGGTGTCGAGAGAAGTCCCGCTCCGGCGGGGAGTCTTCCCGCGGCGGACCAGACCTTCGTGACCTCGATGGCTTCCGACCGGCAGAGCGGCGGCAGGATGGTCGAGAGTCGCCGAGCCAGCATCGTCTTTCCGGCGCCGGGCGGCCCAACCAGCAGGGCGTGGTGGCCCCCCGCAGCCGCGATCTCGAGCGCGCGACGCGCGACTGCCTGGCCCCGCACGTCGGCGAAATCGACGCCGCCGCCGGTCGAGTCCGGTTGGCCGGCAAGAGCAGGAGTGCCGGGCGCGATCGATTTCGCTCCGGATAGATAGGCCACGACCTCCGAGATCGAGTGGACCGGCACGACCGCGAGCTCCTCGACCGCGGCCGCCTCGGAAGAGTTCTCGGCCGGAAGGATTAGCTCTTCAAATCCCGCCTCCTTGGCGGCCAGAGCGAGCGAGAGGGCTCCCCGCACGGGACGCACTTGCCCGGAGAGGCCGAGCTCCCCGATGAACATTCGCTTTCGCCGATCGCGGGGCTTCAGGCCGCCGATCGAGAGCAGCGCGGCGGCCACGGGGAGGTCGAGAGCGGCGCCCACCTTGCGCCACTCCGCGGGGGCGAGATTGACCGTGATCGAGCCGACGGGGAAGGGGAATCCGCTGTTCTTCAGTGCCGAGCGGACTCGCTCCCGCGCCTCCTTCACGCTGGCGTCGGGCAGACCCACGATCGTGAAGGAGGGGAGGCCGTTGCCGACGTCGACCTCGACCTCGAGAACGCGGGCATCGATACCGTTCAGGGCTGCGGAGTGGACGCGGGCCAGCATGGGGCCTCCTCGGGTGCGAGGAGTAACGCCCGCGGGGGATGAGGACGAACGGAGTCTAAGGCCTAACGTTCAACGATTCAAGTTGGGCGAGCCTGGTCGCCCGCGGGTCAACGGGGCAGCGCCGCCGGGATCTTGAGCCTGTCTCCCGGCTTGATCTGCTCCGGGGAGTCGAGGCTATTGGCGGCCATGAGAGAGTCGACGGTCGTCCCAGTCCGCCGGGCGATCCCGTAGAGCGTGTCGCCTCCCTTGACCCGGTAGCTGCGCTCCGCAGGCGCGGGCGCCGCCCTTTCCTTCGGGCTCTTCGCCGCGACCTTGACCGTCTCGCGGCTCGGAATCGAGAGCACTTCGCCCCGGCTCACTTTCGCCGTCGGAAGAAGCTTGTTGGCGGCGGCGAGGCTTGCGACCGAGACGTGGTAACGGCGCGCGACCGATCCGAGCGTCTCTCCGCGTCGTACGGAGTGCCGGCGCGGCGCGGTCAGCCTCGCGGTGGGCGCCGCCGCGAACGCGAGGAGCACGACCTCCCGCGACCCGATCGGGACCTTCAGGTCGTACCCTTCGGGCTGTCGCGGGGTGACACTGGTCTTCAACTCCGTGTTGAGCCGCTCGAGGTCCTCGAGGGAAATTCCCTCTGTCAGGGCGAGGTCGCGCAGCCGGACCGGCCGGTCAAGCTTGATTGTTTCGTACTTGAGCGGGGACTCGTATTCGACGTCGAAGCCGTAGTGCTTCGGGTTCTTGGCGATCAGCGTGGCCGCGATCACCGCGGGCACGTAGTTCTGCGTCTGCGCGCGCAGCGTGCCCGAGGCGGCGAGCTGCCAGAAATCGTTCAACCCGGTTCGCTCCTGGGCCCGCAGCACCTTTCCTTCCCCCGCGTTGTAGGCCGCGAGCGCGAGGTACCAGTCATGGAACAGCTCGTGAAGGTACGTCAGGTGCTTTGCCGCGGCCCGCGTGGCCTTCTCGGGGTCGCTGCGCTCGTCCACGACGGCGTTGGCGGTCAGGCCGTACTGGCGCCCCGTACGGGGCATGAACTGCCAGATGCCGTGGGCGGCCCGGGGCGAGCGGGCGCGCGGGAGGAAGGAAGACTCGATCAGGGCGACCTGAGCGAGGTCCGTCGGGATCCCCTCCTCCTGGAAGATGCGATGGATCATCGGCACATAGCGCCCGGATCGGGCGAGCCCCCGCGCGATGATCTCGTGCAGCTCGCCCTGGAACGTCGCGAGGACCTTCAAAACGGCATCATTGACGACGATCGGGATGTCGTAGGTCTCGCCCGACACATCAGAAGCAACGGCATCCCGCGCGGTCGAGATCGCCTCGGCGCTGGCAGCCGGCGCCTCGATCGGGGAGAGCTCCGGGGCGATCCCTCCTTCAACCGATGCGCTGTCTTCGGGAGGGGCTGCGAGCGCCTCATACCGGAGGATCCCTTCGTAGACCTCGAGGGAAAAGGCGAGCAGCTCCGGCGAGGGAGCGGACCGGGAGCCTTCCGGGGAGAGCGTCTGGACAGCGCGGTCGAACTGGTCGTGCGCGCAAGCGAAGTCGCCCGAGAGCGCGGCTTCCCGCCCGGCGGAGAACTCCTCGCCGGCCTGCCGGATGGCGGTCTGCTCGGGCGACGGTGGCGCCGATACCTTGGGCTGTGCCACCGGCGCGGTCGCACAGCCGGCCAGGAGAAGGGAGAGTCCAAAAAACAAACAGTCTCCCCCCCTCCGACGAGGTTCTCGATTGATCATTGGGAAAAAGGGTAAACCCGGTTTTCGGGCTAATGCAAAGGCTTTTTCAGGATCCCGTGTCCCAAGATGAGGACAGAAGCCCGCGCGGCTACTTGGTAAAGATGTGGAACTTGAGCGAGAGCAAGAGCTTCTCGAGGTCGGGCCGGGTGTGTAGCTCGATCGCGAAGACTTTTTCTTCGCCGACCGGATTGTGGTCGCGATCCTCGATGCGCAGTCCGACGGTGACCTGGTGTCCGCCGGAAAGCTCGCTCTTGGGCACCTGGAGCTCGAAAATCCGGCTGATTTCCTTGCGGTGGTTCAGGCTCGACGCGAGCAGATCGTCGATCGAGATGCCTGGGGCCTGGCGTTTGGCCGGCCGTTCGGTAACGGGTGTCGCGGTCGCGTCCTTTCGGAGCTTTTCGAGCTCCGCGAGAATGTCGATGTTCGAGCGGACGCGGACGTGCTTCACCTCTTCCACGGAAACCGGCTCGGGCGCCTCCGCGAAGGATACGTCGGCGATCTCGGGCTCCTCGGCCACGCGCTCCGTCTCGGGCAGAGGGGAGTCGAGCGAGTTCAACGCGTCTTCGAACTCCTGGACCGTCTCGACCGAGGCCACGTCGAATCCGACGGTCTCCCGCGGCGCCGCGGCGGGAATGGGAACCTCCGGTTCCCTGTCTTCTTCGTCGAACGACAGGACCTCCTCCTCGGGCGGCGGGGCGGGCGGTTGCGGCGCGCGGGCGGCGGTCGTCCGCAGCTCTTCGAGGATATCGGGGATCGCCGGCGCCGCGGGCTCGGGTGGGGCCCAGGGCGCCGGCTTTTCCGCCACTGTGGCGATCATCGCCGGGCGGGCCGGCCGCTCCTCGCCGAGCATTCGCTTCTTGAGCGACCGCAGGGTCAGTCGTGAGATGGCCTTGAGGGTCTCGAAGACACCCTGACCGAGTACGGCGCAGGCCTCGTAGCCCTCGTAGGTTCGGCCGGGGTTCAGCGTGTCCTCGAGCTCGTCGAGGGCGAGGATGTTGGCGAGGTCTCGCTTGTTGTACTGAAAGACGAGCGGCAGCTCTTCGAGCTTGACGCCGATCTCGGCCAGGTTCGAGCGCAGGTTCTGATAGCTCTCGATGTTGGCATCCTTCATGGCTCGCTGCGAGTCTGCGACGAAGACGATGCCGTCCACCCCCTTCAGGACGAGCTTGCGTGTCGTGTTGTAGAAGACCTGGCCCGGAACCGTGTACAGCTGGACTCGGGTCTTGAAGCCGCCGATGACCCCCACGTCGAGCGGGAGCAAGTCGAAAAAGAGCGTCCGGTCCGTCTCGGTCTCCAGCGAGACCATCTCTCCCCGGGAACCCGGCGCGGTTCGCCCATAGATGTGGTGCAGGTTGGTCGTCTTCCCGCAAAGACCAGGACCGTAATAGACGATCTTGGCCGCCATCTGCATGGTGGCGTAGTTGAAGAAGACCATGACGTGATTATGCGCCCTCGAGACGGAGGAAAACGCCTGAGATTGTAGCACCGG
This sequence comes from Thermoanaerobaculia bacterium, assembly GCA_041481715.1. Taxonomy (GTDB): domain Bacteria; phylum Acidobacteriota; class Thermoanaerobaculia; order UBA5066; family Gp7-AA6; genus DATBFU01. Next base: position 41,505 of record JBGPCK010000003.1, on the reverse strand, counting down.
GATGGGGCGCCGACCCTATCAACGGCCTCGCTCCGGTGGTGCCGCGCGCGGCTTCGGATCCTCTGGATCTTCCAGAATCGCTCGGATCTCCTCTTCTTTTCCGCGTCCGGAGGTCGTCGCCAGGATCTCGCGCGCGAGGCGGCGGTACAGGTCCAAGAAATCGGCACGATCGGCCGAGGCCTCGCGGTGCGCGCGCACAGTCTCGACATCTCGCCGGGCGATGGGTCCGGTGAAGGCCTCCGGGAAAGGCCGTTCGGCCGTGGCGCACGCCGCCTCGGAGGCCAGCCTGGCGAGGGCCGCGCGTGCCTGCCCTTCCGGAAGTCCGGCGTCTACTGCGGCCCGGACCGCCACGGAGAGCAGAGCCATCGTGCCTCCGGCCGCCAGCGTCGCCGCCGCATGGTAAAGCGGCTTCGATTCGGTTCGGATCCGATGCCCGGTGCCTCCGAGCGCCGCCGCGATCCGCTCGCCCGCATGGACCGCCTCCGCGTCTCCTTCGATCGCGATCAGGGCGTCACGCCAGTCGTCCCCCGGATCGCCCGCGAACGCCCTCAGGGGATGAAGGGAAGCGACGGCCGCGCCGCCCTGGGCGAGCGGGGCCAGAACGGCCGCGGGAAGGGCACCCGAAAGATGGAAGGCGAGCCGAGAGCGCGTTCGTCCGGCGAGGTCCTGGGCGACCGATCCGATCCGATCGTCCGGCACGGCGAGAACGAGCAGGTCGCAACCCGGCCACATCGAAGCGGCCGTGCGTCCGGTCGTGCCGAGCTCGCGCGCGGCGCGGACGGCGGACTCCGTCGTCCGGCCGACGACGCCCGCCAGCCGCCCGCCCGCCCGGATCCAGGAGCGCGCCAGCGCCATGCCGGCGCGGCCTGGGCCGACGAGGACGAGCGGCACCTCGAGGATTTCGTCCACTGATTGAGTCTATCGCCAGTAACTCCTGCTTCCGTAGACTCTTGACCGCGACAGTTGACTCGCCCCGGGCAAGCCGCTACCGTGGACTTGTGGCGCTGCGGTTTCCCGAGCGCCAGCGGGGCCCAATCGTGAACAAGACCCTCGACAGCCGCAGCCGGGCGATCCTCCGGGAGATCATCCGCGTCCACGTGGACACGGGGATGCCCGTTTCCTCGCGCACCCTCTTCAAGTCGAGCCGGTTCGGCCTCTCTCCCGCCTCGATCCGCAACATCATGGCGGACCTGACCGACGGCGGTTTTCTCATGCAGCCGCACACCTCCGCCGGGCGGATCCCGACCGACCAGGCCTACCGGCTCTACATCGACGAGCTGATGCGGCACCGCAGGGTCGCGGTCGACCTGCGGGAGCAGGTGGATTCGGACCTGGCATCCGCCGGCGGGGACATCACGCGGCTCTTCCAGGCGACCTCGCGGCTGCTGTCTCAGCTGGCGGGGGAGGTCGGGTTTGTCGTAGCGCCGGATGCGCTGCACACCGTTTTGAAGAGCCTGCGCTTTCTTTCGGTGGCACCCGGCAAGATCCTGGTCGTCCAGATCAACGAACCGGACACCGTCATTTCCCGCGTCCTCGAGACGGACATCGAATACTCCTCCGCCGAGCTGGAGGCCGCCAGTGACCGGCTCACGCGGGAGTACGGGGGCCTCACGCTGCACGAAGTGCGTCGCAAGCTGCTCGAGGAACTCGCGCAGGAGAGGGCCGCCTGCGACCGCATCTTCGAGCGAGCTTGGGACCTGGCCCGGCGGGCTCTGGAGAAGCGCGAACCGGAGGAACGGATCTACGTGGACGGCACCGCCCGGCTGCTGGATAAGCCGGAGTTCTCCGATGTCGAGTCGCTGAAGACGGTGCTCCACGCCTTCGATGAGAAGACGCGTCTGCTTTCCCTCTTCGCCCATTTCCTCGAGTCGCGCGAGACCTGCGTCGTCCTGGGATCCGAGGAGGCGCTCACGGCGGACCCGCGGCTCTCGGCGGTCTTGACGTCGTACGGTTCGGGAGAGACACTGACGGGGATGCTCGGAGTGATCGGACCCGCGCGCCGGGAGTATCCGCGCGTGATCCCCGTCGTAGAGCTTCTCGGCCGCGCCCTGTCGGTACGCCTGGAAGGCCGCGAGGGGACGGCGCCGACCACGGACGAAGAATGAGCGAGCGCAACGGCCCGCGGGAAGGCGCGGCGGCTCCCGTCGACGACGAGACCATCGAGGTCCGGGACTCCGGAGAGAGCCTGGAAGACGCGCTGGCCGAGGAGGAGCGGTCCGCCATTCAGGCCGCCGAAGAGAAAGTCCGTTCGGTCGAACGGGATCTGGCGGAGTTGAAGGATCGCCACCTGCGCAAGATGGCGGAGATCGACAACATCCGCAAGCGGACCGAGCGCGAAAAGCGCGAGCACTTTCGCGTCGCGCTGATGGATCTGGCGCGGGACTTTCTCCCAATTCTCGACAACCTCGAACGGGCAATGGCGCACGCGTCCGCAGAGGAGCGGAAGAGCCATTTCGGGCAGGGCATCGGCCTGATCCGGCGGCAACTCATGGACCTCTGGAGGCGGCATGGCCTGGAGGAAGTGGACACGAGCGTCGCGTTCGATCCCAACCGACACGAGGCGGTGGCCACGGAGGCGACCGGTGAGGTTCCGCCCAACAGCATCCTCGAGGTGCTCCAGAAGGGCTACATTCTGGAGGACCGGCTGGTGCGCCCTGCCGCGGTGAAGGTGGCCGTCCGCGACCGGGAATCCACGCCCGAGCCGGACCCCGAGAACCTCTGACCGCGTGCTTCCGGATCGACGCCTCCCCGGAGTCAACTGCTTGATCCGGGGTAAAATGGTTCGCTAACAGCGAAGCCGGAGACAGGGGTTTCCGGCTCCCTTTTTCCGTGTTCGTCAGGAGGGCTCTTGGGCAGGATCCTCGGAATCGATCTCGGGACGACCAACTGCTGCGCGGGCGTCGTGGAGGGTGTTACCCCGCAGGTCCTGACCAACCGCGAGGGCAGCCGCACCACCCCTTCGATCGTGGGCTTCACCGAGGACGGGGAGCGGCTCGTGGGCCAGATCGCCAAACGGCAGGCGATCACCAACCCCATGAACACGGTCTTTGCCGTCAAGCGCCTGGTCGGGCGCAAATTCGACTCGGAGGAGACGCAGCACGCTCGAGAGGTGCTTCCCTACGAGATCGTGCGCGCAGTCAACGGAGACGTGAAGATCCGAGCGCGTGGCCGGGAGTACAGCCCGGAGGAAATCTCCGCGTTCATCCTGAAGGAGATCAAGGAGTTCTCCGAGGAAATTCTGGGCGAGGAGATCACCGAGGCGATCATCACGGTCCCCGCCTACTTCGACGACGCGCAGCGGCAGGCCACGCGCGACGCGGGACGCATCGCGGGTTTGGAGGTCTTGCGCATCATCAACGAGCCGACCGCAGCGTCCCTGGCGTACGGCCTCGAGCGCAAGGGCAGCGAGATCGTTGCCGTCTACGACCTGGGCGGCGGCACGTTCGATATTTCGATCCTGCAGCTCGGCGAGGGGATCTACGAGGTCAAGGCGACCGCGGGCGACACGTACCTGGGCGGCGAGGATTTCGACAAGAAGATCATGGACTGGCTCCTCGACGACTTCAAGAAGGCGACGGGCATCGACCTGCGGCAGGACCGCATGGCCCTACAGCGCTTGAAGGAGGCCGCCGAGAAGGCCAAGTGCGAGCTCTCGACAGCGACCGAGACCACCATCACGCTCCCTTTCATCTCGGCGGATGCATCCGGTCCCAAGCACATCAACCGGACGCTCACGCGAGAGCGCTTCGAATCGCTCGTCGCAGACCTGATCGACCGCACCGCCGCGCCCTGCCTGGACGCGCTCCAGTCCGCGGGGCTCAAGCCCTCGGACGTGGACCAGGTCATCCTCGTGGGTGGTCAGACCCGTACGCCCAAGGTTCAGCGCATGGTGGCCGAGCTCTTCGGCCGTGAGCCCAATCGGGAGATCAACCCGGACGAGGTCGTCGCGATCGGAGCGGCGATCCAGGGGGGCGTGCTCAAGGGCGAGATCAAGGACGTCGTCCTGCTCGACGTCACTCCTCTGTCCCTGGGTATCGAGACCCACGGAGGCGTCTTCGAGAAGCTGATCGAGCGAAACTCGACGATCCCGACCAAGAACACCAAGGTCTTCACCACGGTCGCGGACAACCAGTCGGTCGTCGAGATCCACGTGCTGCAAGGGGAGCGCGAGGTGGCCAAGGAGAACAAGTCGCTCGGGCGCTTCGAGCTCGTCGGCATCCCCGCGGCGCCCCGCGGCATCCCGCAGATCGAGGTCACCTTCGCCATCGACTCCAACGGCATCGTCAATGTCTCGGCGAGGGACCTCGCAACCGGGAAGGCCCAGGGCATTCAGATCAACCCGGCCGGCGGCCTCTCGCAGGGCGAGATCGACCGCATCATCAAGGAGGCCTCCGCCTTCGCGGAGGCAGATCACCAGAGACGCGAGCTCGCCCAGGTGCGCAATCGCCTGGAGGGAATGCTCGCCTCCAACGAGCGGGTTCTGGCGGAATTCGGAGAGGCCCTGGCGCCGGACGAGAGGGAGCGCATCGAAGAGACGCTGAAGCGTTCCCGGGAGATCGCCGGGGGCGACTCCCGCGAGGCCCTGAACGAGGCGATTTTCGACATGCAGGGCGTTTCCAAGGTTCTGACTCGGATCATGCTCCAGCGGGTGGGCGGCGGCACCGCGCCCGCCTTGCCGCCTACGTCCTAGCAGGGTGCTGAAGAATGGATGCGGGCGTCGCGGCTGGTCTCTTGCAACTCGCGGCGAGCACGCAATCGCGTCGGGAGGTTCTCATGAGACTTGAGGTCGCCGCGAGCAAGAGGCCAGCCGCCCCAAGGGGTTGCGGCGGCGCGGGGCCATCTGCTTTGTTGCCCCTCCTCGACGATGCGAACGGCATCGCCTGCGTCGCGTCGCCTCGCATCTGGCCCCGCGGCGCTCGCAACGCCGCTCCACACCATTCTTCAGCAACCTGCTAGCGGCATGCCGCAGAAGAGGGACTACTACGAGGTCCTGGGAGTGGCCCGGGACGCGGATGGGCAGCAGCTCAAGTCGGCCTACCGGCGGCTGGCCATGGAGTCGCACCCGGACCGTAATCCGGACGATCCGGAGGCGGCGGAGCGGTTCAAGGAAGCGTCGGAGGCCTATGCCGTGCTCTCCGATGCCGAAAAGCGCGCCCTTTACGACCGATTCGGCCATGCTGGCGTTTCGCCGGGGGCTACCTCCGGCGGAGGCTTCTCGGGTTTCGACCCGTCGGTGTTCGCGGATTTCTCGGATCTGTTCGGCGAGCTTTTCGGTTTCGGCGGCGGCGGAAATCGGCCCACTCAGGGCAGCGATCTCGTCTACCGCATCGAGATCTCGTTTCGCGAAGCGGCCTTCGGCGCCGAGGCACCTCTGCACGTCTCGCGCCTGGAGCGCTGCGAGCACTGCCACGGCTCGGGGGCGGCGCCGGGCTCCCGTCCGCATGCCTGTCCCGCCTGCGGCGGCCGGGGCCGGCAACGCTTCTCGCAAGGGTTCCTCTCCGTCACGCGGCCCTGCGCCAACTGCCGTGGCGAAGGGCGCGTGATCGACCACCCGTGCCCGGAATGCCGGAGCGACGGGCGCCGGCGTTCCTCCCACAAGCTCGAGATTCGGATCCCAGCAGGTGTCGAGACCGGTTCCCGGCTGCGGCTGGCGGGCGAAGGCGACGCGGGTCCGGGGGGGGGGCCGGCCGGAGATCTCTACGTCGTGCTGACGGTCGCCGAGGATGAGGTCTTCAAACGGGAAGGTGACGACGTCGTCCTGCTTCTCGACCTGCCGTACCCGACCCTCGTTCTCGGCGGCGAGATCGACGTGCCGACGCTCGAAGGCCCGGAAAAAATCACGATCGCTCCCGGCACGGCGGCCGGCTCCGAGATTCGGCTGCGCGGAAAGGGTCTCGGACGGCTTGGGCGACGGGGACGGGGCGACCTCGTCGTCCGGGCGGGCGTCCTGATCCCGGAGTCGCCCTCGGAGAAGGAAAAGGATCTGCTGCGCGAGTATGCCGGGCTGACCAACGCGCCGGTCGGCGGGAAATCGGTCTTTGGAAAGGCGAAGAAGATCTTCTCGTAACCGTCCGCCCTCGGCTGTCAGCCAGAGGAGGGCCGGACTGCGAGCTGAGCGCCGAAAGCTGAGAGCTGAACGCTGTCGCTCCTGACGTACTCCCGCCTCCTGGTCCCGCGCAAGGCGAGAGACGATACTCTCGTCGGCCTGCTCTCGATGCACGGACCGCTCGGGCTGCTCGAGGAGGGGCGCGACCTGGTGGCTTGTTTCCGTACGGCGGACTCGGCGCGCCGGGCGAGGTCGGCGGTCGAGGCGTGTGGATACCATGTCGCCCTCACGACCGATATACCGGAGGGGGATCCGCTCGAGGCGTTTCGGGCGTCCTCCCGTCCCTTTCCCGTCGGGCGGCGCCTCTGGATCGATCCGGGGGACCCCGGAGAGGACCGAACACCCCCTTCCCGCATCGCGCTGAGGGTGCCTGCTTCCCGAGCCTTTGGAACGGGAGGCCACGAGTCGACGCGTCTTGCACTGCTCGCTCTCGAGGAGGAAGTGCGGCCGGATTCCCGCCTGCTCGACGCTGGGACGGGGTCCGGCATTCTGGCCCTCGCGGCCGTGGCGCTTGGCGCCGCCCGAGCCGTGGGCTTCGATACCGACGCCGACGCCGTTTTCGTGGCGCGGGAGAACGTGCGGCGTCACCCCTTCGGCGCCCGCGTCGGTCTCTTCGCGGGGCCCGCAGCGGCCGCGGCCGGAAGATTCACGATCGTCGTAGCCAACATGCTCCCCGAAGAGCTCTTTCCGATCCTCTCGGTGCTCGCCGCGCGCGTCGAGCCGGGCGGACGGTTGATTGTGTCCGGCATTCCGGCGGATCGCGAGCAGTCCCTGACCGCCCGGGCGCGCTTCCGGCGACTCCGCCTCTTCTCGCGCTACCGCGAAGGCTCTTGGAGCTGCCTGTGCCTGTGCCGCGGCTCTTCGTAGAGAGGCTACCTGCGGTGGGTGAGGCCCTGCGCCTGCCTGCCGGGGAGTCCGCCCACGCGCACGCCCGGCGCCTTTCCTCCGGAGATCCGGTCGTCCTCTTCGATGGGAAGGGTGGAGAGATGCTCGGGCGCGTATCGCGCCTTTCGCGCTCGGGAATCGAGGTCCTGGCCGAGCGGGTTCTCGATCCCGCGGATCCCGGGCCGCCGGTCGCGCTCTATGTCGCCGCCGGTCGCGTCGAACGGCTGTCCTGGATGGCGGAAAAGGCTACGGAGCTCGCCGTGGCGCGTCTCGTGCTCGTACGCGCGGAACGTACACAAGCGTTCCGAGCCACCGAAACTCTGCGCGAGCGCCTCGAGCGCGTCGCCCGCGCCGCGGCCAAGCAATGCGGGGCGCCTCGCTGCCCGGAGATCGTGGGGCCTCTGCCGATGTCCGATGCCCTCCAACAGGAAACGGCGCGGCACCGGTTCCTTCTCGATCCGGAAGGGCAGCCGTTCCCGGCCGCGCTCGCGTCCGCCCCCGCGGCCCTCGCGGTCGGGCCCGAGGGAGGCTGGACGCGGCCGGAGGTGGAAGTGGCCCGGGACCTGGGATGGAATCCGACGTCGCTTCCGGCGGGCCGGCTCCGCGCCGAGACCGCGGTGATTGCGGGGCTCGTGCTTCTGCGCGCGGCGCTTTCGCGCGCGACCGGCCTCCTCGGAGGCACCTCCGTGTGATTGACACCGCGTTCCGCGCCGGAGGATACTGCCGCGTACCCGCCACGCGCCTCGATCTCCCTCGGAGGTGACGCGATGTCCTACGACGACGTCAAAAAAGTCTGGATGAACGGGAGGCTCGTGGACTTCGCCGACGCGAAGATTCACGCGTTCTCCCACGTCTTTCACTACGGCTCGGCAATGTTCGAGGGGGCGCGCGTCTACAAGACACGCAACGGTTCGGCGGCTTTCCGCCTGGATGAGCACATCAAGCGCATGTACGACTCTTGCAAGGTCTACCGCATGGAGATTCCGTACACGCGCTCGGAGTTTCAAGAGGCGATCTTCGAAACCATTCGCGCCAACGGTTTCGACGAGTGCTACATCCGTCCGGTCGTCTACCGGGGTCTGGGGGCGCTCGGCGTAAACCCGTTCAAGAGCTCGATCGAGGTCTTGATCGCGGTCTGGCACTGGGGCAAGTACCTTGGGGACGAGGCAATCGAAGGAGGCGTGGACGTCTGCGTCTCTTCCTGGAACCGGATGGCGCCAAACACCTTTCCGGCGATGGCCAAGGCCACGGGCAATTACCTCAATTCCCAACTGATCAAGATGGAGGCGATCACCAACGGGTACACCGAGGGGATCGCGCTCGACAATGCAGGCCGCATCTCCGAAGGCAGCGGCGAGAACATCTTTCTCGTCTACGGCGGCAAGATCCTGACGCCGCCCCTCTCCGGCACGATTCTGCCGGGTATCACGCGTGATTCGATTCTGACGCTTGCGCGCGACGCCGGCTACGCGGTGGTCGAGCAGCAGATCGCCCGCGAGATGCTGTACATTGCCGACGAGGCTTTCTTCACGGGAACCGCGGCCGAGGTCACGCCGATCCGGTCGGTGGACCGGATTCCCGTGGGCACCGGCAAGCGGGGGCCCGTCACCGAGAGACTGCAGAAGGAGTTCTTCGCGCTGGTCAAAGGGGAGTCCGAGGATCGTTACGGGTGGCTGACGCCGGTGCCGGTCGAATCGACCGTCGGCAGTCGCGGCTAGTCGACGGGCAACAGCTAAGAGTTAGCGGCCAAGGAGTTACGCGAGCTCCTCGCCCGCCAAGGGCCCCCGGTCACCGATCGGCTTTTCCATGGAACGCTCTTTCCAACCCTCTCCAACCGGCGTAAACTTAACGGCCAAAAGGGGCTAATTCATGCACATCAACGATCTGCTCAAGGTGGCGGTCGAGCGCAAAGCGTCTGACTTGCACCTGAAAGTCAGCGCCTTTCCCGTCATCCGAATCGACGGGCAGCTCATTCCGCTGACGGAGACGCGCCGCCTGATGCAGGAAGACACGATCGCGATGGCGTTCTCGATCATGTCCGCCCGCCAGAAAGAGAAATTCAAGAACGATCTCGAGATCGACATCGCCTACTCGGTTCCCAATCTGGGCCGCTTCCGCTGCAACATCTTCCAGCAGCGCGGCACGGTCGGGCTGGTGCTGCGCGTCATCCCGGCGCGCATCCTGACGATTCGCGACCTGCTGCTGCCGCCGGTGCTCGAGAAGATCTGCCTGGAGCAGCGGGGTCTCGTGCTGTGTACCGGGACGACCGGATCGGGCAAGTCCACGACGCTCGCGGCGATGATCGACCACATCAACACGCTGCGCAACGAGCACATCGTCACGGTGGAGGACCCCATCGAATTCCTCCACCGCGACAAGAAGTCGATCGTCAACCAGCGCGAGGTCGAAGTGGACACCAAGGGGTTTTCGGTGGCGCTGCGCAGCGCTCTGCGCCAGGACCCCGACGTCATCCTGGTGGGCGAAATGCGCGACTACGAAACGATCGAGACGGCGTTGCTCGCCGCGGAGACGGGGCACCTCGTATTGTCGACGCTGCATACCCTCGATGCGACCGAGACGGTCAATCGGATCATTTCGGTCTTTCCGCCTCACCAGCAGAAGCAGATCCGGCTGCAACTCGGCGCGGTGTTGAAGGCGGTCATTTCGCTCCGCCTGATGCCGCGGGCCGACGGACTCGGCCGCGTTCCGGCGGCGGAGATTCTGATCCGGACCCAATACATCCGCGAGTGCATTGAGAACAAGGAAAAGACGAAGTTCCTGAAGGACGCGATCGCGGCCGGCACGTCGCAGTACGGCATGCAGACGTTCGACCAGTCGCTCTACATGCTCTACAAGCAGGGCCTGATCACGCTGGACGAGGCCTTGAAGCGCGCCACGAACCCGAACGAGTTCAAGCTCAAGCTTCAGGGGATCCAGTCCACCTCCGACATCGCGCGCGAAGAGATGGACTCGGAGCTCGAGGCGCCAGGCGAGTACAGCAGCGTCGCCGGCGAGGAATCCCCCTTCGACTTCAGCAACCAGCCGCCCGCAACGCGCTGAACTGCGCACCAGAGGCGGAAGCCGTAAGTCGTCGGGCGAAGCGCTCGGAGAATTGTCGACGCCCCGCATTCGAAAGACCGATCAACCCGAGTCGACCGAGGCCGCATACACTCGGGGCCTGCGGCTTCTCGGAGTGCGGTCGCGGGGAAACGAGGAGCTGCGGCGGGACCTGGAGCGCCGCGGCTTCACGTCGTCCTCGACGCGCGGCGCTCTCGCGCGCCTGGAGGCCGAGGGGTGGCTGGACGACCGCGCTGCCGCGCGCTCGCTGGTTCGCGCCCGGGGGGCGCGGTACGGGCGCCGGCGGATCGCGCGGGAGCTCTCGGCGCGCGGCTTTTCCGAAGAGACGGCGGACAGGGCCCTGGAAGAGCTGGAAGACGGTCTGGAAAACGGGACGCTCGCGCGCGCCTTTGCGAGGTTCTGGAAGGCCGCGGCCGGACTCCCGCCGCGAGAGCGTCAGCAGCGCGTCCGCCGCTCGCTGCTCCAGCGGGGCTTCGCCCCGGACGCGATTTCTGCGATGATCCGGGACTCCCATGAGATCGACGGAAGTTCGGGAGAGATTCCTTAAGTATTTCGAGGAGCGTGGCCACCGCCGCGTCCCTTCGTCTTCCTTAATCCCGGCCGAGGACCCGACGCTGCTCTTCACCAACGCCGGGATGAATCAATTCAAGGACGTCTTCACCGGCCGGGAGAAGCGCGACTACAAGCGCGCGACGAGCTCGCAAAAGTGCGTGCGCGCGGGCGGCAAGCACAACGATCTCGACAATGTCGGCTACACGGGCCGCCATCACACTTTCTTCGAGATGCTCGGCAACTTCTCCTTCGGCGACTACTTCAAGGACGAGGCCATCCGTTTCGCCTGGGAGCTCACGACGGATCGGGAAAAGGGGTATGGCCTCGATCCCGAGCGCCTCTGGGCCACCGTGTACACGGACGACGACGAAGCGGCGAAGCTCTGGGAGCGACACTTGCCGGCGGCGCGCATCCTGCGCTTCGGCGAGAAGGACAACTTCTGGGCGATGGGGGAGACCGGGCCCTGCGGGCCCTGCTCGGAGCTCCACTACTACCAGGGAGAGGATCCGGCCGGCAACCGGGCGGAGCTCGTCAACGCCGCCGGGGACGACACGCTCGAGATCTGGAACCTCGTTTTCATGCAGTTCGAGCGGGACGCTTCGGGGAAGATGTCGCCGCTGCCCAAGCCCTCCGTCGACACCGGCGCGGGGCTCGAAAGAGTGACGGCGATCCTCCAGGGCGTCCACAACAACTTCGACACGGACCTCTTTCGGCCGATCATCGAAAGAATCGAGCAGCTGTCGCAAAAACAGTACCGCAGAGACGTATCGGTGCTCGCAGCCCCCTTTCGCGTCATCGCCGATCATGCTCGGGCCACAACGATGCTCATGGCGGACGGCGCTCTTCCTTCGAACGAGGGTCGAGGCTACGTGCTCCGTCGAATCATCCGGAGAGCCCTACGGTATGCCCGGCAGCTCGAGCTTCCCGGTCCCATCCTGAGTGCTCTCGTCGAGGACGTCGTTACCGGCTTCCGTGGCGTTTTCTTCGACTCGAGCGAGGCGGCGTCGGCAATCGAGCGCATCCAGCGCTTGCTGTTCGCCGAAGAAGAGCGGTTTGCGAAGACCCTGTCGTTTGCAATCGACCTGGTCGGTGACGAGATTGAAAGGTATCGACGGCTCGGTCGTTCGATTCTCTCCGGCGACCAGGTCTTTACGATGTACGACACGCACGGGGTGCCGCTCGAGCTCATCCGCGAGATCGCCAACGACGAGGGGATGCAAGTGGATCTGGAGGGCTTCCAGAAGGCACTCGAGGGACAGCGCCAGCGCTCCCGCGCTTCCGCAAAGTTCGAGGCGGCCGACGTCCTGGTTTACGAGTCGCTGGAGCTCCCGGACCCGCATTCCGTCTTCCGAGGCTATCCGGAGCTGGACTTCGTATCCCTCGAGGGGGCGCGGCTCGTCGGTCTCCTGCGGGAGGGACGATCCGTTTCGCGCCTGGAAATTGGCGAGAGCGGCGAGGCCGTCGCCGACAAGACCATCTTCTATCCCGAAGGGGGCGGCCAGGTGGCGGACACGGGGACGTGGACCTGGCCGGGCGGGCTGGCGGAGGTCACCGACGTGCGGCGACCGATTCCGAGCTTGATCGTGCATCGCCTGCGGGTCGCGCAGGGGAGGCTCGAGGTCGGAGCCTCGGTCACGATGTCCGTGCCCGAGTGGACCCGTCGGCGCACGCAGGCGAACCACACGGGCACGCATCTGCTCCACGCCGCGCTGCGTCAGGTGCTGGGGCCCTCGGCGCGGCAGATGGGCTCTCTCGTCGCGCCCGACCGATTGCGCTTCGACTACGCGGCCGCGAGCCCGACGACCCCGGCGCAGCTCTCGGAGATCGAGCGACTGGTCAACGAGGAGATCCTCCGGGACCACCCGGTCTCCAAAGAGGTCGTGGCGATGGAGGAGGCCCGGTCCCGAGGCGCCGACATGTTCTTCGGCGAGAAGTACGGGGAGCGCGTGCGCGTCGTCGAGGTCCCGGGCTTCTCGACGGAGCTCTGCGGCGGGTGTCACGTCGGACGAACGGGAGAGATCGGGGCCTTCAAGATCGTCTCGGACAAGGGGCTCGCGGCGGGAGTGCGGCGGCTGGAGGCGGTGACGTCTCTCGGCGCCGTGGAGCTCTTGTCCCGCGACGAGCTGACATTGAACGAGATCTCCGCCGCGGCGCAGGCGCCGCGCGAGTCGCTGCTCGAGCGGTGGCAGGAGCGCGAGGAAAGGCTCAAGGCGCTCGAGCGCGAGCTGCAGTCGCTCCGTTTGAAGCTCGCCTCCGGTGACGGGAGCGCCTCCGGCGAGACCGTCGATGTTGGGGGCATTTCCCTGGTGCGCCGGATCGCTCCGGGCCTGTCGATCCCGGAGCTGCGTAACCTCTCCGACACTTTGCGCGCGCGGATCAAGAGCGGGGTCGTCGTCGTGGGTACCGCGCATGAGGGGAAGACCTCGGTAGTGGCCGCGGTAACGCCCGACCTGTCGGTGCGGGTGCCCGCGTCCCGGCTCGCGGCCCGCATCGGGAAGGTCCTCGGCGGCAGTGGCGGCGGCAAGGCAGAGCTGGCGCAGGCCGGCGGAAAGAACGAGGCCCTGCTGCCGGCGGCCCTAGCGGAAGCGGAGGCGGCGTTGCGGGAGCTCCTGGGAGAGGTGGCGGAAGTCTCGTGAAGTGGGAGGCGGAACAGCGACGGTTTCGGCCCGCCGGTGGCTCTCCTCTCCATCTCGTTCGGCTCCACCCTTTGCCCTGCGCTATAATGCCTAGAGTCTCGGGCTCGAACCGAAAAATCGCAATGAACTGGAGAGGCCTCATCGGCCTGGGTATTTTTTTCTCCTGCTGCCCTCCGGCGCACGCGCGGGTGCGCACGGCTTGGAAGGATGGCCACCGGATCGTCTACAACGACGGCATCGGCGAGTCGGTGCACGCGGCTCTGGCAAAGAGCGACGACTGGCTGACGCTGCGGGTTTCGACGCCTTCGCTCTACGACGGCTTGATCGATGAGGCGGCCCGGGTCCACTCGCTCGATCCGAAGCTCGTCAAGTCTGTGATGCTCGTCGAATCCGCCTTCAACCCGGCCGCCGTGTCGCGCAAAGGAGCACGCGGCCTCATGCAGCTGATGCCGGAGACCGCAGCGCGGCACGGCGTTGGCGACATCTTCGATCCTACCGAGAACATCCGCGGCGGTGCGCGGCATCTGTCCTACCTGATGGGCCTCTTCGGCAACGACTTGTCCAAGTCGCTCGCGGCATACAATGCGGGCGAGGCGGCGGTGTTGCGCTATGGCGGGATCCCGCCGTACGACGAAACGAGGCTCTACGTGCACAAGGCCCTGACGGCCTACTACGGCAAGTCATCGCTCGGTGGCGGCTTCGGTCTTCCCTCCCAAACGACCTATGGCGCCGCCAAGGGCCGGCCGGTCCGGGTCACTCGGGACGCGAACAACCGGCTGGTTCTGACGACCGAACCGTTCCGACGGCCTCCCGCGGGCCGCGAAGCCCTCTAGCGGAGGAGGGCCAATGGTCGCGCGAGCCCCCGGCGAAACCCCTTCGATCGATCAGGGCGTCTTTCTCGTCCACCTGATCCGCGTGCGCAAGAGTCTGCGGGAGGGGCGGCTCGACGCGGCGCGCCAGGAGCTCGAGCAGGCGCAGATGCTGCGTCCAGAGGACGAGGATGTCTTGAACCTGCTCTCGATCCTCGAGTTCAAGCGGGGCAACTTCCTCCAGGCAGCGCAGGCGGCGCGGGTCCTGCTGCAAAAGAATCCCGACTCGGCGGTCCTGCACGCGAACCTGGGTCTCATTCTCTTCAAGGCCGGACTGCTCGAGGACGCGGAGCAGGAGTTGCGGCGCGCGGTCGAGATCAAGCCGGACCACGCGAGGAGCCACCTCTACCTGGGGCTCCTCTATCGCAACCGGGGCAAGCTCGGTCTCGCGCTCGAGCATCTGCGGTTTGCGGGCGCCAAGAAGCTCGTGTCGGAACTCGAAGACGCGCTGCGGGCGCGGACACCCGTGGCGGTTGAGCGCAGCGCAGCCGCCGGAGAGGCGCCGAGGGTTTCCGAGCCGCCGCCCTTCTTGCCGATCGGCGAAGCCGAGCCCGCGGCGGTTCACGGCGACGCGCCAGAGCCGGAGATCCCCGCCCGCACCCTCCTGCGGCTGGCCTCGATTTCGGACACGGCCGAGACACCCGTCCCGCCTTCGGGCTCCGACGCTCCCGTGGGCCCGCCGCGCGAGACGGCTCCGAGCGAGCCGGCCGAGCCGGAGCCGACGCGGGAGATCGAGCGCGAGCCCAGCACGGAAGGATGGACGGAAGAGATTGCCGCCGACCGGCCGGCCGAGGCCCATCCGCTCTTCGTCGTGCGGGCGGACGGAGCCCTCGAAATCGCGTCACCGGGCGTGGTCTACGTGCGAAAGGGCTCGGTCGTCTGGTACAGCGGCAACCTCCGATACACTGCCGAGCAGGCTTTTCGGGGCACGCGCCTGGAGAGCATCCTGAGGGCCGACGGCCGGGGCTATCTTTTCGTCAACGACCCGGGACGGCACGCCTTCCGGCGGGACCTGTCCGGGCAGTCGCTCTCGCTCGAGGGGAGCCGGCTACTGGCGCTCGATCACGGTCTCTCCTTCCGTCTCGAGCCGATCCACGACTTCCGGATGAACCGGCGCGTGGACATCCTTCGGATCCAGGGGCGGGGCAGCGTGATCCTCTCGGTGACGGGGCCGCTCTTGGCGCACGAGGTCTCGGCGGACTTCCCCCTGATCGTCTCGGCGCACGACCTCGTCGCGTGGACCGGGAACTTGCTTCCCGCCGTCCTCGAGGACCGGTTCCTCGAGGAGGTCATGCAGCCCGATTCTGCGAGTGCCCCCAAAGTCCGTTTCGAGGGGGAGGGCACCGTTCTGACCGAGCCTCCGCGCCCGCGTCGTCGGGCCACCGACCGTGGGGCCGGCGCCGCCGACCGCCGTCGGATCTGACCGCAGACGATTACAGGTGCGCTCGGGGCTGGACGCCTCGAGCCGCTGCGAAGTTTCCGAGCCGCTTCTGGGCCTCGTCGAGCGCGCGCCGCGCGGTGTGCTCACGTTCGTGCTCGCAGTAGAGCCGGATCATGGGCTCGGTGCCCGAGAGTCGATGAAGCAGCCAGCCACGCCCGTCGAGTACGTACTTGACGCCGTCCAGATCCCGTACCTCAGTGACCGCCTCGTCGGCCACCCGCTCGGGAGGGGCCGCCCGGACTTCCTCCAGGAAAGCGCGGATCACCGGCACCGGCAGATACACGTCCCGCCGTCCGTAGGCGAAGGCGCCGAACTCGCGCGCCAGCTCCTCGAGCGCGCCGTCCAGGTCCCGCCCGGAGAGGGCGAGGCTTTCCAGTAGCAGGAGCGCCGCGAGCACGCCGTCCCGCTCGGGCAGGTGAAAGGCGAAAGCGTAGCCGCCGCTCTCCTCGCCCCCCGCGACCACCTCTCCCCGGTTCATCAGCTCGGCAACGTGCTTGAAGCCGATGGGCGTCTCGAAGACCGGCGCCCCAAGCGCGGAGGCCACACGGTCGATCAGCAGAGACGTCGAGAACGTCCGGGCGATTCCACCCGAGAGGCCGCGGCGGCGAAAGGCGTGCAGGAGCAACAGGGCGAGAACCCGATGCGGCGACACGAACTCACCCCGTTGGTCGAGGACCCCCAACCGGTCGGCGTCACCGTCGTTGGCGACCGCGAGGTCGATCCCCTCCGCGCGCACACGCTCGCCCGCCTCGGATAGGTTCGAGGCGATCGGCTCGGGGTGAACGCCGCCGAAGAGCGGGTCCCGCGCGGCGTGAAGAGAAATCACACGCGTCTTGACGCCGTCGACGATTTCCGCCACGAGGGAACCGGCCGCTCCGTGCATGGCGTCGGCAAGCACGACGAGCCCCGCCGATTGGATTGCCGCGAGGTCGACGAGCGAGGCCAGCCGATCCCGATAGGGAGTGTAGAGGTCGCGCGTCTCGACGTGTCCAGGGCGTGCAGGCTCGAGAGGGGGTTTGCCCACCTCGCGCGAGACGGCCTCATACATTTCCGGCGTCGCGCTGCCGCCGAACGCGGCCTTGATCTTGAAGCCGTTGTAGATGCCGGGATTGTGGCTGGCCGTGATTGTGACTCCGGCGGCGAGCCCAAGCCGCCGCACGTGGTACGACACGGCGGGTGTCGGGATCGCGCGATCCGACAGGAGGACGGCGATTCCCGCCCGCGCGAGCTCCTCGGCCGCCGCGGATGCAAACTCGGGCGAGAGGAAGCGGGTGTCGTAGCCGACGGCGACACAATTAGCCCCGGTCGGAGCGCTCTTACCGCCGAGCCAGCGCGCGGTCGCGGCCGCCACGCGGCGGATCTCCTCGAAGGTGCAGTCCTCGGCGATGAGGCCGCGCCAGCCGTCGGTGCCCAGATGGAGGCTCAAGGCGCGGTCGAGCGGTTTCTGGACGCGAGCGCGAGGAGACGCTCATCGGTCAGACCCATCCGGGTCAGGAAGTCCGACGCTCGTGAGAAGCTAAAGCCGCGGCGGGCGAGCGCGTCGAGCAGCTCCGGCAGGCGCGGAGCTACCGCGTCCTCGCGGTCGCTGCCCAGATGCAGCAGGATGATTCCACCGTTCTCGGCATGGGAAACGAGGCGGTCGACGACTCTTCCCGCGCTCCGATAGGCGTGCGAGGAGGGGTCGCTGACCCAGTCGAGGCCATCCAGTCCCGCGCGCCCGCCTGTCCAGCCGACGTGCCAGTATCCTTCCAGGGCTGCCCAGCCACGGATCTGCCCGTTTTGCTCTCCGTAGGGAGCCCGCCACAGCGGCGCCAGCGTGCCTCCGGTGGCCGCGTGCCAGGCCTCGGCTGTCGCTCGCAGCTGCCTTGCCACGAATGCGCGATCGACGCCCCGGCGCGTCGCCTGACGTCCGTCTTCGGCGTAGGTCGTGAGGTGCGGGTGCGTGTCGGTATGGTTGCCGACCTCGTGCCCGTCTTTCGCAACGCGGCGGGCGAGGTCGGGGTGACGTCGGATGAAGTCACCCGTCAGGAACACCGTGGTGCGGATGCCGCGCTCGCGCAGGGCGTCGAGGATCTGGCGCGCGCCGCGGTCGGAGGAGCCGGCGTCGAAGGACACGAGGATCTCGGGCCGGTCTGCCGGGCCACGGGTCAGATCGGGCACGAGAAGCGAGGGAGAAACGGACGCAGCGGAGCCGGATGGAGTCGGATAGCTCCGGTGTGGGGCCGCGGTGAAGGGCGGCAGTGTGGCAGCGGAAATTCTGGACTCGGCGGGCGCGCCAGTCCTGTCGGCCGGAGCCGGCCGCTCCAACGGTGGAGAAACGGCCGACGCGGGGGCGGCCGCTTCTGCCGACAGGGGCAGAATCCCGACGCGGTAGGGGCCCTTCTCGCGCACTCCTTCGAAGTGGAAGCGTCCGCCGGCCACGGGGCCGGACGTCACGAAGCCGGCCGCGCCGAAGAGAAACACGGCGCTGCCCGGCGACGCGATTCCTTCGATACGGGCCCCGGAAGGCGCGTCTGTTACCGTCTCGATCCGTGCCGCAGGCAAGCGCCGAAGCGGCGGCGGGGAAGCCTGCCGGCTCAGCCGGTCGAGCTCTCCGACCGTCCGTAGGGCGAGGAGCATCGGCGCGGCCACGCCGAGCGCCACGACCGCCAGGGCCAGGCGCGGCGGGACGGGGCGCCCGAGGCGCTCACCGAGTGGCCTCCAGAAGGCGAGCCGGCCGTCCTCGCGAGCACAGCGCGGCGAGCAGTAAACGTGGCCGCGCATCGCGAGCTCGCAGAGGCGGCAAATCGGTTTTCGGCAGTAGTGACAGCCTCGGTGAGCGCGGCGGCCCTCATGGACGGGGCACGCGAGATTCATGGGCGTATTATCGCCGGGGAGAAGCTCGAGGCGTGAGACGTAAGACGTGAGGCCCGCAAAAAAGCCACGGGTGACCGCCTGCGCCGGACCGGCGCCTCGCAGGCAGCCGAAGAATCGATGCGGGCGTCGTGTCCAACTCTCGTCCGGCGTCGGTCGTTTCGCCAACGGCGCCCGAGAGATTCGAGAGCCGGAGCCGGGCGTCCGGGCTGCCTTGAGAGCTCTCGCCGGCGCCGCACCACGCCCTTCTTCCACAGCCTGCTCGCGCTGATGTCCTTGAAGCTCAACCTACCCAACTCCCTCACACTCCTGCGCATCTTCCTGGTTCCCTTCCTGGTGGTGGTGCTTCTGACGAAGTTCGACGGTCGCGAGACCGTCGGCCTCCTCATCTTTCTGACCGCGACAGCCACAGACTTTTTCGACGGCTGGCTCGCGCGCCGGCGGGGACAGATCACGACCTTCGGCACGTTGCTCGATCCGATCGCCGACAAGCTGCTCATCTCGGCCGTCTTCATTTCGCTGGTTGAGCTCGGGCTCGCGCCCGCGTGGATGGTGGTTGTCATCGTCGGCCGGGAGTTCGCCGTGTCGGGACTGCGGGCGATCGCCTCGGGCCAGGGCATCGTGATCCCCGCGTCGGGCTGGGGCAAGGCGAAAATGCTCTCGCAGATCCTAGCGGCGTCCCTTCTGATCCTCGCTTTGCGCCATGATTTCTTCGTCGTTCCCGGCAAGGCAGCCCTGTGGATCGTCGTTGCGGTGGCGCTTCTATCGGGTACGCAGTATTTCGTACGCTTCCTTCGGCGCGTCGCTTCGTTCGAGGGGTTACCGCCGTCGGAGGTCTAGCAAGCCCGGGACCTCAGCATCGGCGCAGGAGAAACCGCCAGATGGGCCTTCCCTCCTCCCGGTACTTGCGTTCGTAGTTGGTCTCGGGAGGCGCTGAGAGGCAGCCCCAATCGAGCCGCTCGAGGCTCGGTACAGTCAGAAAGAGAGGCTCGATCATCGCCGCGTAGTCGGCGTGGTCGGTCGCGATGCGCAACAGTCCCGCCGGCTCGAGCCGCGACGAGAGGATCGCGAGCCCCGCGCCGTCGAGAACCCGCCTCTTGCGCTGCCTCTTTTTCGGCCAGGGGTCGGGAAAGTAAACGTGGAAGACGCGGACGGAGGCGGGGGGAAGGGCCGCCTGCGCGAACCGCCGCCCATCGGCCCGGACAATCCGGGCATTGGAGAGTCCGGCCCGAGCGAGGCGGTCGCGACAAACGCGGTAGTACGCGAGCGAGAGCTCCAAGCCCAGAAAGTCGTTGCCCGGATTCCGGCGGGCCGACTCGATCAGGAAGCGGGCCTTCCCGCTGCCGATCTCGACCTCGAGCGGCGCCCGGCGGCCGAAGGCGAGGGCGGTCTCGAAGGGCTCGTCGGCCCAGATCTCCTCGTCGGGTGAGGCCGGGTACCGGCCCCGGAGGGATTCCATTTGCCGCGCGGGCTCAGGCAAGCCGCTCCGCCACGGCCCTCGCGAATGCGCGCGTGCCCACCGACCCTCCGATGTCCGGCGTCCGGATGCCGGCGGCCAGCGTCGCGTAAAGTGCCTTCTCGACCTGCTCCGCGAGCGCCGGCAGCTCCAGGTGCCGGAGCATCAGGATCGCCGAGAGGAGCAACGCGGTTGGATTTGCGCGGTCCTGCCCGGCGATGTCCGGCGCCGTGCCGTGCACCGCCTCGAAGATCGCGATCTCCGTTCCGAGGTTCGCGCCCGGCACGAGGCCGAGGCCCCCCACCAGACCCGCGGCGAGGTCCGAGACGATGTCTCCGTAGAGGTTCTCGAGAAGCAGCACGTCGAAGACCTCGGGGTTCATGACCAGCCGCATGCATGTCGCATCGACGATCCGATCGTCGGCCTGGATGTCGGGATAGGACTCGGCGACGCGCCGGAAACAGTCGAGGAAGAGCCCGTCGGACAGCTTCATGATGTTGGCCTTGTGCACGGCCGTGACGCGCCGTCTCCCCTGGCGCCGTGCGTACGCGAAGGCGTACCGCGCGATGCGCGTCGAGGCGACCTCGGTGATGATCTTGAGCGACTCGACCACACCGGGAACGACCACGTGCTCGAGGCCGGCATACAGGTCTTCCGTGTTCTCGCGGATGACGACCAGATCCACATTCTGGAACCGGGTCGTGACCGACGGGATGTTCCGCACGGGTCGCAGGTTGGCGTAGAGCTCCAGCGTTTGGCGTAGCCGCACGTTGACCGACGCAAAGCCCTCCCCGATTGGCGTTGCGACCGGGCCCTTCAACGCCACGCGGTGCCTCCGGATTGCGTCGAGCACGCGCGCGGGCAGGGGGTCGCCCTCTCTCTTTTCGGCCTCCCGCCCCACGACGGCCTCCTCGAAGATCAGCGGCGCACGAGCCTTGTCGAGGATGGAGATCACCGCGTCGGCCACCTCCGGCCCGATGCCATCACCCCGGATCAAGACCACCGTTTTGGGTTCCAGAGTCACTCCTTCGAGGCAGCTTGCACCGGTTCCTGGGTGCGTGCGGATGGACGGGGGGCAAGGTGGCCAGTCGGCAGCAATGGACCAACGAGCCGATGTGTCACGGCTTCTTTTCCTTCAGGATCATCCGCACTCGGCGGATCGCGGTCGGGGTCGCGTCCTCGATGACGAAGTCGGCGAAGCGGCCCTTCCAGCGCTCTCCCTTGCGCGGAATCCGGCCGAACCGCAGCATCAGGTGACCCGCGATCGTCTCCGCCTCGTCACGAGGGAGCTTCAAGCCGAACTGCTCCTCCAGGTTCTGGAGGCGGAAGGTGCCCTCCAGCAGATACGCGCGGTCGCCGGCCGGCACGAATCCCGGGCTCTCCTCCTCGTCGAACTCGTCCTGAATGGGCCCGAGTAGCGCCTCGATGGCATCCTCGATGGTGACGATGCCGGCGGTTCCGCCGTGCTCGTCCACGACGACGGCCATGTGGGTGCGCCGCCGGCGCATCTCCTTGAAGAGGTCTTCGGCGCGCTGGAACTCGGGGACGAGGAAGGGCGGGTGCAGATGATCGGCGAGGTGGAAATTCTGCTCATTCGCGTCCGAGAGGTCGAATAGGTCCTTGGCGTGCAGGATGCCGACCACGTTATCGAGGGTACCCCGGTAGATCGGGAGGCGGGAGAGCTTGTGCTCGCCGAGCAGGAGGCGGACATCTTCGAAGCCGGCGGTGTCGGGCAGGGCGATCACCTTCGTGCGCGGAACCATCAGGTCGCGCACCGTCTTGTCGCCGAACTCGAGCACCCGATGGAGGAGCTTGCGCTCCTCGGGGTGGATCGCGCCCTCCGCCGCCCCGAGGTTGATGACGCTCTTCATCTCCTCCTCCGTCAGGGTCGGTTCCCGCTCCGGAATGCCGAAGAGCCGAAGAGCGCGTGTCGTCAAGCGCACGCAGAGGGTCGCGATCGGGGAAAGGACCTTCATGATGGCGGTCAGCGGACCCGCGACCGCCCGTGAGATTGCGGCCGGCGAGGCCGCGCCGATCGCCTTAGGGGTCATCTCGGCGAAGATGAAGAGCGTCACCGTCGAGAAGGCGATCGCCAGGGGCACGCCGTACTTCTCGCCGATCCAGTTGGTGAGGAGCACCGTTGCCAGCGCCGAGGCGGAGCTGACGAACAGGTTCTGCCCGATGAGGATCGTGGCGAGCAACCGCGGGGTCTGCGCCTTGAGGTCTCGGATCAGCCGGCCCTTGGGGTCGCCGCTCTCGCGCATCCGCTGCAAGTCGATGCGCCCGAGCGAGACGAGGGCCGTCTCGGCTCCGGCGAAGAACGCGGAGAGCGCCAGGGACAAGAGGAGCAGCGCGAGGAAGAGCGAGGATTGGAGGTCCATGGAGAAGTCCTTTCGCGGAGCGCGATAGTCTATCCGCGACCCGACGCCGAGAGGCGCGTGAACGCCCAGCCGGCGGCCTCGGCGAGCCCCGCCTCCCGGACGCACGCCGCGCGCTCGAGCGCGGGCAGCAACGCTCGATCTCCGGCCGAGCCGCTCGAGGCCGCGGCGTTCCTCTGCAGCCCGCGGCGGCCTGCCCGGTTGAGCGCCGTGCGGCCGTAGCGCCGGCGCCACGCCCCGGGACCCATCGCAAGCCACTCTGCCCGGGTGGGAGGCGGGCCGCCCTCGTCGAGCGAGGCTGCGGCCGAGAAATTCCAGGGACAGACCTCCTGGCAAAGGTCGCAGCCGAAGACACGGTCGCCCAGAGCTTCCTTGACGTGATCCGGCAGCGGGCCGCGATGCTCGATGGTCCAGTACGCGAGGCATCGGGCGGAGTCGACGACCGCCGGCGCGACGAACGCGTTTGTGGGACACGCCTCAAGACAGCGCGCGCAGGCTCCGCATTGCTCGGCGATCGGGTCGTCGGCAGGAAGGTCGAGGTCGGTCACGATCTCGGCGAGCAGCAGGTACGACCCGCGCTCCGGATCGATGACGCATCCGTTCTTGCCGATCCAGCCGAGCCCGGCGGCGGCGGCGAAGGAGCGTTCGGCGAGCGGCGTCGTGTCGACGCAGACGCGGTAGGCGAATCGGCCGGCGATCCGCTCCGCGGCCCGCCGGGCGACACGCTCGGCCCGGTCGCGCAACGTGCCGTGGTAGTCCGCTCCCCGCGCGTAGCGGGCCACCTCGGCGCCGTCCGGGGCCCGGAACGGAGCCGAGGAATAGTCGGCCGAGAGGCAGACGACGGACCGGGCCCCGGGCAGGATCCGCGAGGTGTCCGCGCGCGCTTGCCAGGTCTCCTCGAGATACTTCATCCCCGCGTGCAGGCCGGCCTCGAGCCAGCTCCGAAAGCGTCCGAAGGCCGGGGGCTCGCCGGCCCGCGCGATGCCGGTGCGGGCGAAGCCTTCGCGCCGGGCCTCTTCTCGGAAGACGCCGGCCGCAAACGCGCGGTCACTGCGAGGAGCGGGGCGATCGGGCGTCACCCGGTCGATGCTAGCATCGGCGACAAGAGCCATGGAAAGAGACAAGGTGTTCCATTCGCGAGTCTTCGGTATGGTGTTCGCGGGCGTTCTCCTCTGGGCGCTCTTCCGGATTCTCGCTCCGTTTCTCTCTCCGATTCTTTGGGCGCTGCTGGCCGCGTTTCTGCTCTTTCCGGCGAACCGGTGGCTTCGGAAGAGGCTGAAGGGGCGCAAGGGCGCCGCGGCCCTCGTTCTTACGACGATCGTGATCCTGGGAATCGTCGGCCCCGCCGTGTCCCTTGCGGTCGCGTTCGTGGGTCAGGGTTCCGATCTGCTCACGAAGCTTTCGGCGATGGCCGATCAGTACAAGATCGCCCGCCCGAGCGACATCCTTCAAGTTCCGGTCGTGGACCGGATTCTGCACGCGATTCAGGACCGGATTCCGGTGACCACGGATCAGGTGCAGAAGTGGCTCGTCGACGGGCTGACCCGCGCGGTCGAGTTCCTTCTGGCGAGCGGTCGGAGCGTCTTCGTGGGGGCGCTCGGCGCGATGGTGTCGCTCGCCCTAGCGCTCTTTCTGGTTTACTTCTTTTGTCGGGATGGGGACGAGTTTGCCCGGCGGATCATGCGGCTGATTCCGATCGACGAAGCGCGCAAGAAGCGGCTCGTCGAGCACCTCTCCTCCGTCACGAGGGCCGTCGTCCTCGGTTCGCTGGTCACGGCCCTCGCGCAGGGAGCCTTCATCGGCCTCGGATTCGGAGTCGCGGGGCTGCCGTCGCCCGTCGTCTTCGGCGTGCTTGCCGCCGTCTGTGCGCTACTGCCGGTCGGCGGCACCGCGCTCGTTTGGATCCCCGGGGCCCTTCTGCTCGGCGCGCAGGGCCGTTGGGGTTGGGCGATCTTTCTCGCGATCTGGGGCGGGGTCGTCGTTGGTTCCGCGGACAACATCCTGAAGCCGATGCTGATCTCGGGGCGGGCACAGATCTCGACGCTGCCGGTCTTCATCGGCGTGCTGGGAGGGCTGGCGGCCTTCGGGATGATCGGAATGTTTCTGGGCCCCGTCCTCCTGGCCCTCGCGCTCGAAATGATCCGGTTTGCGGAAGAAGACCGGGAGAGCGGGGCCGCCGCCAAGTGACGCGTTGGGGCGGGCCGCATTTTCGCGGCAACCGAAGGGGCTTCGCCCCGGAGTAGGTCGTGGAGCCAGAAGAGACGCTCGAGCAGGAGCTGGCCGAGCAGATCCGGGCGGCCATTGCGGAGGCCGCGCCGGCGGCTGCGCCCGAGGCGGACCGGAGAGCCGCGGCGCCCGATCCCGTCCGCCTCGCAGAGGGCTACCTCACGCCGTCCGTGCCCGAGGGAGCGCGCCTCTCGAGCGTCAAGAAGGCTCTGCGGCGCGGCTTTCGGTTCCTCTGGAGGGACCAGGCCGCTTTCAACGCTCTGGCCCTCGAGGCCTTTCGCCGCCTGCGACAGGAATGGGAGGGGAAGTTCGCGAGCTTTGCGAGCTTCTGTGATGCGACCGAACGCGAGCTCGCCCTTTCGCGACGCAGAGCCGCGATTCAGGACGCCCGCTTCGCGCTGCTCGAGGCGCCGGCACGCCACGAGCAAGGCGGCGCCGAAACGCTCGGGGCGCCGGCGGAGGCACTTCCCGCAGCGGTCTACAGTCTCTTCGAAGAGCGTTACCGGGGCGCGCCCGAGGCCATCTCGGAGAACCAAAGGTTCTACCTCCCTTTCGTGAGGGGAGCCCCGGGGCCGGTCCTCGACGTGGGTTGTGGTCGCGGTGAGTTCTTGCGTCTCCTCCGAGAAGAGGGGATAGCGGCCTTCGGAATCGAGTCGAGCCCCGTCTCCGTGCGGCTTTGCCGGCAAGAGGGGCTCGAGGTCGAGGAAGGGGACGCACCGTCCCTGCTCGCGCAGAGGCCAGCGGGGAGCCTCGGCGCCGTGGTCGCCTTCCAGGTCGTCGAGCACTGGTCGGCAGCAAGGGTTTTCGCGTTCCTGGCCGAGGCGCGCCGGACTCTCCGGCCCGACGGCGTCTTGATCGTCGAGACCGTCAACACCGACTCGCTCTCGGCCTTGCGAGCCTTTTTTCTCGACCCGACGCACGTTCGGCCCGTGCCTCCCGCGGCGCTGTCCTTTCTCGCGCAGGCCGCGGGGTTCCCAGACACCCGCGTCGAATATCGCGCGCCCCTTCCCCCCGGCGAGCGGCTCGCCGAATCAACGGAAAATGACGCCAAGTTGAACCGCCTCCTCTTCGGGCCCCAGGACTACGCATTGATCGCGCGGGTTCCGCGCGGGTGAAACGCGGGATGTCCGGCGTGAAGCTCGACCGGCGGGGCCGAGCAGGAATCGCTCCCGCGTGCTCGGTCGGACGCCGGACGCCGGACGCCTGACGATGTCCCGTCCTCCGCGAGTCCTCGTCCTCGCCGTCCAGAGTCCGTTTTCGGCTGGAGGAGCCGAGATGCACGTCCGTCGTCTGACGGAGGAGCTCTCGCGGCGGGGCGTCGAGGCAGACCTCGTGACCCTGCCGCTCATCGAGCGGGAGCGCTTCGACCTGGTCCGCAGCGCCCTTGCCTGGCGCATGCTCGACCTGACGGAGGTCGGGGCGCGCCCGGTCGACGCCGTCATCGCGACTCGTTTTCCGAGCTACGCCGCCCGCCACCCGAACAAAGTCGTGTGGTTGATTCATCAGTACCGCCAGGCATACGACCAGTTCGGGTCGCCCTACAGCGACCTGACCGGCTCCTCGCCGGAGGACCGCCGGACGCGCGAGGCAATCGAGGAGATCGACCGCGTCGGGCTTTCCGAGGCGCGGCGCATCTTCGCCAACTCGCAGACGGTGGCCGATCGACTGCGCCGGTACAACGGGATCGAGAGCGAGCCGCTCTACCACCCGCCGCCGCTCGCGGGTCGGTACCGCACGGGCCCCTTCGGCGACTACGTGCTGTCGGTCGGGCGGTTCGATCCCTGGAAACGGGCGGACCTGCTCGTGCGATCCCTCCCGTCGGCACCGAGCGTGCGTCTGACGCTGGTCGGGCGCGGTCCGGACGAGGACCGTCTGAAGCGGCTCGCGGCGGAGCTTCGCGTCGATGGGCGCATCGTATGGGTGCCCGAGGCGAGCGAGGAGGAGCTGATCGCGCTCTTCGCCGGAGCGCGGCTGGTTGCGGTGGCGCCCTCGGGCGAAGACCTGGGCTACGTCGTTCTCGAGGCGTTTCTGTCGGGCAAGCCCGTGCTGACCACCGAGGATGCCGGGGGGCCGCTCGAGTTCGTTCTGGACGGCGAGACGGGCTTCGTGGTGCCTTCGCGGCCCGAGGCGATCGGCGCCGCGCTCGAGATCGCCTGGGGCAGCCCGGCGAGTCTCGCGCGGATGGGGGAGAGGGGGCGGCGCCAGGTTGCGTCACTCTCCTGGGACCGGGCAGTCCATGCGCTGCTCTCGGCGGCGCGGATTTCGCTTCCATGATCGATCGGGAGGTTCTGTCGCGGCTCGCTCGGGAGAGCGGGAGCCTTCTCGCGGAGCTCGGCGTGCGGCCGGGGGACCGGGACTGGATCCGACTTCACGCCGAGACGGTCGGGAGCCTTGACCGCGTCTCTACGCCGCGGCGCGGCCTGGCGGGCCTCCTCTACCGGCTCGCCCGCAGGGCGGCGCGGACCGCGAGGTAGCCGGCCAGGATCCCGTCCTCGAAGTTGAAGTCCGGATTGCCCCAGATTTTCGGGTGGTCGTGCGGCTGAAGCAGATCCTCGGACGTGATGGCCGGCTCGATGCGCCGTGCGATGTCGAGCAGGCGGACCCGTTGCTGCGCGATCATCTCTTCGAGCAGCCGGTTCGTCGCTTCATCCATCGACGGGGACTATAGCCAACCGGGGGCGACGGCGGCGGGGGATCGCTCTTCTCCACGGCTCCCCGTCACCGTTTTGCCCCGTCCGATGAAGATCGCCGCGCGCGCGCTCCCGGCCAGACCACCACCCGGTTGCGGCCGCGTTCCTTCGCGGTATACAGCGCCTTGTCGGCGCGAAGGAGGAGCTCCGAGCGTTCCCGCATTTCCTCGGAGCCTGCGACGCCGGCGGACACCGTGACGCGAAACGACTTTCCCTCCCACTCGAACTCCTGCCTCTTGAGCGCTCGGCGGATGCGCTCGGTGACGGCGCTCGCGGCGGCTGCCGTGGACTCGGCGAAGAGGATGGCGAACTCCTCGCCGCCGTATCGGCACGCGACGTCGCTCGATCGGATCTCGCGTCGAACGATCTCGCCGAAACGGCGCAGGACGCGGTCGCCGGCGGCGTGCCCGAGAGTGTCGTTGACGCTCTTGAAGCGATCCAAATCGAGGATGGCGGCTGCCAGCGGCGTCGCATAGCGCTCGCGACGTGCCCATTCTTCCGCGAGGCGACTCTCGAAGTAGCGGCGCGAGGCGAGCCCGGAGAGCTCGTCGGTCACGGCAATCTTCCAGTTGCGCGAGGCGTGGAGCGCGGACGTCAGCGGAGCGAGCAGCGCGCGGACCTCCCCCTTCACCCGGTCGCCGACGGCCGAGGGACTCGCGAGGTCGAGGTGAGCCACGAGACGGTCGCCGGAATAGAGGGGCAAGCGCAGCCGTCGTGTGGTGGGACCTCCCGCGAGAAGGTCGCGGGGCGCAAAGGACAGCCCCGTCTCCGTCGCGGTGAGGTCTTTCAACCGGGGTGAATCGACCGGCTGGCCGAGGTGGGGACTCGCCGGGTCGCGCCGGGGAAACCGGTGCCCCTCCTCGCCGGCGAGCGTCCACGCCTCCTCGACCCGTCCCGTGTCGTCGATCGTGTAGAGGTCGAACCGGGAGATCGGCAGCAGCTGCGCGGCGGCCTCGTAAGCCCGATGCAGGATCGTGTCCGGGTCCGGTGATTCCGCGAGCAGGTGCGTCTCTCGTTCGCGCGCGGCGACCCGTTCGTAGAGCCGCGCGAGCCGAGCCTGGGCGCGCAACAGTGCGGCGGCAAGGGCGACCGCCGCGGCCGCCAGGAGAATCTCCGCCCAGGGAGGAAGCACGATGGATTGAGTCTACCGTCGCCAGTCCGCAGTTGACGGAGTGGCTCGCCGTGACCCCCGACACTCGACGACCGGCTGTCGACAAGAAAAAGAAAGGCCCCCGAACCGGGGGGCCCTTCGAATTCCGCTCGCGAGCAGGTCTACATCTTCGGGGTTACGGTCGAAGTCGTGGCCGTGGTGGTGGTCGTCGTCTCGGTCGTTGTGGTGGCCGTCGTCGCGGTGCTCGTCGCCGTTGTACCCGTTTCCTCAACGACAGCCGGGGCCTCGGTAGTAGTCGACTCCGCCGGGGCGGCCTCTTCCTTCTTCTTGCAGCCCGTCACGAGTGCCATGCCGAGCACGGCCACGAGGCCCAGGGTCAGAAACTTCTTCATAAACCTCATCTCCTTCTTTCGTCGACCGCTTTCTAGCGCAAAAAAAACCCCACGGGGAAAAATCGAGCGGGAATGATATCCCATCAGGCCCCCCTGTCAACAGGCAAGGACCGCCTCGACTCGGCGGAATCGGGCGATTATCCTTAGGCTTTTGGCCCGCGGGCTGCCGCTGGCGGGAGGTTTGAGAATGTTCGAGGGGCTGGGGGACCGACTCCAGGGGGTCTTCAAGGAGCTGCGGGGAGAAGGCCACCTGACGGAGTACCACCTCGACACGGCCCTGCGGCAGATCCGACTGTCGCTGCTCGAAGCGGACGTTGCGCTCCCCGTGGTCCGCCAGTTCACCCTGCGGGTCAAGGAGAAGGCGGTCGGGGCGAAAGTCCTCCAGCAGCTCTCACCGGCGTTGGAAGTCACCCGGATCGTGCGCGACGAGCTGGTGGCCCTGCTCGGGGGAAGCGGGGTCGACCTGGATCTGTCGGGGCGGCCCGCCGTGCTCGCGCTCGTGGGGTTGCAGGGGTCGGGGAAGACGACTTCCGCGGCCAAGCTCGCACTCCACCTAAAGTCGCGAGGACGGTATCCGTTACTCGTTGCCGCGGACCTCGCGCGGCCGGCCGCGGTCTCGCAGCTTCAGACGCTCGGACGGCAGATCGGTATTCCGGTCTTCGACCCGGGCGGCCGCACCGATCCGGTCGAGGTTGCGAAGGAGGGGCTCGCCGAGGCGCGGCTGACCGGGCGCGACACGGTCATCGTAGACACCGCGGGCCGCCTTCACCTGGACGAGGACCTCATGCGGGAAGTGCGGTCGGTCATCGACCAGATCGAGCCGAACGAGATCCTCTTCGTCGCGGACGCGATGACCGGTCAGGACGCGGTGCGGTCGGCCTCGGGCTTCGCGGCAGTGCTTCCGCTGACGGGCATCATTCTGACGAAGACCGACGGCGACGCGCGCGGGGGCGCAGCGTTGACGGTCGTCTCGACGCTGGACAGGCCGATCAAGTTCGTCGGCGTGGGCGAGAAGCCCGAGGACTTCGAACAGTTTCACCCCGACCGCATGGCATCCCGCATCCTCGGGCTTGGAGACGTCCTGACCTTGATCGAAAAGGTCGAGGCGCGGGTGGACGAGGATTCCGCGCGCCGGATCGCGGAACGCACGGTTTCCGGGGAGTTCACGCTGGAAGACCTTCGCGACCAGCTGTCCTCGATGAAGAAGATGGGCCCCCTCTCCGCGCTGGTCGACCTGCTGCCCAAGGGCGGGGCGTTCCGGGGCCTCTCCGGCCCGGACACCGTCGATGAGAAGGCGCTGACCCGGGTTTCGGCGATCATAGACTCGATGACCCTGGAGGAACGCCGGTACCCTCAAGTCTTGAATGGCTCCCGCAAGAAACGGATCGCGGCGGGGTCCGGCACGTCGGTGGCGGAGATCAACCGCCTCTTGAAGCAGTATCAACAGATGCGCAAATTGATGCGAATGGCCCGCAAGGGCGCGCGCGGAATGGATTTCGCCAAGCTTCCCTTGCCGGCCCCCAAATAGGCGAGTTCTGCTAGAATTCGCCCCCTCGCAAAGGAAAGGACAGCTCTCAAATATGGTCAAGATCCGCTTGCGCCGCATGGGCGCTCGAAATCGTCCCTACTATCGCATCGTCGTGTCCGACACTCGCCGCACCGCGCGCGCGAAGGTCCTCGAGGAGCTCGGATGCTATGACCCGGTCGTCTCTCCGGCCTCCGTTTCGTTCGATCGGAACCGGGCGCGGTACTGGATGGAACGAGGCGCCCTCGTCTCGCCGACGGTGCAATCGTTTCTGACCCGACCCGAACCGGCCGCCCCAGCGGGGTCCTGATGCGGCGCCTGGTGGAGACGGTCGTTCGCCGCCTCTCGGAACATCCGGAAGAGGTCCGCGTGACGGAGATCTTCGAAGGCGCGACCGCCGTCTATGAGATCGCCGTCCCGGAGGGGGACCGAGGGCGCCTGATCGGCCGGGAGGGAAGGACGGTGCGTGCGCTGCGGGGTTTCGTCAATGCGGCGGCGGCCGCGCGGGGCAAGCGCGCGGTGGTCCGGGTGAAGGACTGACTCGGGGCGCGTGAGCCGGGAACCATAAACCGTAAACCGAAACTGGAGCCCTCGTCCAAGCCGGCGGCCGTCGGTTCCCGATTTACGATTCACGGCGTACGTCTCGAATGCTTCTCGTGGGCACCGTCCGCAGACCTCACGGCCTTTCCGGGGAGGTATCGGTCGAAATCGCGACCGCTTTTCCCGAACGGTTCCAACCGGGCGCTCGGCTCGCGTGGCGCCGCGGGCAAGAGCAGCGGCCCCTGATCCTCGAAAGCGCGCGCGCTCACGGCGACCGCTGGCTGTTGCGCTTTGAGGGCGTCGGGGATCCGGAGGCTGCCCGTGCGCTCGCCGGCGGAGAGCTTTGCGTTCCGGGAGAGGAAGCCTTTCCGGCTCCGGAGGGCTTCTATTACAGCCATCGGGTCGAAGGCTGGCGGTGCGAAGACCCCGCCGGCCGGCCTCTTGGAACCGTCGCGGGTCTCGAGTCGACTCCGGCAGGTCCGCTGCTGACCGTCCGGACGCCGGAAGGGAAGGCAGCGCTCGTTCCCTTCGTTGCGGCAATCGTCGTCGAGATCGACGAGGCGAGCCGACGAATGGTTCTCGATCCGCCGGACGGGCTCTTCGAGATTTAAACTGTCGGAGCTTGGCGATCGATTGCCGGGCTCTTCATGATGCGCATCGAGATCCTGACTCTCTTTCCCGACTATTTCCACTCTCCGCTCGAGGAGAGTCTGCTCGGGCGCGCCATCGCTTCGGGACTGCTGGAAGTCGTCGTCACCGACATGCGGCTCTTCTCGCGCGATCGCCACCGGAAGGCGGACGACGAGCCCTACGGAGGAGGCCCGGGGATGGTGCTCATGGCGCCGGTCGTGGCCGAGGCCATCGAATCCCGGCAGGGGAGCCCGCCGGCGTGGCGCGTGCTGCTGACCCCCGACGGGCGGCGCCTCGACCAGCCGCTGGTCGAAAGGCTCGCCGGCCGGGATCGACTGCTTCTCGTGTGCGGCCGCTACGAGGGGATCGACGAGCGCGTGCGAGAGCTCGGGCTCCTGGACGAGGAGATCTCGATCGGCGACTTCGTTCTCTCGGGGGGAGAAGCCGCTGCGCTCGTGCTCGTGGAGGCGCTGTCGAGGCGCGTGCCTGGTGTGGTCCAACGCGCCGAGTCGGTCGAACGAGAGTCGTTCGTGCGTGATCGGCTGGACTACCCGCACTACACGCGGCCCCGGGAGTACCGCGGCCTCGAGGTTCCCGACGTGCTGCTCTCCGGTGATCACGCACGGATCGAGCGTTGGCGCCGAGCTCGCGCCCTGGAGCGCACGCGGGCGCGGCGGCCGGATTTGCTGGAGCGGCGGCCCGAAGAGCCGGACGAGCGAGCCGACGGAGCTCGTGAACCGTGAGCCTTCTGGCGTGGTTGCAAAATCATCGCAACTCCGTATAGACTCCGCGTTTACGTCGAAGGAACCCCTCATGAGCGATTTGCTTCTGGAAGTCGAGAAACCCGCGCTGCGCAAGGGCATACCGGACTTCGCCCCCGGGGACGCGGTCCGCGTGCACGTAAAGGTGCGAGAGGGGGAGAAAGAGCGCGTTCAGGTCTTCGCGGGCGTCGTGATTGCGCGGCGCGGCGGGGGAGTCCGCGAGACCTTCACCGTCCGCAAGATCTCCAGCGGGATCGGAGTCGAAAGGATCTTTCCATTGCACTCCCCCGTGATCGATCGCATCGAGGTGGAGCGAAAGGGCGCGGTCCGGCGTGCCAAGCTCTACTACCTGCGGGGGCGCAAGGGGAAGGCCGCCCGCATCGACGAGAAACGGGTCGAAGAGAAACGGGCCGAGTAGCCGGAGCGCTGACGCCCCGTGCCCTTCGACCTTCTCTCCGCGCTCTTCGCGGAGCTGGGTCGCCTGTCGATCCTCAACCAACTCGAGAGAGAGCTCGCCCGAAGAGGCTACCGGATCGTAGCGGGCGTCGACGAAGTCGGGCGCGGGTGCCTCGCGGGGCCCGTCGCCGCCGCAGCCGTGATTCTGCCGCAGGAATGCGTTCTGCCGGGGCTCGACGATTCCAAGCGCCTGGACGCGCAGTCGCGAGACAGACTCGACCGAGAGGTGCGGCGCCGGGCCGTGGCGATTGGCGTCGGCGTGGTCGAGGCCCCGGAGATCGACGAGCGAAACATCCTTCGGGCCAGTCTGCGCGCCATGCGCCAGGCGGTCGAGGCGCTGGCGCCGGAGCCGGAAATCCTGCTCGTGGACGCCGTCACGATTCCGGGCATGCGGCGCCCGCAGGTGGCCGTCGTGCACGGAGACGCGCTGTGCGCTTCGATCGCAGCCGCTTCGATTGTCGCGAAGGTCTACCGCGACCAGCTTCTCCGGCAGCTCGCACAGCGCTATCCCGTCTACGGCTTCGAGCGGCACAAGGGGTACGGCACGGCGGAGCATTGGGAGGCGCTGCGTCTGTACGGGCCGTGCCCGGAGCACCGCCTCAGCTTCGAAGGCGTGGTCGTGGGCTCCGAGCGCGAGAGCATTTTGGCGCCTCCGGTTCGGGAGCCTGGTGTCCGGCGGGAGACGCACTGAACCGGACGGAACAGGTTTCGGCCGGCCGTCGGGAGAATCCGGGCCCTTCTCGTTTGGCGGCTCATCCGGATGACTCGACTATTTTCCTGCGGAGTCGAGCAGCTGGTTCCAGTGTCCTTTCGGTCTCGTCGATGAGGCCGTGGCGGAGAAAGCCGCTTCACTCGGTGGCTCGCCCGCAAACAACACCCGGTTCAGGCACTTGCCCGGGTTTGCCCCAAGTGAGCCCGAGGAATCCGAGCTAGAATTTCCCAAACATGGCCAATCGGGACCAGATCCTTCAGGGCGCGGAGAAGCTGCTCGCGAAGGGGAAGCTCGACTCCGCGCTGAAGGAATACCTTCGGGTGCTGGAGGAGAATCCCAAAGACATCTCGACGTTGAACAAAGTCGGGGACCTCTACGTCCGGATCAACCGTCCGTCCGATTCGATTCCCTTCTTCACACGGATCGCCGACTTCTACGCCAAGGACGGTTTCTTTCTGAAGGCGATCGCGATCTACAAGAAGATCAACAAAATCGATCCCGCCCGCCTGGAAGTGTACGAACAGCTCGCGGAGCTGTACCACAAGCAAGGGTTGACCCAGGACGCGCGCAGCCAGTATCAGGTCCTGGCCGATCACTATTCGAAGAACAACCGGCCGGAGGAGGCGATCGTCGCTTACCGAAAGATGGCGGCCGTCGATCCGGGCGACTTGAAGATCCAGGCGCGCCTGGCCGACCTCTACCGCGCGAGCCGGCAGATCAATCAGGCCGTCGCGCAATACGGGATCATCGGCTCGGCGCTGCTCGAGCGCGGAGCGCACGACGAGGCGTCGGCCGTCTTCCAAAAGGCGCTCGACCTCGTGCCGGGGGACGCGGACATTCAAAAGAAGCTCGTTCGGGCGCTCCTCACCCAGAAGAACACGGCGGCCGCGATGGGGATCCTGAAGAAGGCTCCGCCATCCGCGGATGTCCTTGCGCTGCTGGCGGAGGCGCAGTTCGAGACCGGCGAGCCGGCGGAGGCCGTCCAGACTGCAGAGCAGGGGCTCGCGCTCGACGCGGGCAACGAGGCCTGCCGTGTGCAACTCTCCCGTGTTCGATTGGCCCAGGGCAACGTGGAGGCGTCGTTCACGGCCATCGTTCCGGCGGTCGACACGGCGCGCGCCGGCAAGGACTACGTGCGCGCGGCCGGCCACCTGGCGCCGATCCTGGAGGCTGAACCAGGACACCGTGGGGCCCTCATGAAGCTCGCCGAGATCCGTGAGGCCGAAGGGAAGGGGGCGGAGGCCGCCTCCCTGCTGCTGGTCGGTGCGAGGGAAGCGGAGCGGGCCGGAGACGAATCGGTTGCGATCGAGGGATACCGGCATGTCCTGCGTCTGTCGCCGGGAGAGGCGGAGGCGACCGCGAGGCTTCGGGAGCTGGCGCCGGAGCTGGCCGCGCCTGCCGCTCCGGAGCCCGGGTCGGTTTCGGAGATCGAAGTGGAGATCGAAGAGGAGGCTCCACCCGTCCACGCCCCGCAGCCCCGCGTGCCTTCGCTGGCGTTCGAGAGCCCGGAGGCCTTGGTGCTCAGCGGTCCGGCGCCGCCTCCCTCGCAAACTTCCCCGCCTTCGACGCCCGCCGGAGCGACCTCAAACGAGGACCGCGAGGTCGAGACGCTGGTGGTTGAGGCCGAGGTGTTCGCCCGTTACGGGCTGGCCGACAAGGCCGTGGAGCGTCTACGCACGCTCGTGCGCCGGCGCCCGGACCTGTTGCGCGCGCGCCTGCGCATGGTCGAGCTGATGGCCGAGTCGCAGAGCCCCGCCCTCTCCCAGGAGGTCGAGGAGCTGGCTGAGGTCTACCGTCGCTCCGGGCGCGAGTCGGACGCCAAGGGGCTCCGGCTTCGGTATGGCCTCGCCCCTGCGGAGCCGGCGCCTCCTGCCGCCTCTCCGTCTCCGGGCGTTCCCGCCCCTGTCGAATCGGGCTTTGATGAGTTCGGCATCGAGGCGGGCCTTGCCCCGGCGCCGGGCGTCCCGGAGCCGCTCCCTGCCCTCGACCCCCACGAGGAGTTCGGAAGCCAGTCGCTCCACCTCGGGGGGGCGCCTCCCATCGCCGAGGCTGCATTTGCGCGGCCGACGGCCGACCCGGAAATGACCGCGCCCTCCGATTCGGAGTTCGTCTCCTACGAAGAGTTGGGTTCCCTGCTCGAAGAAGAGATGCAGAGAGCGGGCGAAGCGCCCGGCGAAGCGGAGGTCGAATCCGAGCCCGTGCTGGACGAGCAGAGCCTCTTCGCCGACGAGCAGCAATTCTTCAACCTGGCCGAGGAGCTCGAAAAGGAACTCGCCGAGGAGGCGCCGATTCCCGAGGCGCCGGCCATGGCCGGACCCGAAGGAGAGGCATCGCTCGAGGAGATCTTTCGCGAATTCAAAAAGGGCGTGGAGCAGCAGCTCTCCGCGGAGGACTACGAGACGCATTTCAATCTGGGCATCGCCTACAAGGAGATGGGCCTGACCGATGAAGCGATCGGCGAGTTCCAACTCGCGAGCAAGGATCCGGAGCGGGTGGTCGAGTGCTGCAGCATGCTCGGGCTCTGCTTTCTCGAGAAGGGGATGCCGCAGCTCGCCGTCAAGTGGTACCGCAAGGGGCTCGAGGCGCCGGACATCAAGGAGGTCGAGACCGTGGGCCTCCTCTACGATCTCGGGTGCGTCTACCAGGACATGGGAGATCTCGAACTCGCCTACCGGACATTTCTCGAGGTGTACGGTCTGAACACCAACTACCGCGACATCGTGAATCGAGTGAAAGAGCTCGAGGCAGTCAAGAAGATCTGATTCATGGAACATTGGATCATTGATTGATTGGATCAGTGATTCCCTGAGCGGCTGGATGGTCCCAATCCTCCAATGAACAAATGAGTCCATGGACCAATTGGTTCTGATCCGATGAACCGGTCCCCCCTCCTGTCCATTCGCGACTTGAAGGTCGAGCTCCCGCACGCGGGGCGATGGTTCCCCGCCGTAAACGGCGTCTCAGTCGACCTCCAACGCGGCGAGGCCCTCGCCGTGGCGGGGGAGAGCGGATGCGGCAAGACGCTGCTCGGCCGGGCGCTCATGAACCTGCTGCCCGAAACGGCGCGGCTGTCCGGCTCGTTCTTCTGGGAGGGGCGCGACCTGCGGGAGGCGTCGGAGAAGGAATGGGAACGGATTCGCGGACGGCATATCGCGATGCTGTTTCAGGAGCCGGGGGCGGCGCTCGATCCGGTTCAGAGGATTGGAGACCAGATCGCCGAGGCCATCCGACTCCACCGCACGGTTTCCGCCGGCGAGGCCCGGCGCCTCGCCGTGGAGCGCCTTCGCGAAGTGTCATTTCCCGATCCGGAGAGCGGCGTGGAGGAGTATCCTCACCGGCTCTCCGGCGGCCAGAAACAACGGGCGCTGCTCGCCGTGGCGCTGGCGGCAGACCCGGAGCTGTTGATCGCCGACGAGCCGACGACGGCGCTCGACGCCACGGTGGCCGCCGAGGTCATGGAGCTGCTCTCGCGACTGAGGGAGAGGCGGGGGCTGGCACTGCTTCTCATCAGCCACGACCTTGGCCTGGTCGCTCGGGAGAGCGTCCGCGCGCTGATCCTGTACGCCGGCCGTGTCATCGAGGAGGCGCCGACCGCCGAAATCTTCCGCTCACCGCGGCACCCATACACTCGCGGCCTGCTGCGGTCGATGCCGCTTCTGGACCCGCAGGCGCGCCCGGGCCGCCGGTTCGACACGATCGGCGGCGCCGTGCCCGACCTCTTCGAGCGGGCCGAAGGTGTGTGCGCCTTCGCGCCCCGCTGCCCGGAGCGGTTCGAGCCCTGCGAGCGGTCGCTGCCGCCTCTTTTCGAGACTGCGGGTGTGCAGGTCCGCTGTTTTCTCTACGAGGGTGCCGGCAAGGGAGGGACGGGT
This sequence comes from Thermoanaerobaculia bacterium, assembly GCA_041481715.1. Classification (GTDB taxonomy): domain Bacteria; phylum Acidobacteriota; class Thermoanaerobaculia; order UBA5066; family Gp7-AA6; genus DATBFU01. The sequence continues at coordinate 4,339 of JBGPCK010000003.1, read as the reverse complement.
TGACGGAAGACGGCCCCTTGTTGCTCGAGGCTCGGGGGCTCGTCAAGGTGTACCCGCTCCGACGCGGGGCCTTCGGGGCCGCCGTGGGCCGGGTGCGGGCGGTCGACGGTGTTTCGCTCGGGGTCGCCCGCGGGGAGACGCTTGGACTGGTCGGGGAGTCGGGCAGCGGAAAGAGCACAACCGGCCGACTCCTGCTGCGCCTCGAGGAGCCTACGGCGGGAGAGATCCGGTTCGAAGGAGAGGATTGGCTGGCGCTCTCGGGTCGGGCGCTCGCAATGAAGCGGCGCGAGATCCAAATCATCTTTCAGGATCCGCAGAGCTCTCTCAATCCGCGCATGACCGCCGGAGACCAGATCGCCGAGCCGTTGCGCGTACAGAGGCTCGCGCGGGGACGACAGCTTCGCGAGCGCGTCGCGGCGCTCTTGTCGGAGGTGGGACTCCCTCCGGCGGCGGCCGGCCGCTTTCCGGCGGAGTTCTCGGGGGGACAGCGGCAGCGCATTGCGATCGCCCGGGCGCTCGCCACGCGGCCGAAGTTTCTCGTATGCGACGAGCCGGTTTCGGCTCTGGACGTCTCCGTCGCCGCCCAGGTCGTCAACCTGCTTGCCGATCTGCGGGAGAAGATGAGCCTCGCGGGGCTCTTCATCTCACACGATCTGGCCGTGGTGTCGCGGGTGGCCGACCGCGTCGCGGTCATGTACTGCGGTCGGATCGTGGAGGAGGGGCGCACCGACGAGCTTCTGCGCGAGCCTCTCCATCCCTACACGGTTGCCCTGCTTTCCGCGGTGGCGCTGCCCTTGGGCTCCGGAGAGGCTGTGCGCCGCATCGTCCTCGGTGGCGATCTCCCGTCGCCCGCCTCGCCGCCGGCGGGCTGCGCGTTCCATCCGCGCTGCCCGATCGCGCGGCCGCGATGCCGCGAGGAGACGCCCGTCCTCACACAGATCCGGCAGGGGCATGCCGCGGCTTGTTTCTTCCCGGGCGAATTTGCGGCCGGCCCCCGGTGAGGCGTCGGGTTGAGGTCCTCCGGTATGATTGGCAGCCCGCGCGGAAGTCGGCTGTGGAACGCCGGTAAAGTACGCACAGCCAAGGAAAAGGCGCGCGAACCGGGAAACATTCGGCGGGCAGATGCGTAGAAAGGTTGACGAAGGAGTGACAGGAATGAGCAGGTTCCCGATTTCTCGGCGGGGTCGCGCGGCGCTTGCCTTTGCGGGCCTCTTGGCGCTCGCCCCCGGGGCCATGGCGCAGCAGGGCCCGGTCATCTCGGCCCGTCCCGGTCAGCGGCCGGCGCGCCCGTTCCCGGCTCCGGTGGATGGAGCGGTCAAGCTCTCGCTCGACGACGCGATCGGCCTCGCGCTCTCGAACAACCAGGACTTGAACGTCACCGTGAACGCCGCCCAGGCGTCGCAGTACAACCTGATGTCGAGCGAGGGGATCTTCGATCCGGTGCTCGGCGCCTTCGCCAACCGGAACCATCAGGAGCAGCCGAACTCGACCATTCTTGCCGGCGCAACGGTCGGGCTTTCGGACACCTACAATTTCGGCGGCGACGTCACGCAGCTGGCCCCTTGGGGCGGCACGTTCTCGCTGGGTGTCACGGGAGGTCGCTTCGCGACGAACTCCACCTTCTACACCGTCAACCCGACCTACAACGCGGGTCTGAAAGCCTCTTTCAGCCAGCCGCTCCTGCGAAACTTCGGCTTCGCCACGACAAAGTGGCTGATCTGGATCGCGAAAAACAGCCGCGACGCAAGCTACCAGCAGTACCTGCGCAGCGTTCAGACCACCGTCAACAACGTCGAGCAAGCCTACTGGGATCTCGTGTACACGCTCCAGAACCTCGAGGTGAAGAAGGAGTCGCTGCGGATCGCGTCAGAGTTGAACCGCATCACGAAGATCAAGATCGACGTCGGGTCGCTCGCTCCCATTGACATCACGCAGACCGAGGTTGGCATCGCTCAGGCGGAACAGGACATCATCACCGCGGAGGGGCAGGTCGGGGACGCGCTGGATCGTCTGCGGCGGCAACTGAACATCGATCCGGCGCTGGGCAACGCTCCCATCGTCCCGACCGATGAGGTGCGCACGCAACCGATCGCGATCGAGCTTCCGGAAGGAACCCGCATGGCTTTGGTGCGGCGACCGGAAGTGGTCGCTCAGGCCTACACGGCCGACTCGGACCGAATCCGCTACGACTACTGGTCGAACCAGGTTCTGCCCGGCGTGAACCTGGTTGGAAGCTGGGGGACGGTGGGAGGGACATTCGCGATCTTGGACCAGAACGGCAACGTCGTCGACGTCGTTGCCGACGGTCTCGGCGCGGTCTACCGTCAGGCGCTCGACCGCAACTTCAGGAACTGGACGATCGGCCTGAACATTTCCTATCCCATCTTGAACCGTTACGCCAAGGGGCAGCGCGGCGCCGCGAAATACACCTGGGAATCGGACAAGGCCTTCCTGACCACGACCCAGCAGAACGTCATCGTCGAGGTCCGCGCCGCGGCCCGCGCGATCGATACGGCGTCGCGGCAGATCGTCGCGGCGTCCAAAGGGCGGGAGCTGGCCGAGAAGAATCTGGACGCGGAGAAGAAAAAGTTCGACAACGGCATGAGCACGACCTTTCAGGTGAACCAGATTCAGCGGGACCTGTCCGCTGCCCGGACGACCGAGCTGCAGGCTTTGGTCGTTTACCGCAAGGCCGTCGCGGCGTATCATTACGCCGTGGCCGACATCCTGGACTGGAAGAAGATCGGCGTGGAGGGGATTCCCGAGACGACCCTGCCCCTGATCGAATCCCCGCTGCCGCCGATTTCCAAGAAGTGACCGAAGAAGCGGGCGCTCCCGCTCCGGCCTCCGGTGACTCCGCGCTCGCGCGGATCCCGGGGGTCTTCTTCTCTCCAACGCGCACGTTCGAGTCGATCGCGAGACGGCCGACTTGGATCGCTCCCGTGATTCTGTGGGTGCTTTGCTCGCTCGCCGTATCGGCGGTGCTGCTGCCGCGCATGGATTACGAGAAGATGACGAAGGAGCGGCTCGAGAAGAGCGGCCGGACGGTCCCGGAGGAGCAAGTCCAGTCGATCGTCGAGCGTCAGAAGAAGTTCGGGCCGGTCTTCGGCTACTTCCTCGCCGTGGCGATTCCGATCCTGATCAGCCTGCTCACCGCGGTGATTCTGTGGGGCTCGTTCCGCGCGTTCGGCTGGGACACGAGCTACCCGCAGTCGCTGGGAGTCACGACGCACGCCTTCCTGCCGGGGGTGCTCGGCTCGCTCCTCCTCCTTCCGCTCATCGCCCGCCAGGACCGGATGGATCCGTCGGCGATGGGGGACCTCCTGCGGTCCAACCTCGGGTTTCTGGTCGAGCGCGACTCCAAGGCCCTGCACGCCCTTCTCGGTTCGCTCGACATCTTCTCCTTTTGGACGCTCGCCCTGATGACGGTCGGATTCGCCGCGGCTGCGAAGGTCCGGCGGGGGAAGGCGGCGGGCATCCTGGTGACGCTGTGGGCGATCTATGTCCTCGGGAAGGCGGGGCTTGCGGCGATCTTCTGAGGCCGACAGCCTGAATCGTCCTGAACCCGCCGGGCCTTTCGTCGTATAAACCCGCAGGCAAAGCCCCATGCTGATCGACATCCGGGACATTACCAAGGTGTACGACATGGGGGAAGAGCGTGTCCACGCTCTGGACGGTGTGACGGTCGGCGTCGAGCGGGGCGAGTACGCGGCGATCATGGGCCCCTCGGGCTCCGGCAAGTCGACGCTCATGAACCTGATCGGCTGCCTCGATACGCCGACCTCCGGCTCCTACGTCTTGAATGGCCGTGAGGTCGCCCGGATGACCGATGACGAGCTCGCCCAGATTCGCAATCAGGAGATCGGGTTCGTGTTCCAGACCTTCAACCTGCTGCCCCGCACGACCGCGCTACAGCAGGTCGAGCTGCCGCTCGTCTACTCCGGCGTGCCAAAAAAGGAGCGCCGGGAGCGCGCGGTCCGGTCTCTCGAAGCCGTCGGCCTCGGAGACCGGATGGGGCACCACCCCAATGAGCTGTCGGGGGGCCAGCGGCAGCGCGTCGCGGTCGCCCGCGCCCTCATCAACGACCCGTCGATCCTGCTCGCCGACGAGCCGACCGGCAACCTGGACTCGCAAACGGGCGCGGAGATCATGGCGCTCTTCGACGAGCTGAACTCCCGGGGCAACACGATCGTCCTGGTCACGCACGAGGAGGACGTCGCCGCGCACGCCCGACGCATCGTTCGCCTGCGCGACGGGAAGGTGCGTGATGACCGCCCGAACGAAGGGCGATCCGGCCATGGCGCTTCCTCCGCCAGCACCGGCTGACCCGGCGCGCCCG
>JBGPCK010000002.1:0-76121 GCA_041481715.1 Thermoanaerobaculia bacterium | reverse complement strand
AAGGCGATGAAGAGGGTCTTCAAGAGACCGACCCCTCCTCTTATGTCAGGTCCACCCAGATCGACTTGATCTGCGTGTATTCCTCCAGGGCGTAGTGGCCGCGCTCGCGGCCGAAGCCGGACTGCTTGTAGCCGCCGAAGGGCAGGCCCGGGTCATAGAAGTTGTACGTGTTGACCCAGACGGTGCCGGCCTTCAAGGCCTTGGCCGTGCGCAGCGCTTTCTTGATGTCGCGGGACCAGACGGCCGCGGCGAGCCCGTAAACCGTGGAGTTGCCGACCGAGACCGCCTCCGCCTCGTCCTTGAACGTCAAGGTCGCGAGCACGGGTCCGAAGATTTCCTCGCGAGCGATCGTCATCGTTGGAGAAACCCCGTCGAAGACGGTGGCCTCGAAGAAGGCTCCCTTTCCGTTGACCGAGGCCGGGTTGCCGCCGGCCATGAGCTTTGCTCCCTCTTTCTTCCCGCTCTCGACGTATCGAGCCACGTTCTCCCGCTGCTTCTCGGAAACGAGCGACCCGAGGCGCGTCTTCGGGTCGAGAGGGTCGCCCGGCGCCATCTTCTTCGCGCGCTCCACGACCTTCTCCAACAGCGCATCGTGGACCGACTCCTCGACGAGCAGGCGCGACCCCGCCGAGCAGAGCTCTCCCTTGCCGTAGAAGATCGCGTTGATCGCGCCGCGGGCGGCGGCTTCCAGGTCGGCGTCGGCGAAGACCACGTTGGGCGACTTGCCGCCGAGCTCCATCGAGACGCGTTTGACGGTTCCGGCGGCGGCGCGGAGTATCGACTTACCGGTCTCGGTTTCGCCGGTGAAGGAGATCTTGTCGAGGCCGGGATGCTCCGCCATCGCCCGCCCGATCACGGCACCGGGCCCCGGCAGAACGTTGAACGCACCGGGGGGTAGCCCCGCTTCGGCGAGCAGCTCGGCGAAGAGCAGCGCGGTCAGCGGCGTCACGGAGGCCGGCTTCAGGACCACCGCGTTTCCGAGCGCCAGGGCGGGCGCGATCTTCCAGAGCGCCTGCAACAGCGGGAAGTTCCAGGGCGTGATCGCGCCGACGACGCCGATCGGCTCCCGCAACGTCAGCAGCATCGCGTCGGAACGCCCGGGATGGGTGTCGCCGTAGAGCTTGTCGGCGTACTCGCCGAAGTAGGCGAGGCATTCGGCGGCCGCGGGCATGTCGATCTTGGAGGCCTCGAAGATGGGCTTGCCGTTATCGAGCGTCTCGACGCGTCCGAAATCGTCGGCCCGCGACTGGAGGCGCTCGGCCGCGCGCATGAGGATTTTCCCGCGCTGCCGCGCCTTCATCGAGGCCCACGGGCCCGACTCGAAGGCCTTGCGCGCGGCGGCGACCGCGCGGTCGAGGTCCTCCGGGCCGGCCTGCGCGACCTCCGCCAGCACTTCGCCGGTTGCCGGGTTGACCGTGGCGAACCGCTTCCCGGAAGCGGACGGCAGGAACTCTCCCCCGATGAAGAGGTCGGTCTGGAGCTTTGGCGCGGATGTCGCTTCGATTGCCATGGTGGGAAGCTATCAGCTATCGGCTATCAGCTATCAGCCAGACGGCACAGACAACATCTAGTGTCGTGTAACGGGAGTCCCGATAGCGGCCTTGGTCGTAGGGGCGGGGCTTGCCCCCGCCCGCGGGCGGCCGCAAGGGCCGCCCCTACAGAGCCGACGTGCGTCAAGACCTCGGTTATTCAACACTAGCTGAGAGCTGACAGCTGACAGCTGAAAGCTATTTTCCCTTGAACTTCGGAACCCTCTTCTCCTGGTTTGCGGCGATGCCTTCTTTCGCGTCTTCGCTCTGGAAGAGAAGCTGCTGCAGCTCCCGCTCGATCGCCAGAGCGGACTCGAGGGGCAGGTCCCATCCGCTCTGGACGGCGCGCTTGATCCGGCCCACAGCCTTGGAGGCCTTCTGCGGCGGCACGAACTGGCGTGCATAGTCCATGACTTGCTCCCACCACTGCTCGGCCGTCGCGTCGATGACCTGGTTGACCAGGCCCATTTCGTGCGCTTCCTCGAAGGAAAAGGTGTTGCCGGTGACCATCAACTCGATCGCCTTCGACTTGCCGACCATCTTCGAGAGCCGGGTCGTGCCGCCGGTGCCGGGCAGCACCCCGAGGGTCACCTCCGGAAGTCCGATCTTGCCCGCGTCCTTTCGTGCGATGCGCAGGTCGCAGGCCATCGCGATCTCGAGGCCGCCTCCCACGGTGTGGCCGTTCAAGGCCGCCAGGACGAGCTTTGGCGTGTGCTCGAGGCGCAGCAGCGTCTCGTTGGCGTGCAGGCAGAAGAAGTACTTGAAGCCGGGCGTGACGGCGTTGAGCATTCCGATGTTCGCGCCGGCCGAGAAGAAGCGGTCGCCCTTGCCGCGCAGCACGATCACGTGGACGTCGTCGTCGAAGCGCGCCTTCAGGATTGCCTCGTCGAGCTGGCGCATCATGGCGTAGGTGTAGGTGTTGGCCGGCGGGTCGTCCATCTCAATGACCGCGATGCCGTTCTCCGCGCGGTAGCGGACGATCTCGGCACCGGCTTCGGCGCTCGTCCAGTCGCGGGCCTTGACGGGGGTGCTCATGGGGCCTCCTTGGGTCTCATTTCCAGCGGAATCGTATCAGCGGAGAGCGTCCGGCGTCATCTCGCAAACCGTAGACCGTGAACGGCGAACCGATGTCAGAGCCCCAGGATCGACTTTGCGATCACGAAATAGATGAAGAGGCCAGTCGCGTCGACGAGCGTCGCGATGAGCGGAGCGGACATGACGGTGGGATCGATCTTGAGGGAGGTCGCCAGCATCGGGATCGTCGCGCCGACGGCGTTGGCCCAGGTGCAGATCGCCAGGATCGAGATCCCGACCGTGAGCGCCAGGGGTGCCGTGGAGCCCCAGAGCAGCGCCCGGCCGAAGCCGACCACCCCGAGCATGAGGCCGAGCAGCAGACCGCTCGAGGCCTCGCGCAGGAAGACACGCCAGAAGTCGCGCAGCCGGATGTCGCCAACGGCGAGTCCGCGCACGATCGTCGTGACGGTCTGCGAGCCGGAGTTTCCGCCGGTCCCGATCAGCAACGGAATGAAGAAGGAGAGCGCAACGACCTTGGCGAGCTCCCCCTCGAAGTGGCGCAGGACCGTGCCCGTCAACGTTTCGGCGACGAAGAGGAGCAACAGCCAGTTGAAGCGCAGACGCACGTTGCGCAGCGGCTTCGCGGCGAAGTAGCCCTGTTCGACGGTCTCTTCCGTGGCCGACACGCCGCCCAGGTGCAAGACGTCCTCGGTCTGCTCCTCGATCAGGATGTCGATGACGTCGTCCACCGTGACGATTCCGAGAAGCCGGTTCTCCTCATCGACGACGGGGATCGCGTGCACGTCGTACTTGGAGACCAGGCGGGCGACTTCCTCCTGCGGCGCATCGGCCCGGACGGTCAAGAGCCGCCGCTCCATCATGTCCGCGATCTTCTTGCCGGGCGGGGCGGGGAAGAGCCTGCGGAGCGAGACGTAACCGATCAGATGCCCCGACTCGTCGACCGCGTAGAGGCTCTGGACGGTCTCGACCTCGGGATCGATGCGCTTCAAATGGTCGAGCGTTTCCGCCGCGGTCCACTCGGGCTGGATCGTGGCGAATTTTTGCGTCATGAGACGCCCGGCGGTGCGGGCGGGATAGCGCTGGAGCCTTTGGACCTCCGCGGCGTCGCGCGGGGACATCCTGGCGAGAATCGCTTCGCGCTGGCGCTGCGTCAGGTGCTCGAGGAGGAAGGTCACCTCGTCGGCCGGAAGCCGGTCGAGCTCGGCGCCGAGTTTCTCGGGGGAGGCTCGGTGCAGAATCAGGCGCAGGGTCTCGCCCTTCAGCTCCGAGAGGACGGCGGCGCCCTGCTCGGCGGGCAGGGCTTCGAAGAGGATGATTCGGTCTTCTCGAGGCAACTCGTCGAGCAGCTCGGCGATGTCGGCGGGATGCAGGTCCTTGACGGCCGCCGCGAGCTCCTCGGGGCTTTCGCGAATCAGTTCCTCGATGTCGGGGCCAATGACCTTGGCGAGGGACATTGCGGCTATTGTGGCATCGCTGCCCTCAATCGCGAGGGTGTGTTTCGAAGAGACCCGTCCCCCCCGTCACGTCCGTTTCAGGTGTCGGAGCCGGCTTGTCGGGACGCTCGCGACGGGTCGATCCACTCGGACGATCCGTCGCGATAGAACTCCTTCTTCCAGATTGGAACGGTCGTCTTGAGGCGGTCGATCGCCTCGCGGCATGCGGCGAAGGCCTCGCGGCGGTGCGGCGCGGTGGCCACGACCGCGACCGAGGCCTCTCCGATCTGGAGACGACCCAGCCGGTGCCGGATCGACACCCGCGCCTCCGGCCAGCGCTCCCCGAGGGACCGCAGGAGCCCGTCGATCTCCGCCTCGGCCATCGAGGCGTAGGCGTCATACTGGATCTCGGTCGTCTGCCGGCCCTCGTTCTGGTCCCGGACGACGCCCACGAAAAGACAGACGCCCCCGTCGCCCGGGCGCGCCTCGAGAAGAAGAGAGGTCAGGTCGATAGGCTCGGTTGTGAGGTGCACGGTCGGCCGGAACGCGGGCTATCCTCCGGCCACGGGCGGCAGGAAGGCCACCTCGTCACCGTCTCGCAGGATCTTCCCGGGGTCGGCGTACTCACGGTTCACGGCGGCTGCTGGCATCGAGCGAAAGGCCGCGAAGTGCGGCACTTCCCGGGAGAGGCCATCCCACAGGTCCGCAACCCGCGCGCCGTCGGGCAGCGGGCGGTTCTCCTCGTCGCGGCCTACGGACTCACGGAAAGACGCGAAGTAGAGGACTTTCACGATCATGCGGCGAGTCTACGCCCTGGGCTCTTCTTGACATTTGACCGACTGGTCAGTTAGATTGCCGGCATGGTTCGGTCCGCGACCTCCCAGCCCGCCGAGCGCCGGCTCTCGCTTCTCAAGGCGGCCTTCCGCGAGGTCGCCGAGAAGGGTTTCTCCGAGGTCACCCTGGACGACATCGCTCGGAGGGCCGGCGTCTCCAAGGGGGTCACGCTCTATTACTTCGACTCGAAGGAGGACCTCTTCCTGGAGCTCTTCGGCTGGCTCATCGACTCGATCCAGGAGCGCATGCGTGAGGCCGTTGCCGCCGTCGAGGACCCGGTCGGAAAAGTTCGTGCCTTGGTTGCGCTCATCTTCCCGTCGCCTTCGAAAAACCGAGCCTTCTTCCGGGCCTACGTGGACTTCTGCGGCCTCGCTTCTCGCCGCGAAGCGTTCCGCGAGGTCGGGGAGCGCTTCTACGCCGGCTGCCTGGCGATCGACGGCGGCATCGTGGAGGAGGGCATGCGTCAGGGAGCGTTTCTGCAGCGCGACGCGAATGAAGCGGGCTCCGCGATGCGCGCGATCTTCGACGGCCTGATGATGCAGTGGCTGACGGAAAAGGATCCGGAGGCGAGCTTCGAGGAATACCGGAAGCGGTGCGAGCGCGAGTTGCTGCAGTACCTCGAGGGCCCGGGCCGGGCCGAGGAGAGGGGGAAACGCCGATGAAGACCGAGTGCGTGCCGGGCCGGAAGGACGAGACAAGACCAGGGGTCTGCGCTAACGAAGGGTGCCGGCGTCCCGCCGAGGCAGGGCTGTGTGATACCTGCGCCCTCGAGGGGTCGCTGTTTCATCGGGAGCAGCGGGTCGAGGAATTTCGCCTGTCCGACCGCGGCCGGTAACCCGGCGACCCCGTGTTGGCATCGCCCCTCCGTTTGCGCCCGGAGGAGATGGAGGGTGCAGAGTGCAGGGTAGAATCGGCCGCCTCTGTTCCCTCACCATGCCATGACGCCGCGCGACCTCGACGACACGTCCCCGCACCGGCGAAAGACCGATTCGGCCAGCCGGCCGGCGGCGCGGCGTCTGGCGGAGCGCGTGGCTCTCGTCACCGGGGCCTCGCGGGGGATCGGAGAGGCGATCGCGCGACGCTTTAGCGCCGAGGGCGCACGCGTGGTGCTCGCGGCGCGGGACGAAGCGGCCTGCGAACGGATTGCGGTCGAGATCTCCCAGGCGGGTGGCGAGGCCATCTCGGTGGGATGCGACGTGACCTTGCCGGTCTCCGTCTCCGGTGCCATCGCGTCCGTCGCGGCCCGCTGGGGACGCATCGACATCCTCGTCAACAACGCCGGGGTGGGAGGTCCGACGCCGCTCGACGATCCGGACGACTCCCGCTGGAACGTGATCCTGGCCACGAACCTGACCGCGGTCTTTCGCGTCACTCGCGAGGCGGCCCCATTCATCCCCAAGGGAGGCCGGATCATCAACCTCTCTTCGGTGCTGGGGCGCTTCGCCGTGCCTGGCTTCGCCGCGTACTGCGCCTCGAAGCACGGCGTCATCGGACTGACCCGGGCGCTCGCGCTGGAGCTCGCCCCCCGCCGGATCACCGTCAACGCACTGTGCCCAGGGTGGGTGGAGACGGACATGGCCCGCGACGGTTTCGGCCGCATCGGACGCGCCAAGGGCGGCGGAGAGGAAACCGGACGGGAGGTCGCGGCAAAAGGGACGCCGCTCGGCCGCGTGCTCGATCCGGAGGAGGTCGCGGGGCTCGCCGTGTACCTCGCCTCCGACGAGGCCAAGAACGTCACCGGGCAAGCCCTCGTGATCGACGGCGGCCAGGTGATGCCGTAGGCGGGTGAGTCTGGCATTCCGAGGCCGGGCAAGCGGCACGAACCCCGGCCTATCGTTCGGCTCCACGCTTCCCCGGTCGGTCTCCATCGCGGGCCTTCTGCTCGCGGTGCTCGTCGTGGTCGCGTTCTGGCCGGTCGTTTCGGGGGCGCGCCACTTCTTCCACCTGGACCTGCGCTACGAGCACCTGCCGGTCTGGCAGGTCACGCAGGAGTCGCTCCGCAACGGAGATCCGCCCTTCTGGATCGACGGCGAGTATTGCGGGCACCCGATGTTGTTTCATCAGGAGGCGCCGGTCTTCTACCCCCTGACCGTGCCGCTGCTGCTGACGGGCGCGCCGGTCGAGCGCCTGTCGGACCTCTTCTCTCTCTTTCACTATTGGCTGGCCGGGTTCGCCGCGTACCTGCTGCTTCGGGACCTGGACGCGGACGACTTCTCCGCCCTCTTCGGGGGAGTCGCCTGGATGCTCTCGGCGCGCCTCATCCAGAGCGCCATCTGGCCCAACGCGGTTGCCGTCTCGGCGCTGTTGCCGCTCACCCTTCTCGGGATCTTCCGCGTCGCCCGCGGCCGGCCGCGGTCCGGCGTGCCGATCGCCGCCGTCTCGGGCGGGTTGGCGATCCTGGCGGCGCGCCCCCATGTGATGCTCGGGGCGGCGCCCCTCGTGGCGGCGGCCGCGCTCGCCGGCGTCCTTCTCGCGCAGGGACGCCTCCGGGCGAGCGCCGATCTGGCTCTCGCGGCGGCCCTGGCGCTGGCGCTGGGAGGAGCCTCGCTTCTGCCGAGCGCCGCGCTCTACCCGGAGATGTCGCGCGCGGGAGGTCTCTCTCGCGCGGATCGCGACCTCAACCCGATCGGCGTGGGAGAAGGCCTGGACCTCGTTTTCCTGCCGGTGGACGGCGCTCCGCGCTGGCCCGAGGCCGCGGCATACCCGGGGCTCGCCACGGGGCTGCTGTTTCTGGCGGGGATCGCGCTCGCGCTGCGTAACGAGCCTGGCTTTCCCCGCGCTCTGTTCCTGGCCCTTTTCGCCGGAGGGCTCGTTGGCCTCCTCTTCGCCTTCGGCGAGAAGGGTCTCTATCGGTTCGTCGCGGGTCTTCCGCTGATCCGGGGATTTCGGGTGCCGGCGCGGTACCTCGTCTCCTGGTCGCTCGCTCTGGCGCTTGGTTCGGCGCTCTCGCTGGCCGCCATCCTGCGGAGGCTCCCGCGCGCTCGCCCGTTCGCTCTGGCGGTGCTGGTTTTCATTGCGGCGGATCTGACCTGGCACGCCCGGCGCGCCGCCCCGACGGCTCCTGCCGCGCTCGCGACAGCGGAACCTGAGGTCGTGTCGCAGTTGCGCCGCGTGCTCGGTAAGGACGAGGCGGGATTCCCCCGCCGCCTCTGGTCGCTCGCCCCTGCCCTGAACCTGCTCGCTTACCCTGATTCGGAAAAGCCCGCGGTCGCCCGGCGCCGTGAGCCACTCCAGGGCGCGCTTGCGATCCGCTTCGGTCTGGAGTCGGTTTCGGGCGGGGGGCCTCCGCTCGAGGCGACGGAGAAGATTTTCCTGCCGCCCAGCGCGCGCGCGGCCGAGCTCGCCGGCGTCGGCGCGGTCGTGATCGCGCGGCCGCAAGAGGCCGGATCGCCCTCACCGGCGCCGCCTGGTCTCGAGGTGCGGACCCTCGCGGCGCTGCCTCGGGCTCTTCTCGTCTCGGAGGCGATCGCGCCGGCTCCGGCGGCGGTCCTGGCTACGACGCTCGCCCCGGGCCTCGATCCCCGCCGGGTCGCGGTCGTCGAGGGTGCGCCGCCGTTTTCGGCCGGGGGTGCGCAGCCCTCGGGCGTGGTTCGGCTCCTCTCGCGCCGCCCCGCGCGGCTGGAGCTTGCGACGAGCGCGCCGGGCGAGCGGGTGCTGGTGCTCTTCGACGCATACGAAGAGGGATGGAAGGCGCGGCTGGAAGGGCGGCCGGCCGAGGTCTTTCGCACGGATTACGCCTTTCGCGGCGTGCGTGTTCCGGCGGGAAATCACCGCGTCGTCTTCGAGTATCACCCGCGGGGCCTCTGGCAGGGTCTGGGCCTCTCGGTCGCCGGCGTGCTCGCGCTGATTCTTTTTGCGACCCGGACCGGCCGCGAAGTGCTAACTTAGGCGCCCAACGCCGGCGCCGCCATAGAGGCTCGCGCCTTTGAGGAGACGAGATGGACCGAGAAGAATTTCTGGCAAGACTCGACGCTCTGGTGGCCGAAAAGCATCTTCTGAAGCACCCCTTCTACGTGCTCTGGAACGAAGGGAAGCTGACCCGGGACGACTTGCGCGAATACGCGATTTCCTACTATCCGCAGGTGGCCAACTTCCCGCGCTACGTCTCCGGAGTCCATGCGGCGTGCGAGGACGCGGCGCTGCGGCAGGAGTTGCTCGAGAATCTGATCGAGGAGGAGCGGGGCAGCGACAATCATCCCGCTCTCTGGCGAAAGTTCGCGGCGTCGCTCGGCGCAGCCGAATCCGATCTCGCGGCCTCTCCCCGGACGCCGGAAGTCGGAGCCGCGGTCGAGGAATTCTTGCGCACGACGCGCTCGAGCTGTGTGGCCGAAGGGCTCGCGGCGCTCTACGCCTACGAGTCGCAAATTCCGGAGATCGCCAAGACGAAGCGCGAAGGGCTCGCGGCCTTCTACGGCGTTCGGGACTCCGAGGCGACCCGTTTCTTCACCGTCCACGAGCAGGCGGACGTGTGGCACCGGCAGGTGGAGCGGCAGGCCCTGGGGCGCGTCGCGGCGACGCCGTCGGAGCGGGAACGTGCCCTCCGGGCCGCGGAGCGCTGTCTCGACGCATTGAACCGTGCGCTCGATGGCGTGATGCGGGAGATCGGACGAGCCTAGGCGCGATCCGCGCGGTTCTCTTCGACGCCGGCGCGACGCTGCTTCACCCGGACCCTCCGGTGGAGCAAGTTTACGCGCTGGAGCTCGCGGCGGATGGGGCGCGGTTCTCACAAGCCGATCTCGACGGCGCGCTTTCGCAGGCCTGGGCACAGGTCCACGCCACCGCCGCAGGAGATCGGTACGGCGGCGTGCAGGGAGAGTCGCAGTTCTGGCGCGGGTTCCTGAACCGCGTGCGCGCGTCTCTGGACGGGGGCGTCGTTTCGGCGGAGGCTTTCGGGCGGCTTGCGAGTCACTTTCGCGACCCGGCCTCGTGGGCGATCTACCCGGACGTCGAGTCCAGCCTCGACCGCCTCGCGGCGGCGGGACTGCGGCTGGCCGTCGTTTCGAACTGGGACTCGCATCTCCCGGCGCTTCTGTCCGCCCACGACCTCGCGCCGCGATTCGACGCGGTTCTGGTCTCCGCCGTCGAGAAGACCGGCAAGCCCGATCCCGAAATTTTCCGACGGGCCTGCGCCCGCCTGGATGTCTTGCCGGCGGAGGCGCTCCACGTGGGCGATTCCCCTCGCGAGGACTACGAAGGGGCGCGCGGGGCGGGGCTCGAGGCCCTGCTGCTCGACCGGGCGGGACGGCACGATGGGCTCGCGGACCGGATCGGCAGCTTGACGGAAGTGCCCGGCCGGCTCGGTCTTTGACCGGTTTTTTCGAGGACTCTGCTATTCTGCCTCCCGTTTGAGCACCAGCCGGCTCTTCCGGACCAAATCGCTCGATGCGATCATGGTCGACGCCGAGAAGAAGGAGCACCAGTTGAAGCGGGTGCTCGGGCCGTGGCAGCTCATTTCGCTCGGCGTCGGCGCGGTCGTGGGCGCGGGGATCTTCGCGGTGATCGGGACGGCCGCGGCCGGGGGCGCGAACCACCCGGGGGCGGGGCCGGCGCTCGTGATCTCGATCCTCATAACGGCGATCGGATGCGGCTTCTGCGCGCTCTGTTACGCGGAGTTCGCGGCGCTGGTGCCCATCTCCGGGAGCGCCTATACGTACTCGGCGGCCACGCTGGGGGAGCTCGTGGCCTGGATCATCGGCTGGGACCTCATCATCGAGTACGCGATGGGCAATGTCGCGGTCGCCGTTTCCTGGTCGGGCTACTTCTGTGAGCTGTTGAAGGGGCTCGGGATCAACGTGCCGCTCTGGCTCCAGACCGACCTGCGGACTGCCTTGCGGACGCCGGGCTTCATGGACGCCGCGCCGCACGTGGGTGGGATCCCGATCGTCTTCAACCTGCCCGCGATCTTGATCGTGGCGTTGGTCACCTGGGTCCTCGTGATCGGCGTCAAGGAATCCTCGCGCTTCAACGACATCATGGTCGCGGTCAAGATCTGCATCCTGCTCTTCTTCATCGTCGTGGGCGCCTTCTATATCAAGCCTTCCAACTGGCATCCCTTCGCGCCGAGCGGCTGGGCGGGCATCGGCTCGGGGGCGGCGCTGATCTTCTTCGCTTACATCGGATTCGACGCGGTCTCGACCGCGGCCGAAGAGTGCCGCAACCCGCAGAAGGACATGCCGATCGGAATGCTGGGATCGCTCGGCATCTGCTCGGTGCTCTATATCGCGACTTCGCTCGTCCTTACGGGGATCGTGCCGCTGTCGCAGATTCAGGGGTCGAGCGAGCCGCTCGCCAAGGCGTTTTCACTGCTGGGGATGGACTGGGCGGCCGGGGTCGTCGCCTTCGGCGCCGTCATCGCGACGACGGCGGTGCTCCTCGTCTTCCAGTACGGCCAGCCGCGGATCTTCTTTTCGATGGCGCGCGACGGCCTGCTTCCCCCCTCGTTTGCCCGGATCCACCCCAAGTACCGCACGCCCCACATCACGACGATCTGGACGGGCGTCGTCGTGGGGGTCCTCGCGGCGGTGGCGAATCTGGACGTCTTCGTCGAGCTGACCAACATCGGAACGCTCTTCGCGTTCGTTCTCGTCTGCGCCGGGGTGATGATCCTTCGCTACAAGGACCCGGACCGCAAGCGCCCCTTCCGTACACCGTTCGTGCCCTGGGTGCCGCTGGCGGGCATCGTCGTCTGCGTCTATCTCATGTGCGAGCTGCCGCTGGCCACGTGGATCCGGTTCGGGGTGTGGTTGGCGATCGGTCTGGTCCTCTACTTCTTCTACGGGTACCGGCACAGCCGGTTTGGCGCTCAGGGTCCCCCCGCGGGACGTCCCGCCGCGTCACCGGGGGTCTGAAGCGGCTTCGCAGAATCGAAAAGGGGGGGAAGGAAAGCGGCCAGCCCCTTGTTCCCGGCGGCGAGGAGGTGCTTCGCATGGTTGTTCGAAAGGCGTTTCTCTTTCTACTCGCGGCGGCGCTCGCGGCGCCCATGGCGGCGGACCAGGTGACGAAGAAGTTCGAGTGGGGCCCGGTCCATGGAGCCCAGGACGTGCAGGTGGACGTCCAGCGCGTGGTCGTGAACCAAGTCAGCTTCGACCTGGGCTCCACGCTCTCGGGGACTCCGGTGCGCAAGTCGAGCGCCAAGGCGGTGCTGCGGGTGGACAACAACGGGTTTCTCGACGTGGAGGTCGGTATCGCCGTCGTCGTCTTCGATGAGGAGGGCAACGTCGTCGCCACCGGCTCCGGCGGCACTCAGTGGGGGTTTCTGAACAAGGGAGACCGTGCCTACTACAAGGTCACGTTCCCGTACGTTTATCGCAACTTCGACAGAGCCAAGAGCTTCCTGATCACGCTCGAGACCAAGGAAAAGGGTCGGGACAAGGACAAACCCAAGGCCGGAGCCTCTCCGGCGCCGACCCCCTCTCACTAGCAGGGTGCTGAAGATATGGATGCGGGCGTCGTGGCTGGCTTTCGGCCGCAGGCGTTCGCTACGCGAACGGCGGCAGAGAGTTTCTGGCCCGGATCCGAGCTCTCGTCTTGAAACTCTCGGCTGCCGGTCGTCCACGACCGCCGCAGCCGAAAGCACTCTGATATTGTCCGCGCCCGAAAAAAGCAGAAGGAGGAGACGATGATTCGAAGAATGTTTCTTCTCGCGCTCGCGGTCAACGTCGCGTCGCCGCTCGCGGCGCAGCAGATCACCAAGAAGTTCGACTATGCCCCGGTCAACGGCGTCCAGGACCTGAAGATCGAGCTCAACAAGGTTGTCATGAACCAGATCATGTTCAAGCTCGGCAAGGCGATGGGCGGCCCCGTACGCCGCTCGGATGCCAGCGCCGAGGTGCGTGTGGACAACAACGGTACGGCCGACCAGATCGTCGGCATTGCCGTGGTGGTGATGGACGGCGACGGCAACATCGTCGCGGCCGGCTCCGGTGGAACCCGGGTCGGGCACCTGAGCTCGGGCGAGCGCGACACGAGCGCGGTCAACTTCCCGTTCGTGTTCCGGAACATGGACAAGGCGAAGACGTTCCTGGTGACGATGGAGCTCGCCGAGAACTCGAAGGCGGCGCCCTAGGCCACTCCGGTCCCGACACCCGCGTCGCGGTCCGTCAGTTCGCGAAGCCGGGCACGTCGCGCCCGGCATAGCCCGTTAGCTCCGCGTAGGCCCGCCCTTCGACGGGGCGGCCTGCGCGCGAGCCCGAGACCCGGCAGGCCCCCTCCCAATAGGTCACGCCGGTCGACTTTTCGGTGACCAGCTCCTGGTCGGGCAGCAGCGGATCGAGTGAGAGGTCGAGCCGGAGGGGGCCGACGGCGATCTTCCAACCCGCTGGATAGCGCGCCTTCGTGCGCGGCGAGGTCCAACTCTTCGTTTCCTGGAGCCGCACGTTTTCCCATCGCACCGCGACCGGATCGCCTTTGGCGGGGACGAAGGTGCCGGAAGAGAAGGGCGTCGCACGGCCGTCGGCGTCCCGTAGCCGGTACAGCATCAACTCCGAGCCGTCGGTCAGCTGCACGGCGAACCAGTCCCAACCCTGGGCACCCGCCGGCAGCGCCCCGGGCCCCCATTCGTGGTCGAACCAGGCCGTGCCCGAAAGCGCGAGGTGGCGGCCCGCCCGGCGCAGCCTCCCGGAGGCCGTCAGCCGCGTGATCGAGACATAGTGCGAGTACTCGTTCTCGCCGGGGCCCTTGCGAGAGATGCCGCCCGGGCCGTTCACGACCGGAGGCTTCGTGGGTCGCAGGATGAGCTCGAGCTCCCCGTCGCGGCCGGCGGCACGCAGCCGATGCAAGCCTTGCAACTCCTGCGCGGACCAGTCTTCGTTGGACACGTTCAACCGGCCGACTTGTGCGGAGGCGATCCCGGGGAGCCCCAGGTGCGCCTTCTCCTCGTATCGGAAGATCTTGGCGCCGGCGTCGCTCCAGGCGAAGTGCGCGAGGTGGAGATCGCGGACGCGGAAGAAGGTCAGCTGAAAGCCGTATGCGTGTCCGTCCGCGTCGGTCAGGTGCCCGGTGTAGTACCACCATTCCACGGCGGCCTCGGGATGGGAGCCGTGGTCGCGAGGGAAGGAGAGAGTGCCTCGATCCGCCGAGGCGGCCGACAGCAGCAGCGCTGTGACGAGGAAGAATCGGGTCATCGGTTCATTGAAACGTCGGCTTCATTTTCATTCCTCCGCCAGCGCCGCCGCCGGGTCGACGCCGGCGGCCAGGCGTCCGGGGTACAGGCCCGCCAGGATGGAAGCGCCGAGGACCAGGCCGACCGCCAGGCAGAGGCGCCCCGCGGGCAGGCGCGGCACCACTGTCCAGCCGAAGGACTGCGGGTTGATGACGGAGAGCAGCAGATAGGCGAAAGCCGCGCCGGCCGCCAGCGCCGCCGCGCAGCCCGTGAGTCCCGTCAGCCCCGCTTCGAGGAGCACGGCCCGCCGGACCTGGGCGGAGGAGGCCCCGACGGCCCGCAGCAGGCCGAAGGAGCGACGCCGCTCGATGGCCGAAGCCACGAGCGCGTTGGCGATGCCGAGGACGGCGACCGCAACGGCGATCACCTCGAGGCCATTGGTCACGGCAAAGGTCCGGTCGAAGATGCGCAGGACCTCCCGGCGCAGCTCGCGATTCGTCGAGATCGAGAGGGCGTACCGGCCCCGGGCGGCGGAAAGCACGCGTCGGCGCAGGTCCGGCGCGTCGATCCCGGGCGCCGCGAGCACGGCGACGCTCGTGACCCGCCGATCCCCGTAGAGCGAGAGATAGAGCTCCCGGTCGAGAACGATCGTTCCCCGGTCGTTCGAGTAGTCGCGGTAGACGCCGGCGACGCGCAGTCGCCGGGCTCCCTGCGGCGTCGGGATCGACACCGCGTCGCCACGCTGGACGCCGAATCGCCGCGCGTATGGCTCCGAGATCATCGCTTCACCGCGCCGCCGCGCGTTCTCGGCCGCGGCGCGGGGGTCGAGGCCGTCCAAGAGCGGCAGGCCGCCGATCCGGGCGACCACGCGGAAGTCCCCGGAGGCGAGCGTATAGGGCCGGCCCTTGGAGTCGACCTGGTCGCGCGCGCGAAACGGGTCCACGGCTTCGACGCCGGGGATCGCGCGCAAGAAGTCCACGATGTCTTCCGGCAGATCGCCGATGATGCCGGAGCTTTTTCCCGCTGGCGACTTGATCCAGAGGTCGGAGCGCAGCGTCGACTCGACCCAGACCCGGACCGTCTCGCGGATGGAAGAGACGGTAACGATCATAGCGAGCGTCATGCCCAGGGCCATTGCGAGCGCCATGACGCAAGTGCCGTTGCGCGCGAGGGAGCCGCCGAAGAACCGGCTGGCGAGGTGCCCCGGCGCGCCGAAGAGCCGGGCCATCGGGCCCGCGGCCATCCGTTCCGCCCAACGGATGAGCAGGGGAGAGAACAGCGCGAGGGCGGCGACGACCAGCACCACGGCGGCAAAACCGAAGAAGGGGAAGCCGTCCACGGGAGGCGCGAGGGAGGCTGCCGCGGCGGCGGCGGCGAGCGTGGCGGCGGCCCAGCCCCGCCCGGCGAGCGTCCGCCGGCGCACGCCCTCGATCGAGCCGGGGTGCATCGCGGGCGCGGGCTCCACGCGCATGGCCTCCGCGGCGGGCAGCGCCGTGGCCGCCAGCGTGGCCACCATTCCGGCCGCCGCCGCGAGGGCCGCGGCGCCTCCAAAGCCGGCAGCCGCTATCTTCGCCGTGGGCAGATAGACGCCGGTCACGGTCCCGGACACCGCCCGCAGGGCCCCCTTCGACAAGAAGATTCCTCCGAGCTCTCCGAGAGCCGTGCCGGCCGCTCCGATGCCGAGGCCCTCCAGAAGGAAGACGCCGAAGACGAGTGTCCGCGAGGTCCCGATCGAGCGCAGCGTCGCGATTTCCGGCCGGCGCCGCAGGACCGAGATCGAGACGGCATTGGCGATCAGAAACATCCCGACCAGCAGGGTCAGCGACCCCAGGGCATTCAGGTTGAATCGGAAGGCGCGCACCATGCGATCCGCGGTGGCGGCGGAGCGGCCCGGAGGCTCGAGCGACAGGCCCGGCGGCAGGCGCGCGAGGATCTGCCGCTGGATCGCCTCGCGGGATACGCCCGGGTGGAGCACGATGTCCACGCGGTCGACCGTACCTTGTCGGCCCAAGAGGCGCTGCGCGGTGAAGAGATCCGTGACGAGGAGATCTCCGCCAGAGGCTCGCGCGAGGCCGGAAAGGGCGAGCAGACCTGCGACGACGAGCCGGTGCCGCGTTCCGCCCACTACGATCGAGACTTCACCTCCGACGGAGACGCCGTGTCGGGCGGCCAACGGCGCCGGCAAGAAGGCGGCGTTGCCGGAAAGCAGGAGCGCCCTCGAGGCGCGGGAATCGGAGACCAAGCCCAGATCGCGTACCGTCGCGTCCCCCGCGGCATCGACGCCCAGCACCTCCAGGATCTCGCCCGTGCCGTCGTCGAACACGGCCCAGCCGGTCACGGCCGGCGCGAAGGACGCGTTCCTCCACAGGAAAGCCAGGCGGGACAGCGCCTCGACGGGAACGCCGCTCACCCCGGTCACGACGAAATCGCTTCGTCCCGAGAGCGACGCGGCCGCGTCGCGGAAAGATTCCGAGACGCTGGTGTTGGCGCGCTGGATGGCCGCGACCGCGGCGACCCCGATCGCGACTCCCACGACCGGCAGCAGCACCCGCAGGGGATGCCGCTTCGCCGGCCCGAGGACGAGGGCGCGCAAGACGATCGCGAGGCCGCTCACGGAGCCCCTTATGCCCTATTCGGCCCCTCCGGAGAAGCGAAAGCGATGTCCGGGATCTCTCTTCCGGGCGCGTCGAGCGCCCCGCAATCCTCAGAACTGAGCTTCCTCGGTTGAGCCCTTCAGCGCCGAGGTGGCGGTGAGCCCGCCGCCGACGACCATCCCGACGTCGTCGAAGTAGCCGGTCCCGACTTCTCTCTGGTGCCGCGTGGCCGAGTAGCCGTGGGCCTCGCTCTCGAACTCCGCCTCCTGAAGGCGCGAGTAGGCCGTCATGCCCTCCTCCTTATAGGCTCGGGCGAGCTCGAACATGCCGTGGTTCAACGCATGAAAGCCGGCGAGGGTCACGAACTGGAACTTGTAGCCCATCTTGGAAAGCTCGACCTGGAAGCGGCGGATCGTGTCGGCGTCGAGCTTCTTCTTCCAGTTGAAGGACGGCGAGCAGTTGTAGGCGAGGAGCTTGCCGGGGAAGCGCGCATGCACCGCGGCCGCGAACCGCCCGGCTTCCTCGAGATTCGGCTCCGAGGTCTCGCACCAGATCAGGTCCGCATGCGGCGCGTAGGAAATGGCGCGCGCGATGGCCGCCTCGAGACCGCCCCGCATGCGGAAGAAGCCCTCGGCCGTCCTTTCGCCGCTCAGGAAGGGACGGTCCCGCTCGTCGATGTCGCTCGTGATCAACTGGGCGCTGTTCGCGTCGGTGCGCGCAACGATGAGGGTCGGCACGCCGGAGACGTCCGCCGCGAGGCGCGCCGCCACGAGGGTGCGGAGGAAGGCGGAGGTCGGGATGAGAACCTTGCCTCCCATGTGCCCGCACTTCTTCTCCGAGGCGAGCTGGTCTTCGAAGTGGACGGCCGCGGCGCCTGCCTCGATCATTCCCTTCATCAGCTCGAAGGCATTCAGGGGCCCGCCGAAGCCAGCCTCGGCGTCGGCCACGATCGGCGCGAACCAGTAGATGCCGTTCTTCCCTTCGGCATGGTGGATCTGGTCGGCGCGCTGAAGGGCGCGATTGATTTTCTTCACGACCTCGGGGACGCTGTTGGCCGGATAGAGGCTCTGATCCGGGTACATGTGGCCGGAGAGGTTCGCGTCGGCCGCGACCTGCCAGCCGGAGAGGTAGATGGCCTTGAGCCCCGCCTTCACCTGCTGCATCGCCTGATTGCCCGTCAGGGCTCCGAGCGCGGCGACGTATTCCTCGGTGTGCAGGAGATACCAGAGGCGGTGGGCGCCCATCTCCGCCAGCGTGTGCTTGATCTCGACCGAGCCGCGCAGCCGAACGACGTCATCCGCCGAGTAGGGACGGCAGGTCCCGTCCCAGCGCGCGTTCTCCTTCCAGTCTTCGCGGATGAGGCGGGCGTCCTTGGGCTGCATGATGCTTTCCTCCCTCGTTCTCAGAAGTTTGCCGACTCGATCTTCAGTAGCTCGTCGTAAGCGGGAATCGTCAGGAAGTCCGGTAGCTCGGCCGCGTCGATCAGGCGGTCGAAGAGGGCGGCGGCAAGCTCGAAACGCCCGTCGAGCCCGTGCTCGCGTCCGATCCGCTTCTCGAGGGATTCGAGCTCCTCGCGGCGAATGTCGCGGTAGAGCTCTCCCGTCACGCGCCGCCCGTCCTCCAGAGTCGCGCCGTGTCGGATCCACTGCCAGACCTGCGTGCGCGAGATCTCGGCGGTGGCGGCGTCCTCCATCAGATTGTCGAGCGGGACGCAGCCGAAACCCCGCAGCCAGGCCTCCAGGTAGCGGATGCCCACGCTGACGTTCTGACGAAGGCCCGCCTCCGTGATCGGGCCTTGCGGGACCGAAAGCAAGTCGGTTCGTCCGGCCACGACGTCCTCGCGCCTACAGTGGAGCTGATTCGCGCCCGGCATCCCAGCGTCGAAGATCTCCCGGGCGGTCGCGACCAGACCCGGATGGGCAACCCAGGTCCCGTCGTGCCCCGCGGCGACCTCGCGGCGCTTGTCGGCGATGACTTTTTCGAACGCGGCGCGATTGCGCTCTGGGTCGTCCTTGATCGGGATCTGCGCCGCCATGCCTCCCATGGCGTGAACTCCGCGGCGATGACAGGTCTGAACCAGCAGCTCCGAGTAGGAGCGCAGAAAATGCCGGTCCATCGTCACCCGGCCGCGGTCGGGCAGAACGAAGTTGGGCCGCGCGCGGAATTTCTTGATGAAACTGAAGATGTAGTCCCAGCGGCCGCAGTTCAGTCCCGCCGAGTGCTCCCGGAGCTCCCAGAGGATCTCGTCCATTTCGAAGGCGGCGAGGATCGTCTCGATGAGCACCGTGGCGCGGATCGAGCCGCGGGCGAGTCCGAGCGCTCGCTCCCCCGCGAGGAAGACGTCGTTCCAGAGGCGCGCCTCGAGATGGCTCTCGAGCTTGGGCAGGTAGAAATAGGGCCCGGTTCCCTTCGCGACGAGGCGCGTCGCGTTGTGGAAGAAGAAGAGGGTGAAGTCGAAGAGAGCGGCCGGGACGGGGCTGCCGTCGACGAGGACGTGCTTCTCGAGCAGGTGCCATCCGCGGGGGCGGACCATGAGGGTCGCCGGCCGCTCGCCCAGGCGGTACCTGCGCCCCGTCTCGGGTGCCACGTACTCGATCGTCCCTTCGACGGCATCGATGAGGTTGGCCTGGCCGCGCACGAGGTTCTCCCAGGTCGGCGAGTTGGAGTCCTCGAAATCCGCCATGAAGACGTTGGCGCCCGAGTTGAGAGCATTGATGATCATCTTCCGGTCGGTCGGGCCGGTGATCTCGACGCGCCGGTCGAGCAGATCGTCTGGGGGCGGCGTGACGGCCCAGGCTTCCTTACGAATGGAGGCGGTCTCCGGGAGGAAGTCGGGCAAGTCTCCGGCGTCGAGCCGCGCCGCAACCTGCCGGCGCCTCTCGAGCAAGGCCTCACGTCGGGGCGCGAAGGCGCGGACGAGGCTTGCGAGCAGGCCGAGCGCCTCCGGCGTCAGGATCCTCTCCGAGCCCGGGAGGCGAGCCGGGAGCACCTCGACGCCGGGCACCGCGCCCGCGGCAGCCTGGGGTCTAGACGTCCGCTCTTCTGGTGCGAGAACAGTGGTTGTCATGTGAAAGCGTCAATATCTTTCACAATTCATTGCGCGTCAATAAATAATTTGTAATCATACTGTTACGATGTAATCAGATGTAAAGCTTGGATTGAAAATATGTGAGATGCGTTACAGTTTGCCCGTGACACAGGCTTTGAGACTCGGAGGCAAGGTCCGTTCGCTGCGCCGCCGCGAGCGCCTGACCCAGGCTGACCTGGCTGAGCGGCTCGGGATCTCCCCAAGTTACTTGAACTTGATCGAGCACGATCGGCGCTCGCTGACGGCCCCGCTTCTCCTGAAGCTCGCGGGGCTCTTTCACCTGGATCTCGATTCCTTCTCGGGGGACGACGAAGCGCGGCTGGCGGCCGACTTGCAGGAAGTCTTCGGCGATCCGCTCTTCGAGGAGCACGAGCTGCTCGCCGCCGACGTGCGGGAGATCGCGGGCAGTGCGCCCACGGCGCGAGCGGTCCTCTCCCTCTATCACGCCTACCAGAGCGCCCGGGAATCGGCGCGCGCCCTGGCCGAGCGGCTCGAGGAGGGGATCGACGTTTCGGGCCTCGACCGTCTGCACTTGCCTTCGGAGGAGGTCTCCGACGTCATCCAGAAGAATCGAAACTTCTTTCCGGGGCTCGAGGACGCCGCAGAGTCCCTGACCCGCGAGGCGCGGCTCGACCCCGCGGACCTCTACGCCGGGCTGGTCCAGTACCTGAAGGACGCGCACGGCATCGAAGTCGTCATCTCGACCGTCGAGAAAGACCCGACCGCCGTGCGGCGATACGAGCCGCAAGAGCGCCGGCTCGTGCTTTCCGAAGTCTTGCCCCCGCGCAGCCGCAACTTCCAGCTCGCCCACCAGATCGGCTTGCTGACGCTGCAGGCCGCCTTCGCGGAGATCATTGGCACCTCGCACCTGACGACACCCGATTCCCTCACCCTCTGCAAGGTCGCTCTCGCCAACTACTTCGCAGGCGCGGTGCTGATGCCTTACGAGCGGTTTCGCGAGTCCGCCGAGGCCGTACGGTACGACATCGAGCTCCTGGGCCATCGTTTCCGGACGAGCTTCGAGCAGGTGTGCCACCGCCTGACGACCCTGCAGCGCCCCGGCGGCGAAGGGGTTCCCTTCCACCTCATCCGCGTGGACATCGCGGGCAACATCTCCAAGCGGTTTTCCGCCTCCGGCATCCGCTTCGCCCGCTTTTCGGGCGCCTGCCCCCGGTGGAACGTGGGCAAGGCGTTCATGACGCCGCAGACCGTGCGCACGCAGGTCTCACAGATGCCCGACGGAACGACCTACTTCTCGGTATCGCGGACGATCCGCAAGAGCCGGGCCGGCTATGGTTCGCCGCACACGCTGCTCGCGATCGAGCTCGGGTGTGACATCCGGCACGCGCGGCGCCTCGTATACGCCGACGGCGTGGACCTCGAGAAACCGGAGGCGGCCGTGCCGATCGGTGTGACGTGCCGCCTGTGCGAGCGGCTGGAGTGCGGGCAGCGTGCCTTCCCATCCATCCAGCATCGGCTCTCACTCGACGAGAACGTCCGAAACGTGTCTTTCTATGCGCCGGCGCCTCCGGCGCGGACCGGCTAACCGAAGTCTTGATGCATGTCGGCTCTGTAGGGACGGCCCTTGCGGCCGCCCGCGGGCGGGGACAAGCCCCGCCCCTACGACCAAGGCCGCTATCGGGACTTCGGTTACGCGACACTAGCCGGAAATCCGGCCGTCCCGGATCTCGACGACACGGTCCGCCCTTTGGGCCGCGGCGGCCGAGTGGGTCGCGAGCAACAGCGTGACGCCGCGCTCGCGGCGGATCGCGTCGAGCAGGCCGAGCACTTGCTCGCCGTTCCGGCTATCGAGGTTGCCCGTCGGCTCGTCGGCCAGCAGCAACCGGGCGCCCGTCACGAGCGCGCGCGCGATCGCCACGCGCTGCATTTCTCCCCCCGAGAGCTCGTACGGATGGGCCCGTGCCCGGTGCGAGAGTCCAACCCGCTCGAGCAGCTCCCGCGCCCGCTCGGGAGCGTCCGCGTGGTCGTCGAGCCGGCGCGGCAACTCCACGTTCTCGGCGACGTCGAGGTGGGGCAGCAGGTTGAAGAACTGGAACACCAAACCCGCGTCGCGCCGCCGGTAGAGTGTGCGCTCCGCCTCCGGCAGCCGGCCGATGTCGCGGCCCCCGGCGCGGACTTCTCCCGAGGTCGGCCTGTCGATGCCGCCCAGGAGGTGCAGCAGCGTGGACTTCCCTCCGCCCGAGGGCCCCATCACGGCGAGGAACTCGCCCGGGGCGACCGCGAGATCGACGTGGTCGAGCGCGACGACCGGCTCGGCCCCCGCGTAGATCTTCCGCACGGCCCGGCAGAGGATCGCGGGAGCGCTCGAAGGGGAAAGGGGATTCCGCGCCGCCACGATGGGAGAATATGCCGACTCGACGGGAAGGCGTCGGCGGTCCGCCGTCGGCCGCAAGGCGTAAGGGGTGAGGCGTAGGGTGATCTTCAGAATGGAAACCCCAACTGCGTCTGGCGGGCATCGCCTGACGCCTCGACGTTCACGCCGCCGCCGATGATGGAGCCCCTTGCCCGCACCCTGCGCCAGCGCGCCCTCATCGTGGCGCTGACACGCCGGGAGCTCGCCGCCCGCTACCGCGGCGGCGTTCTGGGCTTTCTCTGGTCTCTCGTCAATCCCCTCTTGCTGTTGGCGGTCTACGCGGTCGTGTTCCGTTTCGTTTTTGCTCCGCGCGCCGACGTGCGCCCGTACGCGCTCTTTCTCTTTGCCGGCGTGCTCGCCTGGGGCTTCGTCTCCTCCGCGCTCATCGATTCCTCGGAGACCTTCCGCAACAACGGCCCGCTGCTGCGCAAGACGACCGTGGCGCCCGAGGTCTTCCCTGCGGTGGCCGTCGGGGCGCGCCTGGCGCATCTCCTGCTCGCCTTGCCGGTGCTGGCCGCGGCCACCGTCTTCGCCGCCGCGCGCGGAAGCATCGTTGCGGGTGCGGCGGTGCTGGAGCTTCCGCTCGTGCTGCTGCTGCTGGTGCTGACGGTCTTCGGCTTGGCTCTGGCCATCTCGGCGCTGGCCGTTCATTTCCGAGACCTGCGGGATCTTGTGGGCAACCTCCTGACCCTCGCCTTCTTCGTCACACCCGTCCTGTATCCGGTCGAGGCCGTGCCGGAGCGCTTGCGCCCCTTTCTGCGCGCCAATCCGTTCGCGGCCTTTCTGACGGCGATCCACGACAGCGCCTTCTTCTACCGTCCGGTCGCGGCGGTTGACTGGCTCTGGATGGTCGCCACGGCGGCAGCGTGCCTCTCGATCGGATGCGCCGTCTTCGAGCGGCTGCGCGACTCGATCGCGGAGGAGTCCTGAGGTTGGGAAGGGCAGACGGGGGCAATCGAGTGACGCGGGGGCGCGGGCACGCGGAGGCGCCGGCGATCTCGGTCGAGAACGTCACGAAGCTGTACCGCCGCTACGGACGCAAGCGCGCCGTGGGATCGCTCAAGTCGGCCCTCCTCACCGGCCTTGGCACCCGGGCCCTCTCGCCCGACGCCGCGGTCCCGGCGCTGACGGAGGTCTCCTTTCAGGTGGCCGCCGGTGAGACGGTCGGCGTCGTCGGCGCGAACGGCTCCGGCAAGTCGACCCTCCTCAGGCTGCTCGCCGGGATCGTCCGACCCACGTCGGGGCGCGTCGAGCTGCGCGGGCGGCTGGCGGCCCTGCTCGACCTCGGGGCGGGCTTTCACCCGGAGATCTCGGGCCGGGAGAACCTCGAGATCAGCGGCCTCCTGCTCGGCATGTCGCGGGGCGAGATTGCCGCGCGCCTTCCGGAGATCGTGCGCTTTGCCGGGATCGAGGAGTTTCTCGACGCCCCCGTGAAGACCTACTCCTCGGGCATGGCGGTGCGCCTCGGCTTCGCGATCGCGGCGCACAGCGACCCGGACGTGCTGCTGGTGGACGAAGTGCTCGCGGTTGGCGACGCGGCGTTTGCCCACCGCTGCCTCGAGAAATTCTCCGAGTTCGAGCGCGCGGGCAAGACCCTTGTCTTCGTTTCGCACGACCTGTCTCTGGTGTCGGCGCGCTGCCGGCGCGCCATTTGGCTCGACCATGGGCGCGTGGCGTCCGATGGCCCGGCGGAGGAGACGGTCGCGCTCTACCGGGAGCGCGTCGCGCGCGAGGAAGGACAGGGACGGCTCGAGGTCGCCGGGGCGCCGACGGCGCGCATCGGCTCAGGCCGAGCCGTGCTCGAATCCGTGCGGCTGCGCGACGGGGAAGGGCGGGAGACCCGGCGCCTGCGGTCGGGGCAAGCCGCTTCGATCGAGCTGGTCGTCCGGGCTCCGGAGCGGCTCTCCGACTTCGCTTTCGGCGTCGGGATCGCGACGGTGGCCGGCAGCCCCGTGCTCGGCATCAACACGGAGGCGGACGGCTTGCGTCCGGAGGAGCTCTCGGGCGAGGCGCACGTCGTGCTCGAGATCCCGGCCCTCGATCTGGCGCCGGGCCTCTACAGCCTCGACGCGGCCGTGCACGCGCAGGGCGGCGCGCCCTACGACTACCGCCGCGATCTGCTGCGCTTCGAGGTGACCGCCGAGCGGGCGTCGCTGGGGGTCTGGAGCCCGAAACGGCGGTGGCGCGGCGAGGGCGGCGTCCGCTGGAAACCCTGAGCCGATGGACACGGGGAGCTTGCGCCGTGCCGTCGCCCGCCGGTTCTCCCGCGAGGAAGCCGCGGGCCTCTCGCTGACGGTCGGATTCCTCTTCTGTGCGGCGCTCGTCGCTCTCTTCGGCTTGCTGGCGCGCGAGGTCGCCGTCTCCGGCACGGATCCGCTCGACCGGGAGGTCACGCTCTGGAGTCGCGGCCTGAACCTCCCCGGAGGCGCTCCGGCCGCAAGGGCAATCACCTTCCTGGGCGACTGGCGTTTCGTGTACCCGGCCACGCTGCTCGTCGCGGGCGTCCTCGCGCTCAAGGGCCGGAGTATCTCGGCGATCCTCTTCTCGGCCTCCGTTGTCGGTGGCGGAGTGCTCGAGGTCCTGCTGAAGGCCGCCTACCGGCGTCCGCGGCCGGGACTGGTCGCGCCGCTCGTGCGCGAAACCTCCTTCAGCTTCCCGAGCGGGCATGCCACTCTGGCGACGGTCTTCTTCGGAGGGCTCGCGGCCGTGGCCTTTCGAGTCGCGTCGCGCTCGGACCTGCGGGCCGCGGCCGTCGCCGTCGCGGCCCTCGCGGTGGGCAGCGTCGCCCTCTCGCGCGTGTACCTCGGCGTGCACTGGCTGACCGATGTCGCGGCGGGAGTCCTGGTCGGTCTCTTCTGGGTCGTCGTCTGCGCGACCGCGACCGAGTCCATCGCCCGTCGGCGATAGACTCTCGCTCGCTCATGCGAGAGACGTTTCTCCCTTTCGCGCGCCCCTCGATCGGCGAGGAGGAGATCGCGGAGCTCACCGACACGCTGCGCTCCGGCTGGATCACCACGGGGCCGAAGGTCGAACGGTTCACGGCGGCGTTTGCCGAGTACGTCGAAGGGCGCTACGCGGTCCCCGTCTCCTCGGCGACTGCGGGCCTGCACGTCGCCCTGCTCGCCCTGGGCGTGGGTGCGGGGGATGAGGTGATCACGACGCCGATGACCTTCGTCGCGACGTTGAACACGATCGTCCACACCGGCGCTCGCCCGGTGCTGGCCGACATCGACGCCGCAACGCTCAATATCCGCGTCGAAGAGATCGAGCGGCACCTCTCCCCGCGCACGAAGGCGATCGTTCCGGTCCACTATGTCGGGCAGCCGGCGGACCTCGACCCGATTGTGGAGCTCGCGGCTTCCCGCGGCATCGCGGTCCTGGAGGACGCGGCGCACGCCGTGGGCGCGGAGTACAAGGGACGGCGGATCGGCTCCTTCCCGACGACGTCGGTCTTCTCCTTTCACCCGAACAAGAACATGACGACGGGGGAGGGCGGGATGGTCGTGACCGAGGACGAGGCGGTGTTCGAGAAGGCCTCGTTGCTCAAGTTCCACGGCATGGACCGGGAGTCCTGGAAGCGGTTCGCCAAGACGGGCAGTCCCCGCTACGACGTTGCGGTGCCGGGCTTCAAGTACAACATGATGGACATTCAGGCGGCCCTGGGCCTCCACCAGTTGAAGCGCCTGGACGGGTTTCTGAGGGAGCGGCAGCGGCTGGCGATCCGTTACAACGAGAAGCTCGCCAACGTGCCCGGGCTGATCCTGCCGCAGCGGGTCGCCTACCCGGTCCGCCACGCCTGGCACCTGTACACGCCGCTCGTGGACGTGGACCGGCTGTCGATCGGCCGCGACCGTTTCCTGGAAGAGCTCAAGAAGCGCAACATCGGAGCAGGCCTCCACTACACGGCCGCCCACGAATTTTCGTACTATGCGTCCGGGTTCGGCTGGCAGCCGGAGGATTTTCCCGAGGCCCATTTCGTCTCGGAGCGGATCCTTTCGCTGCCGCTCTTCCCGGGGCTGACGGAGGCGGATCAGGACGACGTGATTGAGGCGGTCTCGGAAGTGCTTGAGGAATTCCGCAGATGAAGGTTTCCGTCGTCGTGCCGGTCTACAACGAGGAGGGGAACCTGTCCGCGCTGCTTCCTCGGCTGGTCGCGACCCTCGACGCGACGGGTTACGCGTACGAGATCCTCTTCGTGGACGACGGCAGCCGCGACCGTTCGCTCGAGATCCTGAAGGATCTGGCGCGCCGCCACCCGGACCGGGTCCGGGTCCTCGAGCTCTCGCACAACTTCGGGCAGCACCAGGCGATCCTGGCGGCCTTCCGGGACGTCACCGGGGACGTCGTCGTGACGCTCGACGCGGATCTCCAGAATCCGCCCGAGGAGATCCCGAAGCTCTTGGCGAAAGTCGCCGAGGGTCATGACGTGGTCGGCGGGGTCCGGCAGGGCCGGCAGGACTCGGCCTTCCGGCGTATCGCTTCGGCGATCGTGAACCGGGTGACCGTCTCGATCACGCGCATCGGGCTCACCGACTTCGGTTGCATGCTGCGCGCGTACGCCCGTCCGGTCGTCGACGAGATCAACGACTGCGACGAGGCCTCGACCTTCATCCCGGCGCTCGCGCAGAGCTTCGCGCGCAACCCCACCGAGATCGAGGTCGCGCACGCGCCGCGCCAGGCCGGGCGCTCCGCGTACTCTCTCTACCGCCTGATCCGCTTGAACTTCGACCTGATGACGGGATTCTCGATCGTGCCGCTCCAGGCATTCGGCTTCTTCGGCACGCTGGTCGCGCTCGGTGGGATCGCGTTCGGTGTCTTCCTGCTCGTGCGGCGGCTGGTCGTGGGAGCGGAGGTGGAAGGCGTGTTCACGCTCTTCGCGATTCTGTTCACTCTGCTTGGCGTCGCGATGGCGGGGCTCGGGATCGTGGGCGAGTACGTGGGCCGCATCTATCAGCAGGTGCGGGGCCGTCCGCGCTTCCGCGTGCGCCGGGTGTACGGGTTGCGCGCCGAGGTCCCGCGCCCCGAGGCCGCGCGGCCCGTGGAAATCTCCTCCCGATGAATGCCCGCGGCCGTCTCTCGATCGCCGGCGGCGTGCGTCCGCGATGACCCGCATCGCCGTCTTCGCCTATTCGGAAACGGGGCACGAATGTCTCCGGGCGCTGCTCGACCGCGGCGAGAATGTCGTGCTGGTTGTCACGCACGCCGACGCGCCGGGCGAGCAGATCTGGTTCCCGAGCGTCGCGGAGCTCGCTCGCGCGCGCGGGATCGAGCCGGTCATCGTGGACGCCCCAGACGCGGCCCTCGTGGAACGCGCGCGGGCGGCCGCGCCGGAGCTGCTCTTCTCCTTCTACTTCCGCCACCTGTTGCCCGGAGAGATTCTGAGCCTTCCACATCTGGGCGCCTACAACCTGCACGGTTCGCTGCTGCCGAAGTACCGGGGCCGGGCGCCGGTCAATTGGGCGGTCGCGCGGGGAGAGACCCAGACCGGAGCGACGCTGCACTCGATGGCGAAGAAGGCCGATGCGGGCGACATCGTCGACCAGGAGACCGTTCCCATCGGCCCGGATGACACGGCGTACGAAGTGCAGAAGCGCGTCACGCAGGCGGGCGTGAAGATCCTGGAGCGCCGGCTCGCAGAGCTGAAAGCCGGAACCGCCCCGCGGCGCCCGCAGGACGAGGCGGCGGCGTCCACGTTTCCGCGGCGCAGTCCCGAGGACGGCCGGATCGACTGGACGCGCCCGGCCGAGCAGGTGCACAACCTCGTGCGCGCCGTCGCGCACCCGTACCCGGGCGCATTCACCGACGTCTTCGGCGGAAAGACCATTATCTGGAAAACGCGGCTTCCGCACCTCGGGGCGCACGACAACTTCCCGGGTCAGGTGCGGGCCGAGCAGGGGCGCCTGTACGTCGCGTGCGGCGACGACCGCTATGTGGAAGTGCTTCGCATCCAGCGCGAGGGTCAGAACGAGATCGACGCGCGGCACTTCCTGTCCGAGGCGGTGTCCCCGTGAGGGTTCTGATCCTCGGCGTCAACGGGTTCATCGGCAACGCCTTGACCGAGCGCATCCTCAACACGACCGAATGGCAGGTCTCGGGACTGGACATCGCGAGCGAGAAGATCGCGCCCTTCTTGGGACATCCGCGCTTTACGTACCTCGAGGGAGACATCGCGATCAACAAGGAGTGGATCGAGTACCAGATCAAGAAATGCGACGTCGTGCTTCCGCTCGTCGCGATCGCGACGCCCACGGCCTACGTCCGGCAGCCGCTCGCCGTCTTCGAGCTCGACTTCGAGGAGAACCTCCGGATCGTCAAGCAAGCGGTCCGCTATCGCAAGCGCGTCGTCTTCCCGTCCACCTCCGAGGTCTACGGCATGTGCCCGGACGGGGAATTCGACGAGGAGAGCTCCACCCTCGTCTACGGACCGATCAAGAAGCAGCGTTGGATCTACTCCTGCTCGAAGCAGCTTCTCGACCGCGTGATCTGGGCTTACGGCGAGTCGGAGGGGCTGCGCTTCACGCTCTTCCGCCCCTTCAATTGGATCGGCCCGCACTTGGACGACATCGATTCGCCCAAGGAAGGCTCGAGCCGCGTGCTGACCCAGTTCCTGCACAACGTCCTGTACGGAGAGCCGATCAAGCTCGTCGACGGGGGCTCGCAGCGGCGCTCCTTCACCTACATTTCGGACGGGATCGATTGCCTCATGAAGATCCTCGAGAACCGCAACGGCGCCGCCGACGGCGGTATCTTCAACGTCGGCAATCCGGCCAACGACCTCTCCGTCCGGGAGCTTGCCGAGAGGCTGGTTGAGGCGGTCGCCGGACATCCGGCGTTCGGTGAGCGGGCGCGAGAGACTCGAATCGTGGAGGTTTCTTCGCGCGACTACTACGGCGAGGGATATCAGGACATCCTGACGCGCGTGCCCTCGGTCCGCCGGGCCAAGAGCCTCCTCGGCTGGGAGCCGAAGGTGGGGCTGGACGAGGCGATCCGCCGAACCGTGGATTTCTATCTGTCGAAGCGGCAGGCCCCTCCCTAAGGCCCGACATGCTCCGCGTCGCCCTCAAGGTCGACTGCGACACGTACGTCGGGACTCGCGAGGGGGTGCCGCGGCTGGTGGATCTTCTGTCCCGCCGGGGCATCCGGGCGACCTTCTTCTTCACCTTCGGCCCGGACCGCTCGGGTGTCGCGATCCGCCGCGTCCTTACGCAGCCCGGCTTCCTCGAGAAAATGCTGCGCAGCCGCGCGGCGTCCCTGTACGGTTTCCCCACGGTGCTGTACGGCACGCTGCTTCCCGCGCCGCGCATCGGGGAGCGTTGCGCGGGGCAGATGCGCGCCGCTGCCGCGGCAGGGCACGAGACGGGTGTCCATGCCTGGGACCACGTCGGCTGGCACGACGGCCTGGACCGAATGAGCGTCGATTGGATTCGGGAGGAGACCGGGCGCGCCCATGAGGCATACCGCGCGGCCTTCGGGCGCCCAGCGCGCGTGGCGGCCGCCGCCGGCTGGACGGTCAATGCCCGATCCCTCGAGGTCGAGGAGGAGCGGGGGCTCCATTACACGTCGAACACGCGCGGCGGCACGCCGTTCTTTCCCAGGGCCGCAGGGCGCGATTTCACGACCCTCGAGATTCCGTCGACGCTTCCAACGCTGGACGAGACGCTCGCCTGGCCGGAGCTTTCCGCCGACGCGGATCAGCGGCGCTTCTTCCGAGAGGCCCCGCGCGGCACGGAGGTGCACACGATCCACGCCGAGGTCGAGGGGCGTTCGAAGGCCGTCCTCTTCGAGTCGATCCTGGACGACTGGCTCTCGGCCGGCGTGCGATTCCCGCTGCTGACGGATCTGGCCGAGGAGAGCCTCGGCCGGCGCGAATCGATCCCGGTCCGCGAGGTCACGCGGACGACGCTCCCCGGCCGCGGCGGAACCGTTGCGACCGGCTGGCCCCGCGACGGCGGATCGTGAGCGAGCGCATCGGAGGCCGGGACCGGACGGTACTGATGGCGGGGTTCCTGGCGGCGCTCCTGCTGCGGATTTTCTTCATCGCCGCCCAGCGGGAGAACTACGATCTGCGTTCCTTCCAGATCGTTGCCGAGATCGTGAACCGGGGCGGCAACGTCTACACCGAGACGAGCCGGTACAACTACGCGCCCGTTTGGGCATACCTGCTGTGGGCGATCGCGCGGGTGGGGGCTCTCTTCGGGGTGCCGCTCGCCGCCGGGGTGACGATCGTGCTGTTGGCGGTCGACGCGGCGTCGGCGCGCCTGATCTACCGGATTCTGCGCGCCCGCGAGGCTTCGCGGCGGCGAGCCGCTTTCGCGTCCCTCCTGTTCTTCGCCAACCCGGTTTCGGTCTTCATCTCGAGCTATAGCGGCATGTTCGACAACGTGGCGATTCTCTTTCTGCTGGTATCCGCGACCGCAATGACCGGCGCAGCCGTGCGCCGAGGGCGGGCGGTCTTCGGGGTCACGGCATCGATCCTGATCAAGCACGTCGCGTGGTTCCACCCTCTTCTGCTCCCGCGCCGCAAGCCGCCTCGGGTTTCTCTGGCGGCGTCCCTGACACCGTACGCGGTCTTCTTCGCGGCTCTGCTCCCGTTCTGGGCCTCTCGGGACCGGATTCGCGCCCAGATCTTCGGGTACCAGAGCATGGGAGAGCCCTACGGCACCGAGGCGCTTCGGTTCCTGCCGTTCATGCCGGAGTGGGGCACGAGGGCGCTCTGCGTTGTCGCGGCGGTCGCGTGCGTGATCTGGGTGCGCCGGCGCGGTCTCGAGTTCGACCGCGGCTGCCTCCTGCTGTTTCTGGTGATCCTGATCTTCCTGCCCGGCATCGCTCCCTACTATTTCGTGTGGCCGATCGCGTTCGGCGCCCTGTATCCGAGCGCGGGATACGCCGCGTACACCGCCATGGTGACGCTCTTTCTGATCCATTCTCCCGACGCGATCGGCGTCGAGCTGCCGCATCTGCCCGGCTGGTCCGGCCCGTGGTGGGCGCTGGTCTTCTGGCTCCTCTGGGAAGTGCGGCGACTCTCGAAGTCCGAGGCGGCGAGCTAGTGTCGTTGTAACGGGAGTCCCGATAGCGGCCTTCGGTCGTAGGGGCGGGGCTTGTCCCCGCCCGCGGGCGGCCGCAAGGGCCGCCCCTACGGAGCCTGCGCGTCAAGACTTCGGTTACACGACAGATTTCCTCTTCGTCCACGCGGCCAGGGCGAGCAGCAGGAGCACCGCCGCTTGCAGTGCGACGCCCCACTGGAACGTCGAGCGCTCCCAGCGGAACTCGACACGGTGAGAGCCGGAGGGCACGGCGACAGCGAGGTCCCGCGCGTTGGCGACGAGCACGCGGGCCGGCCGGCCGTCGACACGGGCCCCCCAGCTCGGGAAGTAGGTTCTCGAGAAGACCACGTAGCCGGGCCCGTCCGCTTCGACCCTCGTGGACGCGGCTGCCGGCCGGACGATCTCCGGCCACAGCCGGGCATGGGCGCCACCCGCTCGGTCCTCGTCGGAGGTTCCCGGCAGCACGACGTCGAGCTCCGGATCGAAGCGGTCGGAGCGCAGCAGCTCGAGCGCGCCGGACAGCGAGCGGCGGCGAAGCTCGCGTCCCGCCCACCGCAGCTGAGGGAGAGGGGCCGCGAGCTCCCGCAGGACCAGCCGCCGTCCCGCAACCGTCAGGCCCGTCACCGAGCGGGTCATCGGGAAGTCCTCGTTTTCTTCGGCAAGGATCCAACGGCCCGCGAAAGAGCGCAACAGCCGGATCCGCTCGGCCGGCGTCGAGGCCGTCAGAGCCTCGTTCGCGAGCCGGTTGTAGTAGCCGTAGGAGCCGTCCGGGTCGGCGTCGAAGAGGTAGTGGACGCCGAAGGGCTCGCCGGTGCCGGGGATGAGTTCTTCGACCTGCACCCGCGCGAGCCTCGAGACGCGAGGCTCCATGTCCGGGTGGGCGCTTCCGGTCGCGAGCACGTTGAACTCGGGCAGGCGCGGCGAGACGTAGAGGCGCCCCGGCGCGACGATTGCGGGCCGGAGCGCCGGTGGCCGCTCGAGGTCTTTCTCGTCCGCGGAAACGAAGAGCGGCAAGCCCCAGGGAAGCGCGAAGAAGAGCGTCGCGAAGCCGAGCAGATAGCCGCCCGCGGGGGCGCGCGGGCGGAGAACCACGACCGCGGCCACGGCCGCGAGGCAGGCGAGCCCCAGCAGTGCGTCCACGGCGAAGGTGCGCCGGATCGCGGGCAGCAATGCGGCGGCAGGAGCCGCCAACCCCTCGAGCAACGGCTCGACGTGGCGTTCGACCAGCCCCCCCTTCCCGGCGGCGACGACCGCGAAGAGATAGAGGAGGGCGATTGCGCCGATCCCGAGGGCCTCACGCTTGCGGGGCCGGCGCGCGGCGAAGTGGTCCACGGCGAACCCGGCGAGCAAGGCGACACCAAGTGTCGTCAGCAGATAAAACTTGATCGGGTAACGGAGCCGGCGCAGCAACGCGACGGCCCCGAGGGCGCGGTAGAAGGGCAACGCGGGGCCGAACGCGAAGAGAAGCGCAACGAAGGCTCCGGCTGCGAGCCACGGCACCGGCCCGCGCCAGAAGTTGCGCGAGAGCGCCGCGAGCGCCACGAGGAAGAGAGGGATCACGCCGAAGGTCACGCACCAGATGTAGACCAAGTCGTCGTGGTGGAGCGCGTACTGCCAGTGAGCGCCCGCGGCAAGGGCGCCCGGATCCCCGGAAAAGCGCGGGAAGAGCCACTCGACTGCGCGCCAGGCGGCAAACGGCGAGGCGCCGAACGCACGTTCGGAGAAGAGGTGTTGACCGCGGTAGGTCAGCGGCAGGACCCGGAAGAGCGGCCAGAGCAACGGCGCGGCGAGCGCGGCCGCGGCGACTCCGGCGCCTGCCGTGGCGGCGAGGAAGCGGCCGGCCCGAGAGGTGCCCGGGGCCGGCCCGGCGGCGGCCTCGACGAGGCCGATCGCGACGCAGGTGAAAACCGTCAGCAGCGAGATCGCCGGCTCTCCCGCCAGAAGCTGCAGGCCCAGGGCGAGGGCGAGCGCGGGAAGGCGCGCTAGCGCCCGTGGCCATCCGTCGGCGCGGGCGAGCGAGAGTGCCGCGGCGGCGCACCAGGGGAGCCACGCCGCCGCCGCGGAAGAGTTCGCGAAGCCGGCGGCGAAAGAGAGCATCATTCCCGAGAACGCGTACGCCGCCCCGCAGAGGAACGCGGCTCCTTCCGACTGACGCAGGCGCCGCGCGAGTAAGCGCGCCCCGAAGAATGCCCACAGCACCTGGAGCAGGTAGTGAAGGTTGAAGGCGGAGGCCGCGGGAAGGATCCTCTCCAACAGGAGGGTCGGATAGAGCAGAACTGCGTTGGGATTGGCGAGCAGCGGCTGCCCTCCCGAGGCGCCCTCATTGACGAAGGGCGCCTCTCCCGAGGCGAGCGTCTCCATGGCGACGCGCCGCCAAGGCCAGTGCGTGATCTGGGCGTCTCGAAAGACGAGCCGCCGCGCGCCCAGGATCTCCGGCAGCAAAGGGAGGGCAAGGAGAGCCGCGAGCGACAGGCTGGACAGGAGCGCGCGCCCGCGGGAGGACATCGAGGGAGTTTAAGGTCTAAAGGTTTAAAGTTTGAAGTTGAGTCGTCGTTTCCTCGCTCTCCAACCTTAAACTCTGAACTTTGAACTCCAAACTCGCATCGCGGACGGTCGTCGCCGCCTTTGCCTTTACCGCCGTCTACTTCACGGGCCTCTTCCCTCCGTTCTCCAACCCCAACGAGCTCTCGCGGCTGGAGAGCGTCTACGCCGCCGTGGAGCTCTCGACCCTGCGAATCGAGGGTGCGATCGCCGTGCTGGGAGACCACGAGGACAAGTCGCTTTCGGGCGGACACTTCTACTCGAACAAGGCGCCCGGCCTGGCCCTGGCCGCAATTCCCGTATACCGACTCTTGCGCGTCTTTCTCGCCGCGCCGCGGTCTGCCGCGGATGCGATTTTCGTCTGGCTGCGGATCCTGACGGTCTCCTCGGTCTGCGTGCTCGCGCTCGGGCGCTTCCTGCGGCGCCTCGATCCCTCGCCGGCGGCGGCGCTGGCAGGCTTTGCGGTCGCGTTCGGCACGCCTTTTCTCTTTTACGCGCGCTCCTTCTTCGCGCACGCATGGGTCGCTTCGCTACTGTTTCTCTCGTGGGATCTGATCCGTCTGGCCCGAGAGCGGGAGGGAAGCCGTCGGGTCACCGCGTTGCTCGCGGCGGCGGGGCTGCTGGCGGGCTGGGCGGCGATCTCCGAGTACACCGTGGCGCCGCTTGCCCTGCTGCTCGCCTTCTCGACCGGCTCCGGCCGGCGGTTTCTTCCCTTCGGCGCGGGCGCGGCCGTTCCTCTGGCCGTCCTGCTCGGCTACGACGCGAGCTGTTTCGGCTCGCCTTTCGTGCTCTCTTCCGCGCGAGAGGCGCACGCGGGGTACTCGGCCCTCGCCGGCCGGGGTGTTTTCGGTTTCGGCTGGCCGAGCCCTTCGGTCGCCCTCGGGTACCTGGCGCATCCGGCGCGTGGGCTGCTTCTCTTTTCTCCATTCTGGATCTGGGCCGCGCCGGGCTTCGCACGCTGGCGCCGCTCCGGCGCCGACCGATCCGCCGCCCTGGTGTTGCTCGCGGCCGTAGGCGGATTCTTCGTGTTGTTGACCGGCTACCCCAACTGGCACGGGGGATGGGCGCTGGGTAACCGTTACCTTCTTCCGGTGCTCTTCTTCGCGGCGCTTGCGCTGCCGCACGCGCTTGCAACACCGCTCTCCCGGGGACTCTTCGCGGTGGCCGCCCTCTTCTCCGTGATCGCGCACCTCGCGATGACCGTGTCCTGGCCGCACTTTCCGCTCGACTTGCCCTGGCCGCCCGCGACGGGCTCGCTCTGGTTTCTCTCTCGCGGTTGGTTCGCCGGCAACCTGCTGTCCGGTCTGGGGGGCATTTCGCTGCTCTTTCCGGCGGCGGCGGTGGCGGTGGCAGGGGGTCTGGCGCTGCGCGCGGCCGCCCCCCTCCGGCCTTCGTCCGCGGCGGCGCTCGCCGCGTCGCTCCTGCTCTTCGCCGCGCCGCTCGCCTCGCCGCCGCGGGCGCCCTACGGCGGCCGACTCTGGCGCGCGGCGATCTTCGGTGCCTACTCGAGGCTCGATCCGCGGCGTGAAGAGTTGAAACGCGTCGTGCTCGAGGCGGCGACTCCGATCGAGCGGCGGCAGGCCATCGGGGCGTGGCGGCTGTACGGCCCGAGGCCGTAGGAGCTCGAGTTCTGAAGTTCAGCTCAGGGTTGGAGAGAGTGCCGATCGTGAACGCGGAGGGTTGAACTCCCTCAGGGCGTAATCTCGAACACCTTCCAGCGGGCCAGCCAGCCGGCGCCTCGCCGGATCGCGCTGCGAGAGTGGTAGACGAGGCGGAAGCGCGAGAGAGGCGGCACGTCCTGCCGGGACAACGCCGCTCCCTTTCCATCGAAGTCGTACAGGCGGGACTGCATCGTTCGGAAGTAGGCCGGGGTGGGCTCCGGACCGGCCGCTCCCGAGAGGAGATACGGCGGGCGCGAGAGGAAACCGGCGTAATCGTTCATGCGCGGGACGAGGTCGGTCGCGAGGATCCAGCGGACGCGGTGGCGGGCGGCGATCTGGAGAGCCTCCTCTTCGCTCTCGGCGAGGAAGAAGCGGGCCGAATCGAGGAAGCCGTATCCGAAATTGTTGGCGACCACGGGCTGCTCCGCGTTGTAGAGAATCAGGTGCCCGAGCGACCAGGGGGCGAGCACACTGCTCGCGCGGGAAAGGGCCGGAGGGCCCGGGGGGGTCTCGAGCAGCCGCGGATCGTAGGCCTCCACCGCTTGCGGCAGACCCCGCCGCATCCAGTCGAAGGTCTCGAAGAGGTCGGTGCCCGGCACCCGAACGGCGGAAAGCTCGTGCCGCAAGCCGGGCGCCATCGGCAGGAGCAGCAGCGCCGCGACGGTCGCCGTCACGGCGGTGGCCCGAGTCGACGCTCGCGGATCCCCTCCCGCGGCCAGGCGTCCGTAGAGCGTTCGGATCCCCTCGATCAGGCAGAGCGCCACGAGCGGAGCCGCGTAGTAGACGTTCAGTCTCTGCGACAGCGCGAGAAAGAGCGTGACGCCGCCCCAGATCGCGAGGGCAATGTGCGTCGCGGGCCGAGGTCCGCGACGCGCCCGCGAGGCCCAGAGCAGGACGATGAGCGGCGAAAGGAAGAAGACCGCCGAGAGCTGCTGCAGGGGCAGCTCCACTCCATCCGCGAGCAGCGGCCGCGCCTCGAAGATCCCTTTGAGCCACCCGGCCGGATAGGAGATGTACCCGCCTCGCGCGGCGGCTTCGCGCGTCTGTCCCAAGACGTATCCAACGCCGTTGGCAAGCCCCCGCGCGAGGTCGCCGGAAAAGGGGAGCAGCACGGCGGCCGCCAGCGCGAGGAAGGCGAGGCGCTGTGCCCGCGCCGGACCGCGGAGAGTTCGCCGTTTGGCGGCGACGAGGGTCTCGAAGAGAGTCGTGCCGGCGGCGAGCGCTCCGAGGAAGAGCGGCTGAAAGAACCCGAACGACACATAGGTCACCGGGGGACGAACCGGACCGAGCCAGGCCGCCGTGGCTGCAGCGGTCAGGGCCGCCGGCAGCGCAAGGATGAGCAGAACCGGCCGCAGGGTGTCGCGACCCTGCAGCAGGGCCTCTAGAAAAAGAGTCAGCGCGAAGATGGCGCCCCAGTAGATCGCGCCCTGCCAGGTCAGCACGGCCAGCGCGAGCGCGAGACCCGCAACCACCTCTTTCCACATCTGCGCGCTCGACCTCTGCCGCTCGCCCTCCCGGCTCCTGAGGAACGCCCACAGCGCCAGAAGCCCCGTCGCCGATTCCGCGACGTGCTGGTCCGTATGCCCGAACTGCGTCCAGAGGATGTGGCCGGGGCAAAGCGCGAGGAACGAGGCGGCGAGCATTCCGCCGACGGGGCCGTAGAGTTGCCGGCCGAGCAGGCCCGCCAACAGGATCGCCGCCTCGGCGAATGCGATCGGGACCCAGGCCGCCTCGGCCTCGACCGCCCCTGGAGCCGCGGCCGCGCCGTGCAGAAGCCGCGAGGGAGCCGCGAGGGCCAGATCGAAGAGAGGAGGCCAAATCGGAACGCCCCCCTCGGGAAAGTTCATGAGCGGGTCGAACAGGATGGTCCGCGGGAAGTGCGCGACGGCGAACCGCGCGCGGCGCATGTGATAGGCGTCGTCCGAGCCGAGCACGCGGGTGCGTCCCCCGGCCGTCAGCTGTGGGCGGGTCGAGAGCCGAAGGCAAACGCCGACGGTGAGCGCGGCGGCGAGGCCGAGGAAAAAAAGAAGTCGCCGCGCGGCCATTGGAAGGATTATGAGCTGTGAGCTGTCAGCTGTCAGCCTCATTAGCTTTCAGCTTTCAGCTTTCAGCTGTCAGCCATTCGAGGAGACGCAACCCGAGACCTCTGGCTGATAGCTGATAGCTGATAGCTGAGAGCTAACAGCGAACAGCTGTTACCATCTTCCTAGCGCGTGAAGCTCTCCGTTCTCATTCCCGTCTACAACGAGGCGCGGACGATCGACGAGATCCTGCGTCTGGTTGCGGAGGTTCCCATCGAAAAGGAGATCCTGGTCGTCGACGACGGATCGACCGACGGCACCCGCGAGATCCTTCAGCGCTGGGACGGCCGGGACGGCGTGCGCGTGATCCTGCATCCGGAGAATCTCGGGAAGGGCCGGGCGGTGCGAACGGCCATGGAACAGGCCCGGGGGGACATCCTGCTGATTCAGGACGCCGATCTGGAGTACGACCCGGCCGACTATGCGGCGATCCTGCGTCCGATCGAGGCCGGCCGCGCGGACGTGGTGTACGGCTCGCGCTTCCGCGGGAGCGCCGAAAACCGGGTCCAGAACTTCTGGCACACCGTCGGCAATCGGCTGTTGACGCTGATCTCGAACGTCTTCACGGACCTGAACCTGACCGACATGGCGACCTGCTACAAGGCCTTCCACCGCAGGGTCGTGGGGTCGCTCGACCTCGACTCCCGCCGTTTTGGCTTCGATGCCGAGTTCACGGTGAAGGTGGCTCGGGGCGGCTTTCGCGTATTCGAGGTGCCGGTTTCTTACTTCGCCCGCTCGAGAGCGGAGGGGAAGAAGATCCGTTTGAAGGACGGTTTCTCGGCGCTCGGGGCCCTGGTCCGACACACCGTCGAGCGGACGAAGAGGTCTTGAGCCGCGGGGCAATCGCCGTCCTGGCGGCGGCGGCGCTCATCGCCATCGCCGTCCTCCTCGTGTACGACCACACGCGGGTCGACGCGCTCTCCGCCGACGAGCCGGTTCACATCCTGGCGGGGTACTTCGAGGTGTTCGGCGGCACGGCCATCGTGAACATCGAGCACCCGCCCTTGATGAAGCTGCTCGCGGGGTTGAGCCTGAAGACGCTGCCGCTTCCCACCGCGCCCGGGAGCGTGCCGATGGGCAACCGCTTCACCGACTTTGGCCACGCCTTTCTCTTCGAGAGCCGCGTCTCGCCCGACGCGATCGCCGCGACGGCGAGAGCCCCATTCCGCTGGCTGTTCGCCCTCCTGCTCGTCCTCGTGTTCTTTACGGCCCGGTCTCGCTACGGTCCGACGCCCGCGCTCTTCGCAACGGCCCTGCTGGCCTTCGATCCGAACTTCCTCGCGCACGCGGGCGTCGTGCACACCGACCTGGGAGCCGCCCTCGGCTTTCTCGCGACGGTTCTCGCATGGGACCGGGCGCAGGAAAAGCCTGGCGCGGCGCGGCTCGCCCTGACGGCGGTGGTCCTCGGCCTGTCGCTTGCGACGAAGTTCTCCGCCGTCTACCTGCTGCCGATCCTGCTGCTGCAGGCGCTCTTCTCGGCCCGCCGCGCGGCGCGGCCCGGACGCGACGCCGTGCGGATGGCCGTTCAACTCGCGGGGGTGGCGGCGGGCGCTCTGCTCGTCGTGGTCGGGATTTACGCGGTGGTGACGACGCGGATGAACCTCGAAGATCAGCGGCAGATCCTCTGGGAAATGGTCGGCCAGCGCGGTGCGCCGCGCCTTGCCCACGCGATCCAGAACGTGGCGCGAGTCAGCCCGGCGCTCGGCCACTACCTGGGAGGCCTCGCCTCGGTGGCCCTGCAGAATGCGGTCGGGGGCGGCGTCAACTTCCTCGACGGGACCGCCTCCCTTCACGGCTTTCCCCTCTACTTCTTCGTCGCCTTCTTCGCCAAGTCCACGCTTGCCTTCCTCGCGGCGGCCGTGCTCGCCCTCGCCGGCGCCGCCGCCTTCCGATCCGGCCGGGAAGCCGCGCTGTATCTGCTTCCCGTGGCCGTCCTCTTTCTCGCGTCGATCGGTTCGAGCTACAACATCGGCATTCGCCACCTGCTTCCGGTCTATCCTTTCCTGGCGCTCGCTGCGGCGTCGGCGCTGGCGCGGCTGCGCGAGCGGGCCCGAGGGCCCGCGGCGATCGCGGCGGTCCTGCTGCTCGTGCTGCCGCTCTCCGCGGCGGCCGAGGCGCTCCGAATCCATCCGCACGAGCTCTCCTACTTCAACCCGCTCGTCGGCGGGCCGCAGAAGGGCCGCGGGATCCTCTCCGACTCGAACATCGACTGGGGGCTCGACCTGCGGCGGCTCGCGGCAGAGCTCGATCGGCGTGGTGTCCACGATCCGACCGTCGTCTATTTCGGAGGAGACGACGTGATGTACCGCCTCGGGGTGCCCGATTTTTCCGCCGACCCGCGGGTGCGGGGCTCCCTCATCGCGGTCTCCGCGTTTCACCTCGCCGTCGGCCCGTTCTATTACGCATACCATGGGGCTGCGGGGGTGGCCGCGTCGCTCGAGAGGCTCTTGCGAGACCTCGCCGTGCGCGGGAAGCCCGCGGGCCGCGTCGGCGAATCGATATATCTTTTCGAGCTTCCCCGGGGAGAAATGGTCAAACCATGAAACTGTCGGTCGTCATACCGGCCTACAACGAGTCGAAGACGATCCGGGAGATCGTCCGGCGGGTCGCGGCCGTTCCGATCGAGAAGGAGATCCTGATCGTCGACGACGGCTCGACCGACGGCACGCGCGAGATCCTGCGGGAGATGGACGGCAAGGACGGCGTGCGCGTCTTTCTTCAGCCGAAGAACCAGGGCAAGGGCGCAGCGGTGTCGGTCGGCTTCCGCTATGCGGCCGGAGACGTCGTCATCGTCCAGGACGCCGACCTCGAGTACGACCCGAAGGAGTACCTGAAGCTGCTCGGTCCGATCGCCGACGGGCACGCCGACGTCGTGTACGGCTCGCGTTTCCTCGGCGGCGGGCCGCGGCGCGTTCTCTACTTCTGGCACACGATCGGCAACCGGATGCTCACGCTCGCCTCGAACATGTTCACGAACCTGAACCTCACCGACATGGAGACCTGCTACAAGATGTTTCGCCGCGAG
The DNA here is from genome assembly GCA_041481715.1 of Thermoanaerobaculia bacterium. Classification (GTDB taxonomy): domain Bacteria; phylum Acidobacteriota; class Thermoanaerobaculia; order UBA5066; family Gp7-AA6; genus DATBFU01. The sequence goes on along the minus strand of JBGPCK010000002.1, from coordinate 35,782 downwards.
GTCGTCCAGTCGATGACGATCGAGTCGCCGCGCTTCGGCATCGAGCCGGAGATCACCGCGAAGGTGGCGCGCCGCGGCTACCGCATCTACGAAGTGCCCATCGCGTACTACGGCCGCACCTACGAGGAGGGCAAGAAGATCGGCCTGAAGGACGCCTTCTCCGCCCTCTGGACGATCGTCAAGCACGCCTTGCGGGAGGCGGAGGATCCGCGCAACGTCGGGCACGTGACGCTCGCGCGCATGGCAAAGCTCGAGCCGTACAACCGCTGGCTGGTCGATCGCTTCTTGCCGGTCCTCGGCCGGCGGATCCTCGAGATCGGCGCGGGGTTTGGAAACCTCACGAAGTACTTCACGGGACGCGAGCTCGTCATCGTCTCGGACCTCGATCCGGTGGCCGTCGAGTATCTGAAGGGCACGTTCCGGGACGACTCCTCGGTGCGGGTCGAGTCCTACCACTTTCCGCTGGAGGCCGCCGCGCAAGCAGGGCTCGAGGCTCGCCGGCTCGACACCGTCGTCTGCTGCAACGTCCTCGAGCACATCGAGGACGACCGCGCGACGCTCGCGAGCATATTCGCGGTCCTCCAGCCCGGAGGGCGACTCGTGCTGCTCGTGCCGGCGCTTGCCTGGCTCTACGGCACTCTGGACGAGCACCTGGGCCACTTCCGGCGGTACGAAAAGGCGGAGCTCGAGGAGAAGCTCTCGACCGCAGGCTTTGCGCTGGAGGACTGCCGGTTCGTCAACCGTCCGGGAGTCGTCGGCTGGTACGTCAACGGCCGCATTCTGCGCCGACGCATCCTGCCAAAGGGGCAACTCAAGGCGTTCAAGCTGATGCTGCCGGTCCTGCGCCGAGAGGAGAAGAACCAGCCCTCTTGGGGAATGTCGTTGCTCGCGATTGCCCGAAAGCCGCGGTGAACGACTCGGGAGGCCCGAGGCCATGAGGCTGCGCGAGGCGCGCATGGTCTTCCTCCTGGTCCTCGTCCTGCGCATCACGGTTGCCGCACAGTTCCGCGGCAACTTCGACTCCGGCTCCTATCTGATCGTCGCCAACGCGGTGCTCGCGGGCCAGAACGTCTACGCGGTAACCGACCGCTACAACTACAGTCCGGTCTGGTCCTACGTGGTGGCCGGGCTCTGGTCCGTGTCCGCTCCCAACGTCGGGCTCTTCGTGCTCTTGGCGGGCCTCCTCCAGATCGCAGTGGACGCGGCCACCGCCTGGCTCCTGTTGCGTCTGGCGATCGACCGGATGGGCCGCAACCCGGAGGCAGGCCGCCGTGCGGCGCTGCTTTTCTTTTCCAATCCCGTGTCCGTGCTGATCTCCTGCGCGCACGGACAGTTCGACGGCTCTTCGATCCTGTTTCTACTGGCCGCGGTCTACGTCGCGGCAGGACCGGATCCGCGGGGCAAGCGCGCCGGCGTCGTGGGCCTGCTTTCGATGTCGCTTCTCGTCAAGCACGTGACGGCGTTTCACCTGCCTCTCTTCTGGCGGCGGTGGCGCGCCGGGGGAATCGCCGGACCTCTGCTTTTCCTTCCGTACGCCGTGTTCGCGCTTTCTTTCGTGCCGTTTCTCTCGTCTTCCCGCACGATCGCGAACAACGTGCTGCTGTACGCCACGTGGCTGGCCGGTCAGAAGCGGCAAAGGCCGGGTGGCCTGCAATTCCTGCTGCACTTCCCGGCCGGAGGCGCGCTGGGCTACTTTCTGGTGTTTCTCGCCGTCGTCGCGGCGGCGCTCTGGATCGCACGCCGGGATACGCTTCCGCGTGCCTGCCTGCTCGTCTTCCTCGCCGTGCTCGTCGGGCTCCCCGGCCTCGCCAACCAGCACCTGGTCTGGCCCATCGCTTTCGGCAGCCTGTTCGTCTCGCCGGCCTACGCCATTTTTTCGGGAGCAGCGGCGATCTTCCTGTCGGGAGAGTCGCTCGACCTGGCGTGGCCGGTGTCGGTCACGATCCTGGCGGCCTGGGTGGCGGCGCTGGTCTGGCTTCTGGCGGAGCTGATGCAGGCGGCGCGGGCGCCGCGGCTGCCGGCGCCCAGTGGAGCAGCACCGCTTCGGGCCGAAGCGGAAGCTCCCGCACCGAGCCCCGCCGCTTGAGAATCGCCTTCAGCTCCGGGGTGACGAAGCCCGGAGGAAGGAACAGAAAGACCGCCCCGGGCCGTGCTCCGGCGGCCGCGACCGCCTCGTAGTCGGACGGCCCGGGCGCGACCGGCTCCCACCACCCCGGGTGTCGCGCGACTTCGCCCGGAAATGCAGAAAGCGCGGGAACGAGGCGCCCGCGATCAGCGGCGACGCGAAAGGGAAGGTAGAGGCCGGGGCCCGCGAAGAGCGTGTCGCCCGGCCGGGTGATCCGTTCGAGCACCCGGGCCGCCCGGGCCGGCGCGGAAGGCGGGTGCGGCTGGAGCGCCAGGAGCCCGACCGCGAGGCATCCGAGCACTCCCGCGGCGAGTCCGCATGCACCCGCCGCGCGGCTGCCGCCCGCGCTTCGGGCGACGGCCCAAATCCAAACGGGCAGGACCACGAGCTCCGTCCGGCCTGCGAAGGCCAACGGCGTTACGAGCGAGACGGCGACCGCCGCGCCGAGCACGAGGGCGACGAAGAGGACCGCATCGCGTGTCTCCCGGTCGCGGCGTGCGGCCGGAACGAGCGCGGCTACCAGAGCGGCGCCGACGCAAAGCGCCAGGATCGGCAGGATCGTCGGCAACGGCGGGCCGAAGGGCAGAGGGACGCGCCCGACGCCGCCGAGCGCCGAGAGGAAGCCGAGCGCCGAGACGCCCGCCGGCTCGCGCATCCAGGAGATCGCCGCCGCCGGCTGCGCGGCGAGAATTGAAATCCAGGGCGCGAAGAGAAGCACCGAGCCCGCGAGAGCGAGGGCCGTCCGGAAGCGCCGGCGTGCGACCGCGAGGAACAAGAGGACGGCGACGGCCGGCATCGCGAGGTAATGCGTGTACAGCGAAAGCGCCCCGAGCCCGAGCGTCGCGGCGAGGCGGGCCGGGCGCTCGTCCGTTCCGAGCGCGAGACGGAAGAGGAGCAGCGTCAGCAGCGAGAGCAGCGCATAGGCCCGCGCCTCGCCGGCATAGAGGCCGATCAGCGCGGACGTTGCGAAAAGGAGGATGCCGGTTCGCCGCGCGGTCCCGCGCGGGAGTCCCCGCGCCGCCGCGAAGAGGAGGAGGGCTGCGAGGAAAGGGAGCGCCCGGGAAACCCAGTCGGCTCCGAGCGCCTCGGCCAGCCGCACGAAGGGCCTCTCCAGAAGATAGAAGCCGGGCGGCCCGGAGTCCTGCCGCAGCGCCGCGATCAGATCCGGGAAGGGCAGGCGCGCCGCCCAGACCGTGAAGAGCTCGTCGGACCAGAGGGGGCGCGCCTGGAGCAGGACGAGGCGGGCGCCGAGGGCGAGCGGCAGGAGCGCGAGCAGGACTCCCACGGGCGGACCCGGGCGGTTTGGCGCTTCTCGCTCGATGCCCTATCCTAACCCGCGTTGAATCCTCACGGCTGTCTCCGCGCGTGAGTGTGCCCTCGTCCCGGCCGTCCTCCGGCGCCCGGGCCACGCGGGCGCTTCCCGTGCTTCTGTTTCTGCTGCTCGTGCTCGCGGCGTACGCGAACCCCCTCGTGACGCGGCGCAATTTCATCGGACGGGACCTGATCCCCTACAACTTGCCCCTCGAAAAGGCCGTGCACGACGCCTGGGCGCGGGGGAGGCTGCCCGTTTGGTTTCCGGACGCTTCGGGCGGAAGGCCGCTCATGCCCAACCCGAACAGCGGTGTCCTCTATCCCGTCCGTCTGCTGCTCTCTCGGGTCCCGTTTCCGTTGGCGATGCGGATCTTTCCCGTTCTGCACTGGGCCACGGCCGGGGTAGGCGTGATTCTGCTCCTGCAGGCGATCGGCGCCTCCTCCGCGGGGAGCCTGCTCGCGGCGGTCACGTATGTCTTTTCCGGAGTCGTGGTCTCGGAGCTCTACTTCTCCAACTTCCAGCCCGGGGTCACTCTGCTCCCTTGGGCCCTCTGGACCCTCGTCCGCCCGGCGCCCACGGCGGGGCGCCGCGTCGTCGTCGCGGCGGTCGTCTACGGCCTGTTGTTCCTGGCCGGCGATGTCTTGACCTGCGGTCTCGCGATCCTCTGCGGCATTCTTTGGACCCTGCTCGAAACGCCGCCGGGGCAGCGCCGGGCGGGCGCCGGAAACCTCGCCCTTTCCCTGGCCCTGGGTGCGCTGCTCGCGGCTCCCCAGATTCTGGCGACGGCGCTCTTGGTCCCCGAGACTCACCGCGCCGTGATCGGGATGAAGCTCGCGGAGACCTTCCACTTCTCGGTCTCGCCGTGGCGCCTGCTCGAGCTCGTCGTGCCGTACCCCTTCGGCGCGGTCTGGTCGCAGGACATCCAGGCGATCTGGGGCGAGTCGGCGCTGCGTTTCTTCTTCGCGACACTCTACGCCGGAGCGTTCGCGTTCGTGGCGCTGGCGACGATCGCGCGCCGGCCGCGCGGGAGGGGCTTACGTTTCGCGCGCGCCCTCGCGATCCTGGCTGTCGTTCTGGCGGTCCTCCCGAGCTTCGCTCCGAAGGCGATGCTCGGCTGGGCTTCTCCGATCCCCCTGCGCTACCCGGAAAAGTTCTGTGTGGCGCTCGCTCTGGCGCTCGCGATTGCGGCGGGGCTCGCCCTGGACCGTTTTCGGGAGATTCGCCCACCGCCGTGGATGCTTCCGGTGGCCGCTCTGCTCGCGGCTGCGGCGGCAACGGCGGCGTTGTTCCCGGAAGGAGCGGGGCGGCTCGCGGTGGCGGCGGTGGGCGCGGCGCCCTCGGCCGCCGTGGCGGCGAGTCGGGAGCTTCCGGCAGCGCTGGCGGAGGGCGGCCTGTATTGGGTCGGCACTCTGATCGCGCTCGACGGGCTGCGGCGGCCGGGGCCCTGGAGCCTCGCCGGACTGGTGCTGCTCCTGCTCGTTCCCGTCGCCGCCAACCGAAAGATTGCGCGCGCGGACGGAGAGGAGATCGTCTTCGCGCCGACGCCTTTCGCACGCGCGATCACGCGGCGGGACCCGCACGGTCTGTACCGGACGCTGGATGAGTCTTCCTACCGGCCTCCGTCGGGGGTCGAGATTGCCGCGCGCCCGACGGATCCCGGCGGCAGCGACTATGCGCGCCGGGTCTGGTTCCTGCACACGCAGGTGCTCTGGGGGCGCGGGACCGTCTTCAACTCGGACCTGGACGTCGGGGACCTGTCCCGCGTCGACAGCCTGCGGCGCCTTTCCTCGCCGATGGCGACGCTTCCGGGCGCCGGAGTCTTCTTCGGGAACCTCGCCCTGCGGTACGGCATTCGCTGGCGCGACCAGGAGCCCGTGAGCGGGTATCGGCCGTTCGGACACGACGGCTCTCAGAGTTGGGACGAGAACCCGGGGGCCTCTCCCGACATCCGCCTGCTCGGGCGCTGGCGGGAGGAGAGCGGAGCGCTCGATGCGCTGCGGGCGATCCCGCTCCTTCAGGCCGGAGAGGCCGTTCTCGAGACGGGGCGAGCGGCGCCCGGATCCGCGCGGCCCGGGACGGTACGCGTGGTGGAGAAGAGCCCCGAGCGGCTGCTTCTCGCGGTCTCGGCCCCCGACCCGACCTGGCTCTTCGTGCTCCGGGGCTTCTGGAGCTACCGCACGGTGCTTCTCGACGGAAGCCCGGCGGATCCGGTGCCCGCCCAGCTCGCCTTCACGGCGATCGCGGTCCCGGCGGGAGAGCACCGTGTCGAGTGGTGGGAGCACGCGCCGGGATGGTCGGTTTCGCGATTCGGACCGCTTGGCTTCGTTCTGGCAGCCGGGTGGCTCCTCGCGCGGGAGCGCCGCGGCGCGGGAGCCGCCGCGTGAACCGGCCGGCCCGTGAGACACCGGGCTCGCTCGGTGCGGCGCTCCTGTTTGCGGCCCTCGTCGTGGCGGTCTACGCGAGCCCGCTCTTCTTCCGGCGCAACTTCACGGGAAGGGACCTGCTCGCCTACAACCTGCCCCTGGAGAAATCGATCCACGACGCGTACGCTCGCGGCCGGCTCCCCGTCTGGACTCCCGAGGTTTCCGGCGGACGGCCGCTCCTCCCCAATCCCAATACCGGCTCTCTCTATCCCGTGCGGCCGCTGCTTTCCCGCCTGCCGTTCCCGCTCGCCATGCGCCTCTACCCGCTCCTGCATTGGGCCGCCGCTGGAATCGGGACGCTGCTGCTGCTTCGCGCGCTCTCCGCCTCGGCTGGCGCCGCGTGGCTCGGCGCGGTCACCTATGCCTTCTCGGGCGTCGCCGTTTCGGAAGTCTTCTACCCGCACATCCTGCCGGGAATGACGCTGCTGCCGTGGCTCGTCTGGGCGGCCGCCCGGCCATGGAAGCGACCCGCGGCGCAGACGCTCGCGCTGGCATTCCTCTTCGCGCTCGATCTGCTGGCCGCCGACGTCTTCACGGTGGCGCTCGGCGTCTTCGGCGCCGCCCTCTGGATCGCGATCGAGATGCCCCGGGTCGAGCGCAGCGCGGCCCTGGCTCGGCTCTCTGTCGCGCTCGGTCTCGCGGTGCTCGCCGCGCTTCCTCAGATCGTGGCAACGGCGCTCTGGATTCCCGAGACCAACCGCGCCGTTCTGGGTCTGCGCCTTGCCGAGGTGACCCGATTCTCGGTATCTCCGTGGAGGCTCGCCGAGCTCGTCGTGCCGTATCCCTTCGGGGAGACCTGGCGCCTGACGCCCTCGGAGGTCTGGGGATGGCGCGCCTTCGGCGACAAGGCAATGGGCCTCTTCTCGACGCTCTACGCAGGGGCGCTCGCGGCGATGGGCGCGGGAACGATGTGGAGAAGGAAGGAGCGGGGCGCGCGGTTCGCGCGCATCCTGCTGCTCTTCGGCCTGGCCGCCTCCATTCTGCCGAGCCTGCTTCCGCAAGGCTTTGGCCGCGTCGTGTCTCCTGTGGCTCTGCGCAACCCCGAAAAGCTCGCCGTGGCCGCGGCACTGGCGATGGCGCTAATGGCGGCGCGCGCCTTCGACGTCTACCGCGGTGAAGGGCGGCGGCCGCGCGGGAGCCTTGCGATTGCCGCGCTGCTCGCCCTGGCCGCCGGTCTGACGGCGCTCTGGCCTTCCGAAGCGGCGCGGATCGCCGGCGGGTTGCTGGCGGGGGGCGCCCCGCTCCCTCACTTCGCAGCCGTGCAGTTGCCCTGGGCGCTGGCCGAGGGGGGACTCCTCTGGGTCGCGACGGTCATCGCGATCGAGCTCGCGCGGCGTCCGGCGCTCTGGGCGAGGTCCGCGGCGCTGTTGCTTCTGACACTGGTTCCCATGGCCGCCACCCGGCGGATACCGGAAGTGTCGACCGAGCTCGAGGCCTTCGGGCCGACGCGGCTGGCGCGCCGGATCGCGAGCGCCGACGCCGAGGGCGCCTTCCGCACGCTGGGAGAGTCGATCTACGCATCGCCGGGAGAGACTGCGGGGCGCACGGGCCTGGGCTGGGCGGAGCTGCCGCGAGAGAGCTGGATCTACTACACGCCCGTATTCTGGGGCCGGGGCACGGTCTTCAACTACGACTTCGATGCGGGCGACGTTTCGCGGGTGGAGAGCCTCCGGCGCCTGTCCGGCCTCGCCGCGGGAGCTCCCGACGGCGGCGTCCTCTTCGAAAACCTCTGCCTGAAGTTCGGCGTGCGCCCGCGCGGCCAGCCGCCGGTCGCCGGATTCCACCCGGTCGGCGGCAACGCCGCGCAGGAATGGGACGAGCAGGATGGGGCGCAGCCGGACATCCGGCTGGCGACGCGCTGGAAAGAGGAGCCTGGCGCGCTGGAAGCCGCCGCCGAGCTTGCGAGCATGGGCCGCGGCGAGCTGCTGCTCGAGACGGGGCGCCGTGCCCGGGGAGAGGCGCCTCCGGGACTTCTCCGGATCCTCGAGAAGAGCCCGGAGCGCCTGCGGCTCCAGACCGAAACGTCCCGGCCCGCGTGGCTCTTCGTCCTGCGCGCGTTCTGGAGCTACCGAACGGTCTCGATCGACGGCCGGGAGGTCGAGGCGGTCCCCGCATACCTGGCGTACACGGCGATTCCCGTCCCGGCGGGGCGCCACGCGGTCGACTGGCAGGAGCGCGTGCCGGGCGGAGAGTCCACGCGCCTCGGGCCGCTCGCCGCGGGAATGGCGGCGGTCCTCATCTTCGTTTCCGGTTCTCGTCAGAAGCGGACATGATGCGACGCCCGGCCCGACTCCTTCTCGCGCTGCTCGCCGCGGCCGCCTGCGCGCGCAAGGAGAAGCCCGTCTCCCGGATCGAGTCGGACACGACCCGCCCGGCCGCGCAGTGGTTGAAGTTCGAGTCCGTCCGCCTGCTCCGGGACTACGTCCGGATCGACACGTCTCAGGGAAAGACGGAGGAGGCGGGCGCTCGCTTCCTCAAGGAGCTACTGGACTGCGAAGGGATCGAGACCGAGATCGTCTGCCCGGCCCCGGGGCGTTGCAATCTGCTTGCGCGCCTGCCGGGCAAGAGGCGCGAGGGGGCGCTCTTGCTCTTGAACCACATCGACGTGGTTGACGCCTACCCCGCGCTCTGGAAGGAGGCCGCCCCTTTCGAAGGCGCGATCAAGCGCGGTTACCTCTACGGGCGCGGCGCGTACGACATGAAATCGCTCGGGCTCGCCCAGGCCCTGGCGCTGCGCGACCTCAAGCGGCACGGTGTCGTTCCGGAGTCGGACATCCTGTTCCTCGCCGAGGCGGACGAGGAGCTCGGGCAGCGCTGGGGCTCGAAGTGGCTTCTGGATCACCGGCCGGAGTGGTTTGCGGGGGTGGCCGCCGTTCTGAACGAGGGCGGAACGACCGAGATGGTCGTGCGCGACGTGCGCTTCTGGGGCCTTGAGACGCTGCAGGCCGGTTACGCCTCGGCGGAGTTCGCCGCGACGGCGGGAAGGCCGCTCGAAGAGCTGGCGGCCAAATGGAAAAAACTTTCCTCGACACCCGTCGAGCCACACCCACACGTCGTTCTGGGGTTCGACCTGCTCGCCAATCATCTCGTGAACCCCCTGACGGATCCGCTGCGGCATCTCGACCGCGTGCGCCGCAATCCCGCCGAGCTCGCAGCGCTGCCCGACCGCTACGGCGCCTTTCTCGAGGCGCGGGTCTTCTGGACGCCTCCCTTCCCCGACCCGCCGGACGCGCGGGACAGTCTGCGCGCGTACGTAATCATTTCAACGCCTCCGGGGGTCGACCCGGGCGTCTACCTCGCTCCGATTCTCCGGGACGCGTCGGTCTTGCGGGTCTCGGCCGTCTGGTCCTACACGACAGGGCCCACGGGCGCCAGTCCCTACCCGACGCCTTTCACCGAGCTGCTCAAGCGCGTGACACAAGCGCGTTACCCTGGCATCCCCTTCGGCCCGGTCCCGACCTTCGCGGCCTACACGACGTCGATCCATTTCCGCCAGAAGGGAATCCCGGCGTACGGTTATTCGCCGATGCCGATGAACATCACGGACTCGGTTCGCCGTCACGGAAATGACGAGCGTGTCTTCCTGCGCGATTACCTGAACGGCCTGGCGCTCTACGCCGACATCGTCGCCGAGTATGCAGTTGAAGCGCGGCCGCGCTAGGCCGAGCGGCGCTGTCGGGCGTCCGGCCGCGCGGCCGCGAGGAGAGTTTCAAAGTTCTCCGGGCTTGAGAACGAATAGCCCCTCCCGTGGGGACCGCCCGAGTGATTCGGAGCGGGCCGCGATTCGTCCCTTGGTCGCGTCCGAGCTGCCCTACGAGACAAGCAAAAAAGTGTCAGCGCTCTCACGCCGGATTGGACAATTCTCGGCCAAGAGCGCGCCGAGTGGATTGTGAAGTGATTGATTCTTAATGCCTTACCAGCGTGCCAGACCTGGCTTCGCCCTTGCGATGAGATAGGCAGACCGAAATGGAATTGGAACTGAACTAGGAGGCATGATGAAGAAGCGGGAAGCTGGTTTTACCCTGATCGAGCTCTTGATCGTCATCGCGATCATCGGCATTTTGGCCGCCATCGCGATCCCCAATCTGTTGAACGCCGTGCAGAGGGGCAAGCAGAAGCGGACGATGTCGGACATGCGTGCGGTCGCGACCGCGATCGAGTCGTACGCGGTCGACAACAACTACTACCCGGCGGCGGCCTGCAACGCGGGTCTCTTCACAAACGGCACGGCGAACGTCCTGAACCTCTCCTCGTTCACGAACCTGCAGCCGACCTACATCGCTCAGGTTCCGCGGCAGGACGGCTGGGGCCGGTTCATGCGCTATGCGATCGACGGCGCCTCGAACAACTACCGTCTCGAGTCCGGCGGCCGCGACGGGTCGTTCTCGGGCACGGTCAACTGCGGCACGACGACCGACTTCAACGACGACATCCTCTACGCCGACGGAACTTTCATCCAGTGGCCTGAGGGTACACAGCAGTAACCTTTCTCCGCGGACGCGGAGTGAGCGTCTCAACCGGTAAGGAGAAGCGGTCCCGGCGTACGGTCGGGACCGCTTTTTTCATGAAGAAACGAGAACGAGGCTTCACTCTGATCGAGTTGCTGATCGTGATCGCGATCATCGGCATCCTGGCGGCAATCGCGATCCCGAACCTGCTCAACGCCGTGCAGAGGGGCAAGCAGAAGCGGACCATGTCCGACATGCGGGCGCTGGCGACCGCGATCGAGACCTACAGCGTGGACAACAACTTCTACCCGTCGGCCGCCTGCAACCCCGGAACCTTCACGGTCTCGGGGAACCCGCTCAACCTCTCCTCCTTCACGAATCTGACGCCGACTTACATCGCGCACGCCCCCTTGCAGGACGGCTGGGGGCGCTTCATGGCGTACGCGGTGGACAACGCCCTCTTCCGGTACAACATCCGAAGCCTTGGCCGCAACGGGGCGGCGGACGGATTCGTTTGCGGCACGACGACCGACTTCAACGACGACATCCTCTATTCCAACGGCACGTTCGTCCAATGGCCGGAAGGGGCGCAGCAGTAGACACGCGGGGGACGCGCCGGTTCTCCCGGCTACAATGAGCGCGTGCGCCGCGCGTTTCATTCGGGCGTTCTCGCTGCCGCGGCGCTGATTCCTCCGGTTCTCTGGCTGGGTCCATCCCTCCTCTGGGGCCGGGCGCCGACGTTTCGCGACCAGGCGGACTTCTTCTTCCCCGTCAAGCTCTACACGGCGGACCGGCTCCTTTCGGGAGAGATCCCGCTCTGGAATCCTCTGTCCGGCGTCGGAGAGCCTTGGCTCGCCAATGCCCAGTCGGGGGTCTTCTATCCGCCGAGCCTGTTCTTCCTGATCCCCTCGCCGGCGCTCGCGGCTGGGCTCTTTCTGCTGCTTCACTTCGCGATCGCCAGCTGGGGCATGTGGCGCTTCTGCAAGGAGGAGGGAGTCACCGACGCCGGTGCGCTGGCCGCCGCGGCGGTGTTTGCGTCCTCCGGTCCGGCGGCCTCGCTCTCGGCCTACTGGAATCACTTTGGCGCCTTCGCCTACCTGCCCGCGATCCTGGCTCTGGCGCGGTCGGGTCTGCGCTCGCGTGCGGCCGGGGCCGGATTCGCCCTGCTCGTGGGCCTGCAGGCCATGGCCGGTAGCCCGGAGCTCTCTCTGGGCACGCTTGCCCTCGCCCTGCTCTTCCTCCGGTTCCGCCGGAAGGAGTCTTCGGGTGGCTGGAAGGAGACCACGCCGCGGGAAAGCTTGCGCCGCGGCGTGGCGGCCGCCTTCCTCGGGCTGGCGCTTGCGGCGTGGGTGCTCGTGCCGATGGCGGAGTTGGCCCTGCGCTCGGAGCGCCGCGCGCCCTTTCCCGCTGTAGAGCGCGACATCGGAGCCGTGCGGAGCGGGGCGCTCGTTTCCGCGCTCGGCGCAGGAGAGGACTCTCTGGGCAACTTCTTCTTCGCTTCGCTGTTTCTCGGGCCGATCCCGCTCGCCGCGGCGGCTGCCGCCTTCGCCGAGCGGGAGCGCCGCGGCCTCGTCTGGCTTCTCGCCGCAGTTGCGGCGGCCGGCGTGGTGCTCGCGGCGGCCGCGCCTCCGGGCACATGGCTGCGCGAGCTGCCGGGTTTGAACCGCATCCGGTACCCTGCCAAGGCCCTGACCGCGACGGTCTTTTCCCTTGCGGCGCTTTCGGGCCTCGGTCTGGACAGCTTGCGTTTCCTGGCGGACCGGCGGCGTCGGCTGCTCCTCGCGCTTCTGGCCGGCGCAGCGGGAATCGCGGTCGTGGCGTTGTCGAGGCAGGATGCTCCGTTTCGCGCCGTGACCGGCTCGGGAGCCGCGGCGCTCTTGGCGCTCGCCCTCCTGCGCCCGCGGTTTCGCCTCGCGGGCGGCGCGCTCGCGGGCATCGCGTCGCTCTGCCTCGTAGCCTCCTTCGCGCTGGCCAACCGCGCGGTCTTTCGATTCGTGGCGGGGGAAGAGATCCGGCGCCGCCCCGAGACCAGCGACTTTCTCGCGCGCGTGCCGGGTAGGACTCTGACCCCGCCGATGAGCGAGCTGGCCCCGTGGGTGACGCGCGACTGGACCTTCGACTCGGCGATGGTCCGTCGTCAGCGCGAGGCCCTCATCGGATACACGAACTTGCTGGCCGGCGTGCGCACGGTTCGCACGGCGGCTGCCCTCCCGACGGAGGCCGCGCGACGCATCGCGGACGCGATCGACGGCGGAGAAGACCCGGCCCGACCTGCCGGGGCCGCGAGCGGCCGCATCTACTGGACGCCCTTTCCGCCCGTGGGACTCGGCTCCCGAAGGGTCGGGGACTTCTATCGCGCCCCTCTGAATCCCTACCGGCCGCGGGTCTCCTTCGTCGGTGAGTACGCCGTGGAGCCGGACGCCGCGCGGGCATGGTCCCGCGTGGCGCGCGGCGAAAGCGACTGGAACCGGCGCGTGCTGCTCGACCGCGAGCCTTCGCCCCGCCCGCAGGCGGCGCCAGGGCGTTACGTGGTCACCGGAATCGTCGAGGAGCGGCCCGAGCGCGTCGTGGCAGAGGTCTCGGCCGACGCCCCGGGAATTCTGGTGCTGGCCGACCTCGCGTATCCGGGATGGGGCGTCACCCTCGACGGCCGTGCGGCGCGGATTCTGACCGCCGACGGCTTCTTTCGCGCAGTCGCGGTGCCCGCGGGATCACACCGCGTCGTGTTCCGCTACCGGCCTCTCTCGTTCTATGCCGGGGCCGCGATTTCGCTTGCGGCCCTGATCGGTCTGCTCGCGTGGCCTCGCCCGCGGCCGGAGCGCGCGGGGAGGATCGCCTGATCTTCGAGTCCGTCGCGGCGGCCCCGCTTCCTGTGCTGGGCGCCTTCGGCGTCGCGGCGGCGGCTCTCTTTGGCCTGCTCGTCGGAAGCTTCTTGAACGTCCTGATCCATCGCCTGCCACGCGAAGAGTCGATCGTGCACCCGGGCTCCCACTGTCCGGCATGCGGCGCCCCGATCCGGCCGCTCGACAACATGCCGGTCTTGTCGTGGCTTCTCCTCGGGGGCCGCTGCCGCGCGTGTGGCGCCCCGATCTCGGCGCGCTACCCGCTCGTGGAGCTTGGCAATGGCGCGCTCTGGGCCGCGGCCTTCTGGAAAGCGCCTTCCTGGGTCGACTTCGCTTCCGGAGCCTTCCTGTGCTCGGCGTGCCTGGCGCTGGCCTGGATCGACGCCGACGTCCAGCTCCTGCCGGACGCGATCACGCTTCCCGGCATCGCCGTGGGGCTCCTGCTCTCCTTTCTCTCCCTCCAGAGAACGCCCCGGCAAGCGCTGCTCGGGGCGGCGATCGGAGCCGGTTCGCTCTATCTCGTCGGCTGGACCTGGAGCAAGCTGAGAGACGTCGACGCGATGGGCTTAGGCGACGTGAAGATGCTCGGAATGATCGGTGCCTTCTTGGGTTCGTGGGGCGTCTTCCTCACCGTGTTTTTCGCCTCGGTTCTCGGAAGCCTCGTCGGGTTGTTCCTGATCCTCGCGCGCCGGGGAGGCTTGCGGACCGCAATTCCCTTCGGAGTGTTCCTCGCGATCGGCGCCGTGGCCGCGTACTTTTTCGGCGTGCCCCTGCTTTCAGGCTACCGATCGCTCTGGCCTTCGTGATCAAGCGCCCCTAGCAGGGTGCTGAAAAATGGATGCGGGCGTCGTGGCTGACTTTCGGCCGCAAGCGTTCTCGTCGCGGCGCTCGCAACGCCATCCCACACCCTTATTCAGCAACCTGCGAGTGTCGTATTGGTCGTAGGGGCGGGGCTTGTCCCCGCCCGCGGGCGGCCGCAAGGGCCGCCCCTACAGAGCCGGTGTGCGTCAAGACTTCGGTTACACGCCCTTAGGGCGCCCGGACGTAGATCCAGCGGCGCGGCATGTCGACGAAGACGTGGAACTGCAGCAGCAGCGGGAAGCCGATCGAACCGTCGTCTCCCCAGTCCGGGTCGAGGCCCGAGGTTTCCAGGCGAACGGGGAGCGGAGGCAGACGGAGCGTTCCCCAGACGAGTCCGGAAAGCACCGGGTCCTTCGGATCGAGCCCGTACTGAGGGGCGGCCTCTGCCGACATGAGCAGCGCCACCGAAGCCCGTGTTCCGGCGCGCAAACGCACGTGCCGCCCGGATCGAAACAGGATCGCGACCGGGACATCCCCGTCATCGTCGAGCACGTTGCGCCCGAAGCCCTCGGGTACCACCCAGCGCGCCGGATCGTGGAGGCGAAAGCGCCCGCCCGAAGGGTCGATCTCGACCACCGCCTCGCGGTAGAGCGTGCCGCCCGCAACGGCGTCGATACCGGGAACGCCCGGATCGTCGATCTCGGCGTGTAACGACGTCATCGCGAGCGCTCCGATCTCGAGGGTCGCACCTCCGGCGAGCAGACGCCCGAAGACGTCGCGGCGGCCCGAGAGGCCCGCCCTCTTCGCGAGCTTCGACGAGATGCGAAGCGGACCGGTCTGTCCGGCGTCGATGGAGAGGTGCGCCGGGACGCCTGAAATCTGCGCTTCAATCGAGATTCCACCGCCGGCCTGGGAAAGCTCGGCCTCGGCGGCCGGCTGTGAGAATTGCCCCCGCCATCCGCCGACGACGGGATCCGGGAGACGCCGTGTCGGCAGGCCGGTCCAGACGATTTCGCCGACCGCGGCTCGCGGAGCGAGATCGCGGAATCGGATCGGGCTCTCGAACACGAGATGAAGACGTGGCGACGAGACGCTCGTGAGCGCGCCGGTGCGGCGGTCGAAGACGAGGCGCAGATCGTTTCCGCCGAGGGGGCGCAAGCGCACGGACACGGTCTTTTCGTCCGTGGGCCCGAGCGAGAGCTTGGCGCGCTGCCGGTCCTCGAAGAGGTACGCGCGCCGCCAGAAGTAGGACCGCGTGACGAGCTCGGCCAGCATCGGCTCCGATCCAACGCGCGTCACGCCGTCCTCGTCGATGAGGAAGGCTTTTCCGGCCTGGATGCCGCGGACGGTCGAGACGCCCGCCGAGGTCACCGTCTCGCGGTAGCGCCCGCCCGCCCATTCGATCTCCGCGCTGCCGCCCTCGCCTCCGGCCGGGCCCGTCGGGGATAGGCGCAAGCGGATCGAACCGGCCGCCGAGAGAGGGCGAACCCGAGCCTTCTGCCGATGGTCCTCCAGGACGCGTCCGGCCAGACGCGTCGAGGAGTCGGCCCCGCAGGCGGAAGTCAGAAGGCCGGCCAGCAAGAGCAGCGCCATGGCGGCCCGCAGGCGAAAGGGCGCTAACTGGATGCGTTCGGAGCGGTTTAGCCCGGGTTCGAAACCGGGCCGGGCGGAGAAGGATCGCCCGCCCGACGCTCGCTCTGGCGGGCACGTCCGATTCGGTGCGCCACCCCGCGGTGAGCACTCGAGGGATCGTCGTCGAAAAAGGGCGCGGGTCCGCATGCGAAGAGGGCGATCTTAGCGCGGCGCCGCTTGGCCCTCACCCGGGTCCCGGCGTCGAAAAAGAAATCTCGAGCAAAATTTTTTGCTTGCGTTTCCGCGCCGCGGATAGAATACCCAACCGTTTCGAACCGCCGGACACGGCGATTCCAATTTTGAAGAAGGGGTAGGAAATATGGCAAAAGACGGGAAGGCGCTCTCCAAGTCCCAGACCGCGGATCACCTGGCGAAGTCCACCGCCACGACCAAGAAGCAGGCGACCCAGTTCCTCGATGACCTGACCGCGCTCGCCTACAAGGAGGCGAAGAACAGCTTCACGATTCCCGGGGTCGGCAAGCTCGTGCTCGTGAACCGCAAGGCCCGCATGGGCCGCAACCCGGCGACGGGCGAAGAGATCAAGATTCCCGCCAAGCGCGTCGTCAAGTTCCGCGTTTCCAAGAAGGCCAAGGACGCCATTCTGGGACCGAAGAAGTAGAAACCGGTCCCGGTGGAGAAAAGAGCGGCCCGCGGGCCGCTCTTTTTTTTGCGCGCGACGAGGCGGACCGACCACCGCGCGGGGCCAAGCCTGGGTTATCCTGATCGGGAGATGCCCCGGCGCTCGGTTGGTGCGGCCGCGCTCCTCGTTGCTCTGGCCGCCGGTTCTCCGGCGGCGGCTGCGGACAAGCCCGTTTGGCCCCTGACACTGCGCGAGGGCATCCCAGAGGCCGTGCCGGGCTGGGACGCGGCGCCGAGAGACCCACTTCCCGACACCGACGAGAACGAGATGGGAACCTACACGGAGGTCTCGCGCTTCTTCCAGAGGATCGAGCCCTCCGCGGCGCGTCAGTTCCGGATCGTCGTTCAGGACTATGGAAAGGGAAAGGATCTGGAGGGTCCGATCCGCAGGGCCATGGCCGAGGCCGGCAAGATGCCGGGAGTCGAGACGGGGGAGGCCAAGATCGGCGGGCTTCCGGCCTACGCCGTCACCGACCGCTCGCAGGGTCAGCCGACGACCCTCGTCACGGTCATCGTGACGCCGGGCCGTCTCGTACTGGGCCAGGGTTCAAACGTCGAACGCGATGAGGCGGTCAAGCTCCTCGGCCGCGTCGACTACGCGAAAGTGGCGGCGTCGAAGTGACGAGAGGGTACAAGCGGCTCGCCGGTCGTGCCCAAGTCCGGGTAACGCGCAACCGGTTTGCAGCCCATTCTCATGACCACCTGCAGAAGCGGGCATCTGCCGCGGGGGACCCTCGAAATCGGCGCGCGCCTCGATGTGATTCCGTGACACAGCGGCTGCGCCGATTTCGCGGAGCGGCGGCTGCCACTCCAAAAGAACACGACGCGGCGGCCGCCGCGTGTCCCCGGCGGCAGACGCCCGCGACCTAAACCCCGATCGGGTGCCAGATCGTCTTGATCTCGACGAAGGCCTCGATGAATTGGAGGCCCTGCGCATCCTCGGAGAAGTAGTCGCGCACGCCGTCGCGCCGGACGCGCTTGAGGTTGAAGGCGGCGTCCTCCGCGATCGCCTTCGAAAGGACCGGATCGTTCCCCGCGTCGCAGATCGCGTTGACGTCCATGTGGCGGGCGAGATGGGGAACCAGCTCCTCCTTGCCGCCGGAGATCAAGTTGACGACACCCGCGGGGAGATCGGACGTCGAGAGCACCTCCGCGAGCTCGAGGGAAGCGAGCGGGTGCCGCTGCGAGAGGATCGCGACGACGGCGTTGCCGGAGACCAGGACCGGGGCGAGGTGCGACACGAGTCCGAGCAGGTCCGGCGTCTCCGGCGCCAGGATGCCGACGACACCGGTAGGCTCGGGAATCGAGAAGTCGAAGTAGGAAGACGCGACGGGATTCACGGTGCCGAGCAGCGCTACGTACTTGTCGGACCAACCGGCGTAGTGGACCAGCCGGTCGATCGCGGCGCGCACCTCTCGGCGCGCCGCGATTTGCGTCACGCCGCGGCTCCTGCGCAGCAGGGCCTCGAGGGATTCCCCACGGCCCTCCAGCATCTCCGCCATGCGGTAGAGGATCTGTCCTCGCAGGTAGGCGGATTTCTGCGCCCAGCCCGGCTGCGCGGCGCGGGCCCTCAGAACCGCCTCGCGCAGGTCCTTCCGGGAGCCCCGCGAGACGTTGGCGAGGAGCTTCTGGCTCGGCGAGAGGACCGGGTCGTACCGTCCCGATTCCGTGCGGACCATCTCGCCCCCGATGTAGAGCTTGTAGGTCTTGTTTACAGCGAGGCCGGGCGAGGGCTGGCGTTTCACCGTCGGCACCCGGCTGCCCGGCCTCGAAGGAGAGTTTTCAAATTAGCCTGGCGAGGTGAGATGCAAGAAGGCTTCATCGGAGTTCCACGTAAGCCTTGAGCCCTTGAATGCCGCCTTCGCGGCCGAAGCCGGACTCCTTGTACCCGCCGAAGGGGGAGGCCGGATCGAATTTGTTGAACGTGTTCGCCCAGACGACCCCCGCCCTCAGCTTCGAAGTGATCTGGAAGATCTTCGACCCCTTGTCGGTCCAGACGCCGGCGGAGAGGCCATAGGGTGTGTTGTTCGCCTTCTCGACCGCCTCCTCCGGCGTGCGGAAGGTCATCACGGCGAGCACGGGACCGAAGATCTCTTCGCGCGCGATTCGGTGCGATTGAGCAACCCCCGTGAAGAAGGTCGGCGGGAACCAGTAGCCCTTGAGCGGAATCGCGCAGGCCGACTGGTGGAGCTGTGCGCCGTCCTGGATGCCGCTGTCGACGAGCTCCCGGATCTTCACAAGCTGGGCCTTCGAGTTGATGGCGCCGACGTCCGTGTTCTTGTCGAGCGGGTTGCCCAGGCGCAGCGTCGCGATCCGGTACTCGAGCTTTCGCCGGACGACCGGCTCGATCGATTCCTGGACCAGCAGACGCGAGCCGGCGCAGCACACGTGGCCCTGGTTGAAGTAGATCCCGTTGACGATTCCCTCGATCGCCTGATCGACCGGGGCGTCCTCGAAGACGATGTTGGCGGCCTTGCCGCCGAGCTCGAGCGTGAGCCGCTTGCCGGAGCCTGCCGTGGCACGGAGGATGAGCTTACCGACCTCGGTCGAGCCGGTGAAGGCGATCTTCCGCACGCGCGGGTGGTTGACAAGGTGAGCACCCGTCTCGCCGGGACCCGGGACGATGTTGACGACGCCGGGGGGCAGGTCGGCTTCCTGGCAGATCCTCGCCAGCGCGAGCGCCGTCAGGGGCGTTGTCTCCGCGGGCTTCAGGACGACCGTGTTGCCGCAGGCCAGTGCCGGGGCGATCTTCCAGGCCGCCATCAGCAGCGGAAAGTTCCACGGGATGATTTGTCCACAGACGCCGATCGAGGAGACCCTCCTGCGCGGGAAGGCCCACTCGAGCTTGTCCGCCCAGCCGGCGTGGTAGAAGAAGTGCGCGGCGGCGAGCGGGATGTCGACATCCCGGGACTCCTTGATCGGCTTGCCGCCGTTCATCGTCTCGAGGACCGCGAGCTCGCGGGACTTCTCCTGGATGAGGCGCGCGATGCGGTAGATGTACTTGCCGCGCTGGGCGGGCTTCAATTTGGACCAGCGCTTGCGGTGAGCCTCCTCGGCCGCGCGCACGGCCGCGTCGACGTCGGCGGCGCCGGCCTCGCCGACCTCCGACAGGATCTCCTCCGTCGCCGGGTTGATCGTCGGGAAGTACTTCTTCGAACGCGGTGGGACGAAACGGCCGCCGAGGAACAGGCCGTACCGCGATTCGAGCCGGATGTGGTCGCTCGCCTCGGGCGCGGGGGAATAACTCCAGGCGCCGCCGAACTCGAGCCGGGGACGTTCGCTCTCGAGCTTCTCGGCGGCTTCCTTTCGTGCCCCCTCGTCGCGGACGGTCGTGCTCATCGTTGTCCTGCTAGTCTTTGGTGAAGTAGTCCTGGCTCTGGTAGCGGCCGCTCGACTCTTTGGCGAGCTGCATCAGCAGGTCGTTGGTGACCGTGGAGGCGCCGATGCGGAACAGCGCGGGCGTCAGCCAGGCGTCCCCAAGCGTCTCCTTGACGAGCACGAGCAGGGCAAGCGCCTGCTTGGACGTGCGGATCCCGCCGGCTGCCTTCATCCCGATGCGTCGTCCCGACTCGAAGTAGTGGTCGCGGATCGCTTCGAGCATCACGAGCACGACGCCGGGGGTGGCGGCCGGTGCCACCTTGCCCGTGGAGGTCTTGATGAAATCCGCGCCGGCCGCCATGGCGATGTGCGAAGCCTTGCGGATGTTGTCGTAGGTCTCCAGCTCTCCGGTCTCCAGGATCACCTTGAGGCGCGCCGGACCACAAGCGTCCTTCACCGCGGCGATCTCCTCGAACACGGAGGCGTACTCGCCCGACAGGAACGCCCCGCGGTCGATCACCATATCGATCTCATCGGCGCCCATCGCAACCGCGCGGCGTGTTTCCTCCAGCTTGACCGGCAACGGGACGAGGCCCGCCGGAAAGCCCGTCGAGACCGAAGCCACGCGCACCCCGCTGCCGGAAAGCGCCGCCTTGGCGACCGGCACGAGGTTCGGGTAGACGCAGATCGCGGCGACATGCGGCACGGTGGCATCGCCCGGCAGCGGGTGGATCGCCTTCTGGCAGAGCTGGTGGACCTTTCCGGCCGAGTCCTTCCCCTCGAGCGTCGTGAGGTCGAGCATCGAGATCGCCAGGCGGATGCCCGCCTGCTTGGCGGATTTCTTGATCGAGCGCTTTCCGAGGGAGGCGGCGCGCTCCTCGACACCGACCTGGTCCACTCTGGGAACCCGCGACAGATCGAGAGGGAGAGCGGTGGCGCTCATGGGGGTTGTCGATTATAGGGCGGCTCGTCGAATCATCCGTTCGATATCTCCCAAAGGTTCTTCACCGCGGGATGGTCCCACGCGATCCGGTATTCATCCGGGGCGGCGGGGTCGAAGGTTCGGGTCACGATGTAGAGCAGCGCGCACGGATTGGTGAGCGGCCGGTAGCCGTGAGCAACGCCGGCGGGGATGCGAACGAGCTGGTCGTTGCCGTCGCCCGCGACGACGACCTGCGTGCGGCCGAAGGTCGAGGAGCCCTTGCGAATGTCGAGGAGGACCACCTTGGCCCTCGACGGCGGCGGGAAGAACCAAATGTCTTCCTGCTGGAGGTGATAGTGCAGGCCCTTGATGTGCCCGTCGGCATTCACCGCGGAGAAGTTCATCTGCTCGACCGGGGCACCCTCGAAGAACTTCGTCAATTCCCCGCCGACCTCGCGGTTCGGCCGCGCGCGGAAGATCTCCAGAAAGAAGCCGCGATCGTCGGTGTGGCGAGGCAGCCGGAGGGTTCGGATCCCGGCGATCGGCTCGGTGCGGCGGTAGGTCTTCGCAGGCGAGAGGAACTCGGGCGCGATGTCGTCCGGAGTCATCGAGGGGGATTTTAGTCGAGAGTCGACGCCCGACCGTCGGAAAAGGAAAAGGGGCCCGCGGGGGCCCCTCTGTCGACTGTTGACTGCCGACCGTCGCCTTACTTCATCGCCACCTTGGCCGCTTCGGACTTGATCTCACCCTTCGCGGTCCAGGCGATCGTGAAGCCGTTGCGGTGCTCCATGCGAAACTTGTTCTCGCCGTCCCAATGGTGGTTGGAGTACGCAAGCACGAAGCCGTCGTTGGAGGTCGAGAACCAGTATTGGAGGTTCTTGACGACCGTCGGCGTCGTCTTGTCGGGGCCCGTCGTCTTGTCGAGGTTGATCTCCGCCATCCCGCTCGCCAGCTTGGCGTGTGCCACCTTGGCGTCCTCATGCCACTCGATCGAGTCCTCGCGCGTAGAGGACTTCTCCCACTTGACCGGGAAGACGATGTTCAGGACGGCTCCGATGGCCTTGCGCTGGGCCTCCGAGGAATTCTTGTCGAAGGTGATGACGACCCACTTGGTCGGCATCCCGGGCCCGGGCTTCTTGTGCCATTCGCCGCCCAGGTCCAGGGAGAGCCACACCATCTGGTCGGAAAGGTCCACGTCGCCGTAGTGGCTGCCCTTGCGGAACTTGTACACGTTGTTCGCCTCGCACATGTGTTCGTCGGCCGACGGCCCGAAATAGCACGAGCAGAAGAGCGGGCAGGAGCACCCTTCGATCGTGTCGGCCGTCACCTCATAGGTCTTGCCACTTGGCGACGAGGGGCCGGCAGCGAGCAACGCGCCGGCGGCGACGAGAAAGAGAAACAGGGCGAGCGGTTTTCTCATGAGGCTCTCCTTTTGCGGAATGGTCCGGCCGAGGGCCGGAGCGGGTGAGAAGTTTCGAGGATCACCGGGTCGACCTCCGGACAGGGCTCTTCTTACGCCCGATGGGCTGGCAAATCAAGGCCCCTTCGCGTCGGGCCCCGGGGAGTGCTAGTCTGACGAGAATCGGCAAATCGGAGGGATCCATGCTTCCCAGACGCCTTCTCGCGAGTCTTCTCGGCTGCCTTCTGGCCGGGTCGGCTCTTGGGGCCGAATCGCCCAACAACGTTTCCGTTGCCGTGGACGGCGTGGCTCTGGACGGTGTCATCGGCTACCGGATCGAGTTCAATCGCCAGAGCCTGACTCACACGGACTCGCGGCGCCTCGGCCTGGCCTATTCTCCGGATCAGCGCCAACTGGTTCTCACGGTGACTCAAAAGGGGTTGAACCGGCTCCAGGACTGGATCAACTCCGCCACGGATACCGGGACCCCGGCCGCGAAGACGGTGGCCGTGACCGCCAAGGACGAGAAGGGAGAGGTCCTGATCCGCTGGGAGCTCTCGGGCGTTCTGCCCACGACGCTCTCCTCGGCCGCCGCTGGAGCGTTCAACGAGGTCGACGCGACGCTCGAGTTTGTTTTCGACCGGATGCGAATCCTCGAGGCGAAGGGAAATTAGGATCGGTGCGCGAGCCCGGGCTCAGTGCCCCCGATTCAGTCCCTTGATCGCTTCCAGCAACCCCACCGGAGCGCGTTCAAAACGCGCGCCGAAGCCGGGGCGCCGCTCGGCGGCCTGGTTCAAGTAGACGACGTTGCCTCGCACGCGGAACGCGCGAGGATCCTCGGGCAGCGAGAAGACGAGCTCGACGTAGTCGCCGAGCTCCGGTACCTTCGCGGCCGCGACGTAGATGCCCCCCAGGTTGATCACCTCGACGAAACCGGACAAGTCTTCCTCTCCCACGCGCAGGCTCGCCGGCGCGCCAATCCAGACGCGATCGGAGAGCCGTTGCTCCGCCGGCTTGCGTGCCTTTTTTTCGTCGGCCATCAATTCGGGAGACACCGGAGGCATTGTCTCATCTCGGGAAGGAGTTTAACCGGAGGCTTCCGGGCGCTGTCAACAGCCGTGGGCCGAGTTTTGCGGGTTTCGCAGGGATTTTCTCCCCAACCGTTCAGAGTCTCCGGTCCCCCAGGACGGGCAGGATCGTCCTTTCGAGCTTCTGGTAGAGGCGCGCCGTGGCCTCGACATCGCGCCGGCAATACAGCGCGATCTCGCGCAAGCGTCCGCTCCGGTAGTACGGGCCGACGGAATAGCCGTCCATGCCCTGCTCCTTCGGGCTCTCGATGCCGAGGGCCTTGCACGCGAAGTCGAGGTTCCACTTTCGTGACGCGCCGAAAAATGTCAGCACGTCGAGCAGGTCGGTGTGAGGCCGCAGCGAATAGCGGTAGCCGACGAGATTCTTCGTCACGGGGATGCCGAGCGCCGCGCTTCGGAGCATGAGGAACGGACCGTCGAAGCCGCGGCCGTTGAACGTGACGAAGCGGTGGAAGCGGGCGATGGCGCTCCAGAACTCCGCGAGGAAGACCGGCTCCGTGTCGCCGACGAACGTGAAGAGACCATCCGAGGATGCCTCCTCCTGCCGACCGTCGGTCTTCTCGTACCACACGCGGCCTCGGCCCGACTCCGGATTGAGCATCGCGAGCACCACGATGCGACCCGTGAAGGGCCAGAGCGACAGATGCTCGGGCAGTTTCTGACGTTCCTCCTCCGAGCGCGCGTTCTTCTGAAGGTAAGTCTTCTGCGACTCGTCGAGTGAGTCCCACTCGATGCCCACGGTCTCGATGTCGAAGACGACGCTCGCCACCGCCTGATGCTATTCTGTTTGGGACCATCGATGAAAACGGTTGCACGGCTCCTGCTGGCGCTCACCGCGCTCTGGGTGGTTTCGTGCGCGCGCCGCGAAGCGGCGCCCACCTTCTCGGACACGCTCTACCGCCACCTGGATGGGGATCCTCCGACGCTCGACCCCACGGTCACCGGCGAGGAGCTCGGGATGCGCGTCGAACAGCTGATGTTCTGGCCTCTGGTGGGCCTCAACCGCGAGCTTGCCTTCGTGCCGGCGCTGGCTGCCTCCTGGACGGTCTCGCCGGACGGGCTCTCCTTCGATTTCCGGCTCGACCCGAGGGCGCGCTGGGAAGACGGAACGCCGGTCACTTCCGAGGACGTCGCCTTCACGATCGATCGCGTACGCGATCCCAAGGTGCCGGCGGTCAACTGGAAGGCGGGGCTCGCCGATGTCACGGCGGTCGAGACGCCGGAGCCCGGCCGCGTCGTCGTCCGCTTCCGCCGCCCCTACGCGCAGCGGCTGCTCGCCTTCAATCTGCCGATCGTTTCGCGGGCGGCGTTCCAGCGCGCGGGTAACGCGGACCGGCAGCCGTTTGCGAGCGGCCCCTACCGTCTGGAGTCCTGGGAGGCGAAGCAGAAGCTGACGCTGATCCGGCGCGCGGATCAGTCCCCGCAGGCGTACCCGTTTCGCAGGATCGTGTTTCGCGTCATTCCGGACGGCGAAGTTCGATTCCGCTCGGGCACCCTGGGAGAGCTCGACGAGTTCCACGTCGGCCGTGACCAGCTCGGCGCCGCGGGCCGGTCTGTCGAGTTTCAGTCCCGCAACCGGATCGTGAAGGTTCCGTACCCCACGGTCGCGGTGGTCGTTTGGAATTGCCGCAACCCGATCCTTTCGGACGCGCGCGTGCGGCGGGCGCTCGCCCGGGCCTGGCCTCGGGCGGAGGTCGCCAAACGTCTCTACCCACCCGACGGAGCCGCTCTGCTCTCCGGGCCCTATCCCGCGGGCGTGCCCGAAAACGCGCCGGACGTCCGGCCCACGCCCTACGATCCGGCCGAGAGCGTGAAGCTCCTGAATGAGGCGGGGCTCTCGATGGGCAGGGACGGCTTCCGGCAGCGGCGCGGCCGCCGTGTCTCGCTCGAATTTCTTCTCCCGGCGGGCACGCCCATGTACGTCAACATCGGCGAGATCCTGCGGGCGGCCTACCAAGAGGTGGGCGTCGAGCTGGTTCTGAGATCGATGGACTGGGCAACCCTCTTGCAGCGGTTCTCGGCGGGGGAGTTCGACCTCGTGCTGAACAACATCAGCTTTCTCCCGCCGAATCTCGACCCGTACCCGTTCTACCACTCCAGCCAGGCCCCGCCCAATGGTCAGAACAACGGCTCCTACGCCAACCCGGCAGCGGACCGTGCGATGGAGGCGGCGCAACGGGAGCTCGACGGCGGACGGAGGCTCGAGCTCTACAGGGAGATTCATCGCCTCCTCGCCGCCGATCCACCGGCCGACTTTCTCTGGAGCGCGGACCAGTACTGGGGTCTCGCGAAGCGAGTCCAGGGCGTCGAGGTCTCGCCGCTCGGGCTCTTTCACTTCCTGCCGGGCCCGCTCGGCTGGCGCCCCGCCGCCGCGCCGCGGTAGGCTCCCGCGGTGTCCGCGCCCCTCGACGGCGTCCTGGTCCTCGACCTCTCGCGCGTGCTCGCCGGGCCGTTTTGCACCATGCTGCTCTCGGACCTGGGGGCGCGCGTGATCAAGGTCGAGCATCCCCTGGGAGGAGACGTCACCCGCGGCTGGGGGCCGCCCCACCACGCGGAGAGCGGGCTCGCCGCATATTACCTTTCGGTCAACCGCAACAAGGAGTCGATCGCGCTCGATCTCGGGAGGCCCGCGGGCGTCCAAGCGGTCCGTGTCCTGGCGGCGCACGCGGACGTGCTCGTGGAGAACTTTGCGCCGGGCGCTATGGCGAGGCTGCACCTCTCGCTCGAAGAGCTGCGCCGCGAGAACCCGCGCCTGGTGACCGCCTCGATCACGGGTTTCGGGCGAGAAGGCCCCGACGCCTCCGCACCCGGCTTCGACCTTCTGGCGCAGGCCGGCGCCGGCCTGATGGCGATCACCGGCGAAGCCGAGGGGGATCCGACCAAGGTCGGCGTCGCCGTTTCCGACCTCTTCGCGGGTTGCTTCACGGCGATCGGGGTCCTCGCGGCTCTGGACGCCCGCGACCGGACCGGCGTGGCCGCGCATGTCGAGACGGATCTCTTCTCCTCCACGCTGGCATGCCTGGTCAACGTGGCCCAGTCCGCGCTCGTGACGGGAGAGGAGGCGCGGCGGCACGGCAACGCCCACCCGCAAATCGTGCCTTATCGGCCGTTCCGAGCGGCCGACGGGGATTTCATCCTGGCCGTGGGAACGGACCCCCAGTTCACTCGGCTCTGCGAGATCGTGGGGCGACCGGCTTGGTCCGGGGACCCCCGCTTTGCGACCAACGAGGCGCGGGTCGAGAACCGAGAGGCGCTCGAAGACGGGCTCGCACCGATCTTCCGGAGGCAGCCGCGCTCCGTGTGGCTGGATCGTTGCCGGCAGAGCGGCGTTCCAGCCGGCCCGGTGCGCGGGCCGCTGGAGGCTCTCTTCTCGGAGACGGCGAGCGCGCTGAAAACGGTCCGGCAAGCCGGCGGCGTCGGGTTCGTCGCCTCGCCGGTCCGCGTTTCGGGGCATGAGCCGCCCCTGCGTTTTCCTCCGGCCCTCGACGCGGACGGCCAGAGGCTGCGCCGTGAATTCGGGCTCCCCCCGGACGGATGAAGGTCGCGTTCATCGGCTCCCACGGCGTCGGAAAGACGACCCTGTGTTTCGCCTCAGTCCGGCGGCGCCGCCTCAGCCGCGGGAGGGCCCGAAGCGAGCGTTCGCCAGGCGACGGCCGCGAGGACGATCGCCCCGCCGGCGATGGCGAACGCGCTCGGCCTCTCTCCGAGGACCAGGAACACCCAGACCGGATTCGCGACGGGCTCGAGCATGCCGATCAGCGACGCCTGCGTGGCCGGCACCTCGCGAATGCCGCGCACGAAGAGCGCGTAGGCGCCCGCGAGCTGAAAGACACCGAGGAAGGCGAGCCACGCGAGCGAGCGGCCGGAGAGGGAAAGATCTCCCGCGACGAAAGGCAGGAGGGCCGCCGCCGCGAAAACGTTTCCGAAGGTCACGACCGCTTCGGCGCCCTCTCCGCGCTCGCGGCGTAGCGAGATCACGAGAAAGGCGAAGAGAATGCTCGAGAGCAGGGCCATCAGGTCTCCGGCAAGCCCACGCGTCTCGAGCTTCCCGACGAAGAAGAGCGCCATGCCCGCCATGGCCGCGCCGATCGCCACCGCATCGGCGCGCCGGCGCGGCTCCTTGAGCACGAGCGGGGCGGCAATCAGGACCCAGATAACGCCGGTGTACTGAAGGAAGATGGCGTTGGCCGCGGTCGTCCACTTGGTCGCAACGACGAACGTGATGAGGCAGGCCGCGTAGCAGGCGACGGCGGCCAAAAGCGATGGCCGGCGGGGGAGTCGTGTCGGCCGGAAGAGCAGGAGAAGAGCGACCGCCGCGAACGCCGACCGGTAGAAAGCGACCTTGAGCGCCGGCGCGTCGACAGACTTGATCCCGACACCCCCCGCGGACCAGAGCAGCGCAGCCCCCGCCACGAGGAGAGCGCCGCGGCGCTCGGCGGAAGTTGGCCCGGCCGTCAGCTCCGTCCTCCCGTGACCGCGTCCACGATCGCCCGCGCGGCGACCTCGGCCGCCGCCGCTCCGACCCGCAGCCGCGCCGACAGCGGCGGTGGGCTTCCCGCCGGCGCCAACGCGAAGGACGTCGCCATCGACCACCGTGTGCGAGGGCCGAACCGCGCGGGCGATGCCGTCGTGCGCTTCGATCGCGACGCGCTTGAGTGCGCCGGCGTCGAACGGAACGGTCGTGGCCACACACACGAGCGTCGTGTTCGCGGCGGCCGTGGGGCTCTCGGCAAGGCGCTCCTGCCAGAGTGCGAGCGCCGACCGAAAGGAAGGGTCCTGCCCCGAAGGGCCGGCGAGGCGCGTCCCCGTCTCGGGGTCCACGACGTCACCGAAAGCGTTGACGGCGGCCACGGCGGCGACCCGCCCGCCGCCCGGCAGTTCCAGCGCGGCGCAACCGAGCCCGCCCCGCGCCGCGCGTCCAACGCCGAAGAGCTTGCCGACGGTGGCGCCCGTGCCGGCGCCCACCGACCCGGTCTCGACCTCCCCTGCGCGCGCCGCCTCACAGGCCGCTTCGCCTTCGGCCTCTCCCGGATAGGCGTCGGGATCGCCTACGGCGAGGTCGAAGAGCACGGCCGCCGCGACGATCGGGACACGAGCGGGTCCGACCGGGAAGCCGACGTTGCGGCGGCGCAGCCAGGAGGTGACGCCCGCCGCCGCCGCGAGCCCGAAGGCGCTGCCTCCGGTGAAGACCAGCCCATGGATTTCCGACACGAGGTTGCCCGGCGCGAAGACTCCCGTCTCACGCGTACCCGGCGCGCCGCCGCGCACGTCGACGGCGGCCGTCGTTCCCGGTGGCGGCAGGATGACCGTGCAGCCCGTCCGGCCCTTCCGGTCGCTGTGGTGGCCGATGCGATAGCCGGCAAGGAATTGCGTCATGAGAGAGGGATCGTAAACCGGCAAACCGGGAACCGGAAACCGAAGCGATTGCCGGTCTTACATACTCCCGCTCACGGTTCGCGTCTCAGGCGCGAGGGACGCCCTGCGCGAAGGCAAGCGATGCAATCCCACGCTCCTCGGAAGGGGCGCAAGCGTCGGAAGATCTGGCGGCACCCTTCGCAGCGGTACAGGACCTGCCTGCGCGCCCGGAAGGCGGTCAGCGCCGGCGTGACCGGGGCGTGGCCGTTCTTGACGCCGAGCCGGCGCGCGAGCCGCTGGAAGATCGGGCCGTGCCCCCCGCGGACCCCGCGGACACGAAATGCCCAGGCGTGTGCCGCTTCGTGCAGCAGGGTGTCCCGCCGCTCGGCCTCCGAGAGATGTGCCGAAATCGTGATGACGTGGGGGCGGCCGTACCGGATCTCGCCGCCCGTCAGCTTGCGACGCGAGAGCCGGATCCTGGCCGCCCCGAGGGACAGGCGCGCCGCGAGTCGGTCATAGAGGAGCTGCAGTCGCGACTCCTCGTCGAGAGGCTCTACGGGAAAGAGGATGCTCATCGGATAAGGTTAACCTGCACGATCTCTTGCCGCGTCCGGCCGGTTCCACGAAAGGTCTCTCGCCGGGATAAGTCTCGATTGGGTGCACTCCTGCGTTTGTCTAGAATTGCCTGCTCACCCGGACGCGTTTGGGCCGAGTGACGGGGGTTCGTCCGGGTTACAAAGATATGGAGGAGTCATGACTCGAAAGGCGCTTTCCTTGATCACCGCGTTGATGCTCACCGCCTCGGCGGCTTCCGCGCAATCCGGAGGGAAGATGGTCTCTTACCCGAGCGGCCCCGAGACGGCCTCGGGCTACCTCGCGGTCCCCGAGAGCGCGGGCAAGAAGCCCGCGATCGTCGTCATTCAGGAATGGTGGGGCCTGAACGATTTCGTCAAGCAGAAGGCGGAGCACTTCGCGGCGCAAGGCTACGTCGCGCTGGCGCCCGACCTGTACCGGGGCAAGGTGGCTAGCGATCCCGACACGGCTCATCAGCTCATGCGAGGGCTGCCCGAGGATCAGGCGATACGAGACCTGAAAGCCGCCGTGGCCTACCTGCGGTCCAGGCCCGATGTCGATCCCGCTCGCGTCGCCTCGATCGGCTGGTGCATGGGCGGCGGCTATTCGCTCGGCCTCGCTTTCGCGGAGCCGACGCTCTCGGGCGCCGTCGTCTATTACGGCCGGCTGGTCACCGACCCGGCGACGATCGCCGGGCTCAAGGTCCCGTTGCTCGGAAATTTCGGCGGCCAAGACCAGGGCATCAGCGCGGAGAGCGTCCGGGCATTTGCGGCCCGCGCGAAGACGGAGGGCAAGAGCGCGGATTTCAAGATCTATCCGGACGCGGGGCACGGCTTCGCCTCATCAAAGGACCCGAAAGTCTTTCGGCCGGAGGACGCCAAGGACGCCGACGCGCGCGCCGAGGCGTTCCTGACGAAGGCCTTGAAGGGGCATTAGGCGGCCGGCCCGGGTACGGGCCACGTCTCACGCCGGGATCGACGGGCGTGGTTACGCCCGCGCGTGCCTCACGCTTTCTTCTTGTACCAGTCCGCGTTGATCTGCTGGAAGTGCTTCCACTTCTCCGGGATGGTTTCCTCGGTGAAGATCGCGGTCACCGGGCAGGCGGGCTCGCAGTTGCCACACTGAATGCAGACGTCCGGATCGATGTAGAGCATCTCGGCCGCCGTGAAGTCCGCCTCGTCCTTGCGCGGGTGAATGCAGTCGACCGGACAAACATCCACGCACGCCGTGTCCTTGGTCCCGATACACGGCTCCGCGATGATGTACATGCCCATTCTGGGTTCCTCCTGGCTCCCGTTCCCTGGAGCGCCGCGATTCTAAGGCTTTCAGCCATCGGCTGTCAGCTATCAGCCAGAGAAGAGAAAAGGGGTCTGGCTGCAAGCTGAAAGCTGACGGCTGAGAGCTATCTTCCCACGGAGATCTGAAAAGCGAGGTTCTGGCCGTCGGGCTGGGCCGCGTAGCGCACCGTAACCTTCGCGCTCGGGGCGAGCACCCCATTGATGCGCGTCTCGGCGTTCCAGACGAACTTCATCTCCTCGGTTCCGACCTTGACGACGAGCGTCTGGCGGGAGGCGTCGAGCCGAGAAATGCTCCCGCTCACCGTTTGCGACCGGTCGGCCGCCGCGCGGGCCGCCTGCGAAGAGAAAAGAAGCACGCAGAGAAGGCTCAGGACCCGGATCGTGCTCTGCATCTGCGACCTTATTGCCCGCAAGAAACGCGGGAACGCCGCCGTCCATTCCGCGGGGCCGGCTCCTCCGATTTGACACCAGCACCCTGGCCCCATAAAATACGCCGTTTTTTCGACAACGCTCCCTGGAGGATCTGTACGATGTCAAAACGCTGGACCGAGGCGGAACTCCGGTTTTTGAGGGACAACGCGACCAAGATGAGCATCCAGGCCCTCGCCGATGTGCTCTCGGTCCGGATCGACGAGCTCGAGAAGAAAATGGAGAAGCTGGGCCTCTTGGGAGGTACCGAGGCACCCGCCGCCAAGAAGGCGCACACGTTGAAGGAGCTCTCCAAGTTCGCCGAGAACGCCCGCAAGGAGTTCGATCGCGGCGTGTCGGCCCTTCAGAAGAAGAGGATCGACGAAGCGGAGCGCCACTTCACCGAGTTGACCCAGAAGTACCCGGAGGAGAAGGAGCTCGTCGATCGCGCCCGCGTCTACATCGCGGTGTGCGAGCGTCAGAAGAAGGCGGGCGCTCCGGCCCTGACGGAACCCGAGGACTTCTACTATGCCGCCGTGCTGGCCAAGAACCGCGGGCAGGTGACCGAGGCGATCGAGCACCTGAAGCACGCCGTCCGCAAGAACGGGGGGGGAAAGGTGGACTTCCTCCTGGCCTGCTGCTACGCGCAGAACGGCGAGCGAGAGACGGCGCTCGAGCATCTGAAGCGCGCGATCGAGGAGGACCAGAGCAACCGGATCCTGGCGCGCCACGACAGCGACTTCGATCCGGTTCGGGACACGCCGGAGTTTCAGGAGCTTCTGGCTTCGTAGAAGAGATGGGAGGTCGTCCGATGGTAGGTCGTAGGGTTTCCGCGGCCTGCGTCCCTCCTCCTTCCTCCTCTTTCCTCTCGCGACGATGAGGGGCAAGATGCCGACCCGGCCCAAGCGCGGAAAGGCGCGCGCAGGCGCGGCGGCCGCGCCGGAAGGCCCCGTGCGCGTCGTGATTCTCGCCGCGGGCGTCGGCTCTCGAATGCGCTCGGCGGTGCCCAAGGTGCTGCATCGGGTGGGCGGGCGGACGCTGCTCGAATCCGTGCTGGATGCCGCGGAGAGCCTCTCTCCTTCGCGAATCGTGGTTGTTCTCGGCGCCGGCCGCGAGCGCGTCGAGGCTTCACTCGCCGGACGGTCCGTGGAGTTGGCGGCGCAAGATTCGGCGCTCGGCACCGGCGATGCCGCCCGCCGCGCGCTTCCCGCGCTCGGACAGGAAGACGGTCCGATTCTCGTCCTCTCGGGCGATACGCCGCTGCTCCGGTCCGCGACGCTGGCCGCTCTCGTCGAACGGCAACGCCGCGCCCGCCTCGATCTGGTGCTGCTCTCCTTCCGCCCGCCCGAGCCGGGTGATTTCGGCCGCGTGATGCGCGACGGGCGCGGCCGGGTGCGGCGCATCGTGGAGGCGAAGAATGCCTCCGGGCGCGACCGGAGGGTCGCGGAGGTCAATGCGGGCGTGTATTGCTTCGCGGCGCAAGCGCTGCGGCGGGCTCTCGCCAAGCTGGCCGTCGATGCGGCCTCCGGAGAGTACTACCTGACCGACGCCGTGGAAATCCTCGTTCGCTCGGGCGGCCGGGTCGAGGCGGTCCTCGCCGAGGACTGGCGCGAGGCCTGGGGCGTCAACACGCGCCGGGACCTGGCTGCGGCGGAGGAGATCGAGCACCGCCGCCGCCTCGAGCGGGCCCTCGACGGCGGAGCGACCATCGTGGACCCGGCCACGACACGACTGGGGCCGCACGTGAGGGTCGAGCCCGACGCGATCCTCCATCCCTTCGTGTGTCTGGAGGGAGACACGTCGGTCGGCGAAGGCGCCGAGGTCCTGCCATTCACGCGGATCGTGAATTCGACGCTGGCCCCGGGGGCCGTCGTCGGGCCGCACTGTGAGCTCGACGGGGCCCGGATCGGCGCCCGCAGTCGCGTGGGCCCCTTCGCGCGGTTGCGGCCGGGCTCGGTGCTCGAAGAAGACGTCAAGGTCGGAAACTTCGTGGAGACGAAGAACACGATCCTGCACAACGGAGTGAAGGCCCAGCATCTGTCTTACCTCGGGGACGCGGAAGTCGGTGCGCGCTCCAACATCGGCGCCGGCGTGATCACCTGCAACTATGACGGGTCGAAGAAGCACCGCACGGCGATCGGAGAGGGGGTCTTCATTGGCAGCGACGCGCAGCTGGTCGCGCCGGTGACAATCGGTCGAGGCGCGTACGTGGGTGCCGGCGCGACAATTACCGAGGACGTGCCCGAGGGCGCGCTCGCCCTTTCGCGGGTTGCTCAGACCAACGTCGAAGGCTGGGTGGAGAGACGCAAGAAGAAGACGGAGGGACGGGGGGACGAGGGAAAGGGGAGACATGGGAAGTAAACTGCTCCCCCCGTCGCCGATTCTCCCGGTTCCCCCGTCCGCAAACGAGCCCGAACGGATTCGGATCGTCGACCAAACGTCCACTTTTCTCGGAGGTCGTTGACCATGTGCGGAATCGTGGGTTACGTCGGGTCTCGAGAAGCGGCGCCCATCCTGCTCGACGGTCTGAAGCGGCTCGAGTATCGCGGCTACGACTCGGCGGGGATCGCGACGCTGTCAAACGGCCGCTTCTCCGTCCTGCGCAGCCCCGGCAAGCTCTCGAACCTGGTCCAGAAGTTGAATGGCTCTTCGAGCGCAGGGACGACGGGGATCGGCCACACCCGCTGGGCCACGCATGGCCGCCCGACGGAGGGCAATGCGCACCCGCACACCGACTGCACCGGCTCGATCGTCGTGATTCACAACGGCATTTTCGAAAACTTTGCCGAGCGCAAGGCGGAGCTCGCCGCCGCCGGCCACCGGTTCTCGAGCGAGACGGACACGGAGGTGTTCGCCCACGAGGTCGAGGCGGCCTTCCGGGGAGACCTCTTCGAGGCCGTGCGCCATGCGGCTTCTAGGCTGACGGGGGCCTACGCGGTCGTGGTCTCCTCGAGCGAAGAGCCGGGCGTTCTGGTGGCGGCCCGGTCGGGGCCCCCGATCGTCCTCGGGCTCGGTCAGGGAGAGAACTTCGTGGCCTCCGACCCGGTGGCGCTCGTTCCCTGGACCCGCGACGTGATTTTTCTCGAGGACGGGGACGTGGCGCGCGTCGATTGCCGTAGCGTGCGGATCGTCGACGCGAAGGGACAGAGTCCCGAACGCCAGCGGCACCGCATTCTCTGGGATGCGGTTGCCGCCGAGAAGGGTGGCTATCGCCACTTCATGGCCAAGGAGATCCATGAGCAGCCGACAGCCATCGCCGAGACGTTCGGCGGTAAGGTATCGCTCGCGACCGGAGAGATCTTCCTCACCGATCCGTTGCTCTCACCCGAACGGGTGCAGAACTTCGACCGGGTGCTGCTGCTCGCGTGCGGGACGTCCTGGCATTCCGCCCTGATCGGGAAGTTCCTCATCGAGGGGATGGCGCGCATTCCGGTCGAGGTGGACTATGGCAGCGAATTTCGCTACCGCCGCCCGGTCGTCAACGATCGCACCCTCACCATCGGGATCTCGCAGTCCGGTGAGACGGCGGACACCGTCGCCGCGCTCTCCGAGGCGCGGCGCGAAGGAGCGCCGATCGGCGCCATCGTGAACGTGCCCGGCAGTCAGATCGCCCGCATGGCCGACGCGGTCTTCGCAACGCACGCCGGGCCCGAGATCGGCGTCGCCTCGACGAAGGCCTTCACGACGCAGCTGGCGGTGCTCTTCCTGATCGCGGCCAAGCTGCGCGAATCGCGGGGTCTCGCGAAGGGGTTGACGGATTCCGAGCGCAACGCCCTGACCCACCTGCCCACGGCTGCGGGCAAAACGCTTTCGGCCGAGCCCCTCGTCGAGGAGCTCGCAAAGCGATACCAGCACGCGACGGACTTTCTCTTCCTCGGCCGCGGGCTCCATTACCCGGTAGCGCTCGAAGGCGCCCTCAAGCTCAAGGAGATCTCCTACATTCACGCCGAGGGCTATCCCGCGGGAGAGATGAAGCACGGCCCGATCGCGCTCGTGGACGAGAAGCTTCCCGTAGTCGTCCTCGCACCACACGACGGCTGGCGCGAGAAGACCCTCTCCAACCTTCAGGAGGTCAAATCGCGCGACGGGATCGCCATCGTGGTCATGACGCGCCCCGACGACGCGGTCGCAGCGGTCGCCGACCAGGTGCTCATCATTCCGGAGACGATCCCGGAGCTGCAGCCGATCCTCTCGGTGATTCCGTTGCAGATGCTGGCCTACCACATCGCTGTGCGGAGAGGCTGCGACGTCGACCAGCCGAGGAATCTCGCCAAGTCCGTGACGGTCGAGTGAGACCGCCGTCAGCCGTCAGCTGTCAGCCAGAGATCGACTCCCGATAGCCGAGAGCTGAGAGCTGATAGCTGACAGCTGATAGCTTCTCCTCCATGCCCGACTCTGCCTCCCTGACGGGTCTCAATCCGGAGCAAACGCTGGCGGTTCTGCACGAGCGCGGCCCGATCCTCGTGCTCGCGGGAGCGGGCTCGGGCAAGACGCGCGTCATCACGCACCGGCTGGCGCGCCTGATCGAGATGGGAGTCGACCCGCGCACGATCGTCGCCGTCACCTTCACCAATAAGGCCTCGCAGGAGATGCGGGAGCGAGCCCGGCGTCTGCTCGGCGGGGCGACCCTGCTGTCCTTCGTGGGCACCTTCCACTCCTGGGGGCTGCGCTTCCTGCGGAGGAACGCTGCGGCCGCGCGCCTGGACCCGCGCTTCGCGATCGCCGACGGCGCGGACCAGCTTTCGCTGGTCAAGGAAGCGATGGCTGAGGCCGGCGTCTCGGAGCAGGTTCTCACGCCCGGGTCGGTGCGCGCCCGGATCTCCCACGCCAAGAACGCCCTCCTCACGCCTATGGAGTTGGAGGCGTCACAGAACGACTTTGCGGGGGAGCGGATCGCGCGCGTTTACGGACTGTACGAGAAGCGGCTGTCCGCCTCCGGAGCGCTCGACTTCGACGACCTGATCGTGCGGCCGGTGCGCCTGCTGCGCGGCGAGGCGGTCCTGCTCGCCGCGGAGCGCCGGCGCGTGCGGCATCTGCTGATCGACGAGTACCAGGACACCAACGGTTCGCAGGACGCTCTGGTGCGGCTCCTCGGCGAGGGCGCCGACTCGCTGTGCGCGGTCGGCGACGAGGACCAGGCAATCTACCGTTGGCGGGGCGCCGAAGTCGAGCACATTCTCGGCTTCGACAAAGACTTT
>JBGPCK010000001.1:0-108177 GCA_041481715.1 Thermoanaerobaculia bacterium | reverse complement strand
CGCGCTGCTCGTCGGCACGGCCATCGTGATTCTCGTCTACGTCCTGGTCAACGTGGTGTACCTGGGCGCTCTCGGCCGCGAGGGGCTGGCTTCGACGGCGACGCCGGCCGCGGACGCCGTGGCTCGGCTCTTCGGCCCCCGCGCCGACCGGCTCATCGCCGCCGCCATCACGGTTTCGACGTTCGGATTTCTAGACCTCACGCTGCTCGCCCCGACGCGCATCTACTACGCGATGGCCAAAGACGGCCTCTTCTTTCCGGCGCTCTCCCGGCTGCACCCGCGGTTTCAAACCCCGGCCCTGGCCATCCTCCTGCAAGCCGCCTGGGCGATCCTTCTGGTGCTGACCGGGACCTACGCGGAACTGGTGGACTCGGTGGTCTTTGCCGACTGGATCTTCTTCGGCCTGACGGTGGCAGGCCTCTTCGTCTTCCGGTCGCGCTTTCCCGGCGGCCAGGTGCCCGGCGGCTTCCGGGCTCCGGGCTATCCGGTCTTGCCTGCCCTCTTTGTGGCGGCCGCGTCGCTGGTCATCTGGAGCTCGATCCACTCGAATCCCGCGCGTTCGGCGGTGGGCGGAGCGCTCCTCGCCGCGGGCGTTCCGGTCTACTTCCTCTTCGCTCGACGCTCCCAGCGGGCGCCGGTCTAGCGGGATGGTTCGCGCGCGCGCCCCGTACATGGAGTGGGCCAAGAGCCGGCGCCGGCCGAGGATCGATCTGGCCGGAAGCAACCTGCTCGCTTGCACACTGGAGGATCTACCCGGCGCCCGGCAAGCCCTGGATCTGTCGGGCGAGAGCCCGCATGGCTACGCCCCGCTCGTTTCCGCGATTGCCTCGCGCTACGGCGTTCCAGCGGACCACGTTGCGACCGCGGGCGGCTGCTCGGGGGCCAACTTCCTGGCCTGCGCCGCACTGCTCGATGCGGGCGACCACGTTCTGATCGAACGGCCGACCTACGATCCGCTGGTCGCGGCCGTCCAGATGCTCGGCGGTGTCCCGATCTTCTTCGAGCGGCGCTTCGAAGAGGGTTTCGCCCTCGACGCCGTGTCTGTCGAGAAGGCCCTCACACCGACGACCCGCCTGGTCATCGTCTCCAACCCGCATAATCCCTCGGGCGTCCTCGCGCCGGTCGAAGAGATCGCGGCCTTGGGCAGAGTGGCCGAACGAGCCGGCGTACGCGTTTTGGTGGACGAGGTCTATCTCGAGACCATCTTCGACCAGCACGTCCCTCCCGCCGCGACGATCTCCCCCTCGTTCATCTCCTCCAACAGTCTGACCAAGACCTACGGGCTCTCGGCGCTGCGCTCGGGATGGACCCTGGCGGCCGCCGACGTCACGGAGAAGATCCGCCGCGCTCGGGACATCGTGGACGTTTCGGGCCCAATCCCCGCCGAACGGCTCGCTCTGCTGGCGTTTCGAAACCTCGAGCGGCTGGCCGCGAGGGCGCAAGGCATCATCGAGCCGAACCGCCGTCTCTTCGCGGAGTTCCTTGCCGCGCAGCCCGCGCTCGAATGCGCGCCCGTTGCGGCAACGATCGCGTTCCCGCGTTTTCGCGACGGCCGCGATTCCGGCGGCTTCGTGCGCAGCCTGTTCGAGAAGCATGGCGTCGCCGTGGTCCCGGGATCCTTCTTCGGCCTTCCCTCGCATTTCCGGGTCTCTCTCGGCGGGGCCTCGCCGTCGCTCCGGGAAGGCCTCGAATCCCTCGGGCGCTGCCTGGCCGGAGGCTGAGAATCCGCCGAAGGAGCCGGCGACTTCGTGATAGGAAGCCGCCGAGGGAGCCATGATGTTCATGGCGAAGGAGCGGCATCGATGAGCAAGAAGGCTTGGGTTTCCGTTCTCGTTCTGGCCCTCTCCGCTGGGGCCGGCTGCCGGAAGGCCTCGGAGACGGCTGGCGACGCAGGTCAGGCAGCGGGCGAAGCGGCCAGGGAAGCCGGAAAGGCGGCGGCCGAGGCGGCAAAGCAGGGCGCCGACGCGGTAAAGGACGCCGGAGCGCAGGCTGCCGAGGCCATCAAGGACGGGGCTAAGCAGGCCGGCGACGCGGCCAAAGAGGTCGGCCAGGCGGCGGCGGAAGGCGCCGAGGAAGCGGGACAGGCTGTAACCGACGCGGCCAAGGACGCCGGACAAGCGGCCAAGGAGGCCGGCCGGAGTGCCGCCGAGACCGCCAAGAAGACGGCCGACGAAGTCAAGAAGGCCGTCACTCCAAAGAACTGAAGGCTCGGCGCGGCTTCCGGCCGTCACGGAGGCCCTCGGCCAGGATCGAACGGCGTCCGGCCTTCCTCACTCCCACTCGATC
Source organism: Thermoanaerobaculia bacterium (assembly GCA_041481715.1). Lineage (GTDB taxonomy): Bacteria > Acidobacteriota > Thermoanaerobaculia > UBA5066 > Gp7-AA6 > DATBFU01. Next base: position 105,891 of record JBGPCK010000001.1, on the reverse strand, counting down.
GTGGCGGGCGGCTTCGAGGTGATGTCGTAGACGACCCGGTTGACGCCGCGAACCGTCCGCACGACACGCGCGGCGATCGCGTCGAGCACCTCGTGCGGCATGCGGAACCAGTCGGCGGTCATGAAGTCGATCGTCTGGACGGCGCGCACGGCGAGGACGAACTCGTGCGTGCGCATGTCTCCCATGACGCCCACCGAGCGCACGGGCAGGAGCACCGCGAAGGCCTGCGAGATCGCTTCGTAGAGTCCCGCGGCCCGGATCTCCTCGAGCACGATCTCGTCGGCCTTCTGCAGGATCGCGACCTTTTCCCTGGTCACCTCACCGGGGATCCGGACGGCGAGGCCCGGCCCGGGAAAGGGATGCCGCGTCAGGAAATCGCGCGGGAGGCCCAGCTCCGCCCCGAGCGCCCGGACCTCGTCCTTGAAGAGCTCGCGAACGGGCTCGATGAGCTCGAGTCCAAGCTTCTCGGGCAGCCCGCCGACGTTGTGATGGGTCTTGATGACGGCCGACGGTCCCTTGATCGAGACCGACTCGATCACGTCGGGATAGAGCGTCCCCTGAGCGAGGTAGCGCGCACCGGGAATGCCGCGGGCCTCCCGATCGAAGACGTCGATGAAGGTCCGTCCGATGATCCTGCGCTTCTCCTCCGGGTCCGTCACGCCGGAAAGGCGATTCAGGAACAGGTCCGACGAGTCCACGGCGAGGATCCGGATGCCGAGGTGACCGAAGGCTTCCTCCACCTGCTGGCGCTCGTGCGCCCGCATCAAGCCGTGATCCACGAGGATGGGATGGACTCGATCACCGAGCGCTTCGCGCAACAGAATCGCCGTGACCGACGAGTCCACGCCGCCCGAGAGCGCGCAGATCACCGCGCCGGACGCCGCTTGCCGTCGGATCGCCTCGACCTTGTCCGCGCGGAACGAAGCCATGGTCCAGTCGGGCTTCGCCTCGCAGATTCGGAACAGGAAGTTCTCCAGAATCACGGCCCCATGCACGGTGTGACGAACCTCGGGATGGAACTGCAGCCCATAGACGCGGGCATTCGCGTCTTCGAAGGCCGCGATCGGGCTCGAGGATGTCGACGCGATGACACGAAAGCCCGGCGGCGCCGCCTCGATCGTGTCGCCGTGGCTCATCCAGACCGTCTGCTCGGGCTCGAGACCCCGAAAAATCGCCGACTCCGGGGAAACGCGAGCGATCGAGCGGCCATACTCCCGGTCCCCTCCCCCAGCCACCTCACCGCCCCAGGCATGTGCCATCCATTGCATGCCGTAACAGAGGCCGAGCGTGGGCAGTCCCATCTCGCGCAGATCGGCCGCCGGCAGAGGCGCTCCCGGCTCATACACGCTCTGCGGCCCGCCGGACAGGATGATGCCCGCCGGGTTCAAGCGTGAGATCTCGTCCGCCGATGCCGTGCCCGGCAGCACGACCGAGAAGACCCGCGCCTCACGGATCCGCCGCGCGATCAACTGCGTGTACTGTGAACCGAAGTCGAGCACCACGATCGGCCGGGTCGGCGGGGTCATGCTCCTCCGGCCTTCCGAAGCGTGGCGAGCGGCACCGCGAGGGCTGCCGCCGGAATAAGAGCCACCGCGCCCGCCGCGAATGGAGCGAACGCGACGATCAGGGGCGCCAGGACGGCGTCCGGGGCCCTCCGGGAGGCGACTTGCACGGCCCACAGAACGAGGGCCCCGCTCCCAACGAGAAAAAACGCCGAGAAGAGCGCGCCGAAGGAGCGCCGGTACGCCGAGCTCGGGCGGTCGGCGGCGTTGCCGAAGACCGCCTTTTCGGCCAGCGTCACGGCCAGAACCAGCAGGAGCATCACTCCGAAGGCAGGGAGGAAAAGGAAACCGGCCTCCTCGAGAAAACGGATCTCGGGCGTCCAGCCGGAAGCCGCCGGTCCGGCCCACTGCTCAAAGAACGGCAGGGTCCCGAAGCCGGGGTCGCTTCGCCCGTGCGTCAAGAGAAACAGGAGCACGCCGAGGAGAAACGCCGAAGGGAGCAGGAGAGCGAGCTGGCGGAAGAACGTCACGGTTCGGGCCGATTGTAACGGATCGCCAGGTTCTCGCTCCGCGCGCCTATAAGATTGCGGCGTCGTGAGCCTGCGTAAGTCGACGCGCGTCTGGCTGGCGCTCTTTGCGGCCGCGCTTCTCGGGATCGCGCTCAACAGGTTCGGCTATCTGCGCGGAGCAAGGCTCGTTTTCATTCTTCTCGCCCAGATGTCCTGCCTCGTTCTCCTCTGGCGCGCGGCTGCGGCCGCGTTCCGGGTCATCGTGCACCGGCTCACCCTGCGGCTCGCCTTCTCCTACTTCCTCATCGGCATCGTGCCGATCCCTCTGCTCGCGGCGCTCTTCTCCGTCTGCGGTTATCTCCTCGCGCACCAGTTCATGGCGACGCGCCTGCGCAACGATTTGGCCAACCTGATGGAGCTCGCAAGTCTTTCCGGCGAACGGCTGCCCAGCGTCCGCATCGGACGCGACGGCCGCGTGACCGCGTCACAGGTCGATTGGTTGAGGCCGGGAGACGACGCGGGGTGGTCGAGGGCCCTCGAGGCTCCCCATCCGATCATCGCGGATGGTCACGTGTGGATGGCGGTCCGCCATGAAGCTCCGGCCGGCTTGACCCTGCGTGTGATGCCGCTCGGCGATCCTTCCGCCGGGTGGCTCCAGAAGCTCGCCGATCGAACGGGCTTCAGCGTTGCGGTCGAGTTGGGCCGCGGCGAGGAGTGGCGGAGCGGCTACCAAGTTCAAATCCAAAAGAAGGGGCCGGACGAGACGCCAATGGACGCGCTTCGGTTCACGCATCCGGTCTCCGTGGCGAGTCCGCCGGACAACCTCTGGACGCGAGAGTGGTTGATGGGCCTCTACCTTGATCGGGCGGTTGTAACGGTTGGCCCCGACCAAACCGAGAAGTCGGTCGTCGCTTTCCTGGCCCGAACGTCGCCCTCGGTCCTGGCCGGGCAACTCTTCGCGCAGGGTGTCCCCGAAGTGCGGCGCGTCGTCCGGTTCGCGCTGGTATTCCTTTCGGCGGCGCTGCTCGCCGTCTATCTCGTCGCGCTCGCCATTGCCCTGGTGCTCGTCGGCACGATCGTTCGCAACGTCAACCGCCTGACCCGAGCCACCGAAGCGGTGTCGCACGGCAACTTTTCGGTCCGCGTGAATTCCAAGTCGCGTGACCAGATCGGAGACCTCGCCCGCTCCTTCGACGCCATGGCGGCGTCCATCCAGAAGCTCCTCCAGGACACCGCGCGAAAGGAGAAGCTCGAGGCCGAGCTCGCCGTCGCCCGGGCCATCCAGGAGAGCTTCCTGCCGGAGGCCGGCGGAAGCTGGAAGGGGTTCCGGGCCGTCGCCCACTTCGAGCCGGCAGCGGATCTGGGCGGAGACTACTACGACATCCTCCCGATGCCCGACGGCCGCACCGCCATCTCGATTGGCGACGTTTCGGGACATGGTCTGCCCACCGGCCTCGTTGCCGCAGCGGCCAGGGCGTCGCTCGCGACGTTCATCGAGCTCGACGTTCCGGCCTCGGAGGCGTTCGTGCTCCTGGGCCGGCGCACGCAACGGTCGCGCGACAAGGAGCGCCGCCTCTACACGACGCTTGCTCTCTTCGCCTACGACGCGGTGCGGCGCGCGGGAACCCTCACCAACGCGGGACACCCCGCGCCTTACCGCGTTTCCGGCGGAGCCGTCGAACGGCTCGAGCTTCCCGCCTTGCCGATTGGCCTCTTGCCGGGCCGTCCGACCTCCTACGCCTCGAAGGAGTACGCATTCTCGCCCGGGGATCGCCTCGTCTTCTTCACCGACGGCCTTGTCGAGGCGGCGGACGCGAGCGAGGAGCCCTGGGGTTACGAGCGGCTCGAGACGCTCCTGGCCCGGGAGGGACACCGGCCCGCGCAGGAGATCGTCGCATCGATGCTGGCGTCCGTCGGGGCGCACGTGGGCGACACGCCGCTCGAGGACGATCGGACGATTCTCATCCTGACCTTCGACGCGGCTTGATCACGCCAGGCGCCCCGGCCGTCACGGCGCGCCACCCGCGTCTCAGCGCCAGTGCCCTTCCACCCAGTACCAGCCGCGGGGGTGCGTCTTCCAATGCCCGGGAACCCAGACCGTCCGGTGTTTCGGCGGAAGGGCCCAGCGTCCGGGCACCCAGACGTAGGCCCGTCCGTCCCACCGGTGGAACCCCCCGATCCAGACGTATCCCGTGCCGGGAACGCGCGGCCTCACCTCCACGACGACCGGAGGCGGCGCCGCGCCCACATAGACGTGCACCGCCGCGCGAGCAGGCCGCGCCACCAGCACGGCGGCCAATCCCGTGATCGCGACCAGCCTCGAGAATCTCGTTCGAGCGGTCATGACGAGCCCTCCTGTCGGAGTCTCCCGCTATGGTAGATGATCGTCGGCGCCGTTGGGTTGCCCCCCTTCGATATAGTCGCGGCCGGCCGTTCCAAGCCCGCGGTCGAGAGAGATTCGATGCCCCCGAAGAAGCGCAAAAAGGCCGCCGAGTCCGCCTCGCGGGGACTGAGCGCTCCCGAGGTCGGGGCGGACCACGCTCCGGCCCGGATCACGGCCCTGCGCGCCGCGCTGGAGCAGGACGGCGGATCGACACTCGCGGCATTTCGCGATCCCCTGGGCGGGAACTGGCAGCTTCTCGCCGCGCTTCCGATCGACCGCGTGGAGCCGACGCCTTTTCAGCGAGACCTCTCGGAGATTCATGTCACGAGGCTGGCCGGCGTCCTGGACGCCCTCGGCCGATTTCTCGACCCGATCATCGCCGTGCGCACCGAAGAGGGCCGCTACTGGACGCCCAACGGGAACCACCGCCTGTCGGCCATGAAGCGCCTGGGCGCAAAGACGATCGTGGCCCTCCTGCTCCCGGAGCCGGAAGTGGCTTACAAGATCCTCGCGCTGAACACCGAGAAGGCGCACAACTTGCGCGAAAAAGCGCTCGAGGTGATTCGCATGGCGCGTGACCTCGCCTCTCGGGACCAGTCCCCGGAGAAGCATTACGCGCTGGAGTTCGAGGAGCCGGCCTTCCTGACGTTGGGCGTATGCTATGAGAAGAACGGCCGCTTCGCGGGCGGCGCCTACCACCCCATCTTGAAGCGCGTGGACGAGTTTTCCTCCGAGCCGCTCGGGAAGGCGCTGGCAATTCGGGAGGGCCGCGCGGCGCGTCTCCTGGAGCTCGAGGAGGCGGTCTCCGCCGCGATCAAGGGTTTGAGAGAGCGCGGGTTCGAGAGCCCGTACCTGCGAGCCTTCGTCGTGGCCAGGATCAACCCGCTGCGCTTTCAGAAGGGCGAGAGGCCATCGTTTGACGCCACCCTCGAGAAAATGATTACGGCCGCAAGAAAGTTCAAGCCCGAATCCGTCAGGGCGGAGCAGGTGGCCCGCTCCCCGGGACCACCGGAGGAGATCGTCTAGCAGGGTGCTGAAAAATGGATGCGGGCATCGCGGCTGGCCTCTTGCGCTTCGCGGCGACCACATAATCGCGTCAGGAGGTTCTCATGAGACTTGAGGTCGCCGCGAGCAAGATGCCAGCCGCCCCAAGGGGTTGCGGCGGCGCAGGGCCATCTGCTTTGTTGCCGCTCCTCGACGATGCAATCGGCATCGCCTGCGTCGCGTCGCCTCGCATCTGGCCCCGCGACGCTCGCAACGCCGCTCCACACCATTTTTCAGCAACCTGCTAGAGGAGACCGTCATGAGACTTCCAAAGCGTGTCTGGATTCTGCCTGGAGCCGCTGCCGTCTTCGTTCTTGCCGCGGTGTCACCTCCGGGGTCGGCGGGCCCCGACCTTACTTCCGCCCGGCTCGTGGATCTGACACATCCGTTCGACGCTCACACGATCTACTGGCCGACCTCCCCGGGCGCTTTCGAACTGAAGACGCTTTCCGCCGGAAAGACGCCCGGCGGCTGGTTCTACTCCTCCAATTCCTTCTGTGCCCCGGAGCACGGAGGCACCCATCTGGATGCTCCGCATCACTTCGCCGAAAACGGCCTAACGGCGGATCAGATCCCCCTGCGCAAGCTCGTCGCGCCGGCCGTCGTCATCGACGTTCGTCCCCAAGCCGCCGCGAACCCGGACTACCGCTTGAGCCAGATCGACGTGAAGGCTTGGGAGTCGGCGCATGGCCACATCGTTCCCGACTCGATCGTGCTACTGCGCACCGGATGGAGCGAGCGGTGGCCGGACCGGAAGCGTTACCTGGGAGACGACCGGCCCGGCGATGCCTCCAACCTGCACTTCCCGTCCTACGGCGAGGACGGCGCGAAGCTGCTCTTCGAGCGACGGGTCGCGGCAATCGGACTGGACACCGCAAGCATCGACTACGGTCCGTCGAAGGATTTCCCCGTGCACCGCCTGGCCGGCGAGGCCGGCGTTCCCGGCTTCGAGAACGTCGCGAACCTCGGGGAGCTCCCGGAGACCGGAGCGTGGGTCATCGCCTTGCCGATGAAGATCGCGGGCGGCTCGGGTGGCCCGTTGCGCATCGTGGCGGTCGTGCCCTGACGCTTGCGCCTGTGATGACACCTCATCCTTTCGGCATCCACCGGTCTCTCGATCCGCCGGGGGTGCTTCCGCAGACGGCGCGACGGCTCGACGCCGCGCCGCGAGCGCTCGACAACGAGATCGCCGTTTCGGTGCGGGCCCTGAACATCGACTCGGCTTCCTTCCGGCAGCTCCGGGAGACGGAGCGCGCGACCGGCGAGTCGGTGGAGCAGCAGGTTCTACGCATCGTCCGCGAGCGCGGGAAGATGCAGAACCCCGTGACGGGGTCGGGAGGGATCTTCCTCGGCAGTGTGCGCGAGATCGGCCCCGGCCACCCCGCTGCGGGCCAACTGCAGAGGGGCGACCCGATCGCGTCCCTGGTTTCACTCACGCTAACGCCCCTCTCGATCGAAAGGGTCCATGCCGTGGTCGCCGCCTGTGAACGCGTGGAGCTCGAAGGCACGGCGATCCTTTTCGAAAGAACGCTCTGGGCCAGAATGCCCGAGGACCTTCCCGAAGAAGTCGCTCTTTCCGCCTTCGACGTGGCGGGTGCACCGGCGGCCGTCCTTGCCCGGGCGAGATCCGGACAGACCGTCGTCGTGGTCGGCGCCGGCAAGGCCGGCCTTCTCTGTCTCGCCGCCTCCCGGGAGGCCGTCGGGCCTGGGGGACAGGTCATCGCGATCGACCCCTCGGAGGCCGCGTCGGGACGGGCGAGGGGGCTCGGGTTCGCTGACTCCGTCTTCACGATCGACGCACGAGACCCCCTCGCGGTCCACTCGGCGATCCACGGCGCAACGCGAGGCCGGCTCGCGGATCTGGTCGTCAATGCCGTCAACGCGCCCGGCACGGAGATCGCGAGCGTGCTCGCCGCGCGCGACGAGGGAACGATTCTCTTCTTTGGGATGGCCACGTCGTTCCAAGCCGCCGCCCTCGGTGCCGAAGGCCTCGCTCACCCGGGCACGCTCCTGATCGGAAACGGCTACGTCCCTGGGCATGCGGAAGGGGCTCTCGATCTGTTGCGACGCCATAAGGGCCTGCGCGCCGCGTTTGTTGCGCTCTCCGGTGTCGGCACCGCTTGAACGCCGCGCGGGCCCTCGCAGAACGAATCGTCCGGGCCGGCGCGCGCCGCGTCGCCTTCCTCGGGCTCGCCAAGAACGTCGGCAAGACGACCGCCCTCGTCGCCACGCTCGAGGAGCTTTCCCTCATGGGAGTCGTCGTGGGCGCCACGTCCGCCGGCCGTGACGGCGAGGACTTCGACGCCCTGACCGGCGAGCCGAAGCCTCGCTTTCGCCTCTGGCCGGGGCAGCTCGTGGCCTCGGCCGCCGCCACTCTCGGCGCCGAAACGCCGTGGGCATCGCCGCTCGCCCGCCTGCCCTTTTCCACCCGCTTCGGTCCGATCACGGTCGCGCGCGCCGATACGGCGGGAGAGCTCGAGGTCATGGGGCCGGTGACCGCCGCGCAGACGGCGGTGACCGCCGCGGCGCTCGAGGCGCGAGGGGCGCGGATCGTCCTGCTCGACGGAGCGTTCAGCCGACGCGCCTTCGCCTCGGCGCGCGTCGCGGACGGGGTCGTGCTCGCCGTCGGAATGGCCGCTGGGCGCAGTCTGGATCTCGTGCTCGAGCGGGCGCGCCTTGCCGTGGAGCTCATCCTTCTCGGACCCGCTCCGGAAGGTCGGCCCCGGAGGGTCTTCGACGGGGCGCTGACCGACGAGATCCTGCGGGAGCTGCCGCCCGGACAGGGAGAGACTCTGGTTGCACACGATTTCGCCTCGATCTTTCTTTCGCCGGAGGAACGCCGCCGCCTGTCGGAGCGGGGCGTCACGCTCGCCGTCGAGCGCCCCACGCGTCTGCTGGCGGTCACCGCCAATCCCTCGGCGCCCGGCGGACCGACGCTGAAAGCGCCGGAGTTCTTCGAGGCGCTTGGCCGGACCCTTCCGGGCATCGCGCTCTTTGACCTGCGGGCCAACCTGTCGAACGCCGAGCTCCCTCCGGGCGAGCAGCCGGCGTGAGGTCGCTACCTTCGAGTCTTTCCTCCTACCACCGCGCGCGCAACGCCACCCCGTCGTGGATCGGCAGAACGTCGAATGTCGCAGTCGGAGTCTTGGACTCATGGGTCGACAGGGGACGATGGCGATTCACGAGGAAGCGCCCGGTCGCCGTCGCGAAGAGGGCTCCCGCCACGACGTCGCTCGCGAAATGCGCCCGGTCGTTGATGCGGTCACAAGCGACGACCGTCGCCAGGCCGTAGGCGATCGTCGGAATCACCCAGCCCGGGGAGCGCATCGCGACGACGGACGCCACCGCAAAGGCCTGCGTCGCGTGCCCCGAGGTGAAGGAGGTGTGCGAGGAGAACGGCTCGAATTTGGTCACCCCGTCGGATTCGCTCGGGCGCCAGCGGCCCGCCGTGGGCTTGATGATCAGGTTCGTGAAGACCCCGGCGATGACCGTGGCTTCGACGGCGTCGCGTCCCATGTCGCGCACGTCGGTGTTGCCGGTGATCAGACCAACCCCGACAAGCCCGACCGCGACGGCCACCCCGCCGCCGCCCCCGAACCAGGTGGTCGCCTTCGAGACGCTGTCGGTGAAATCCGATCGGTTTCGGGCGAAGGCCTTGTAGACGTCCTGGTCGGCCGCGAATGCCCCCCCGATCAAGGCAGCCGACCCAACGGCCTTCCAGCGGTCCGTCGCCTCCCAGTGAAATGGCGCGACAACGAGCGCCACCGTGTCGGCGCCGTATCGTTTGACCTCGTTCCAGAGGGCGTTGCCGACGACCCTCGTGACGGGAGGCTTGGCCTCCGGAGCCGGTGAGTCCAGGACGGCCGCTCCCGGGACGACGTCCACGCCGAGGCACTCTCCCGTCTCGGTCGCAAGAGCGCCAATGGGGAGGAGGAGAAGCACGACGCAGGCCGCAGCCACACCGCGCCGAACGCTCGCCACAGACCTCGCGCGTACCCGCCCTCGCTTCGACAAACGCTCTGGGCCTCCGGGTGCGCCAACCGGGCGGGCGCGGCGGCTATTTCCGCCGGCCCTCGAGTCCCCCTTCTCGGCGCACCGTAAGCCTTTGCGTCTCCTTGCCCGTTTATACTCCCGCCGTTCCATGACTCCCAAACTGGGGCTTCCGGCGGAGCAAATCGAGCGCTGCCGCCGTTACGCGCGGCAGGTGGCCGAGGGTGTGCGACGCGAGACGGAGTCCTTCACGACGGTCTCGACGGAACGCACGGTCCTGCGCCTGCTCGGTGTGGATGGTGTCGACGAGCAGGACGCACCGATCCCCAACCGCGTCGTGGAGTCCCTTCTGCAGGCCGATCGGCTGTCCCGTGGGGCGGCCGTTTGGATGGGCAGCGCGCTGGCGGGCGGTGACGCCGGTATCGCGGAGGCGGCCCGGCGCCTCGCGAACCCGGCCGAGGCCCGCAGCCTGAAAGAGCATCCCCGCTGGCGCGAAGCACTCGTTCCGCTCGTCGAACGCTCTCTTTCACGGATCGCCGGCAACCGCGCGGAGCGTGAGCGGCGCCTCGCGAGCCATGCTCCGGACGAACTGCCGCTCCTCTACGCCATCGTCGCGACCGGGAACATCTTCGAAGACATCGTCCAGGCCGAGGCGGCGGCGCGTGCCGGGGCGCAGTGCATCGCCGTTATCCGATCGACCGCCCAATCGCTCCTCGATCACGTGCCCTTCGGCGCGACCACGGCCGGCTTTGGCGGCACGTACGCGACGCAGGAGAACTTCCGGCTCATGCGGGAGGCGCTGGACCGGATCGAGCCCGACATCGGGCGGTATGTGCGCCTGGTCAACTACTGCTCGGGCCTCTGCATGCCGGAGATCGCAGCAATGGGAGCGCTCGAAAGGCTCGACATGATGTTGAACGACGCTCTCTACGGCATCATCTTCCGTGACATCAATCCGTTTCGCACGCTGATCGATCAGAACTTCTCGCGCCGGATCAATGCGGCGGCCGGGGTTGTGATCAATACGGGCGAGGACAACTACCTCACGACAGCCGACGCCGTCGAGCAGGCTCCGGCGGTGCTCGCCTCGCAGTTCATCAACGAGTGCCTGGCCTTGGACGCCGGGCTCGAGCGGTGGCAGATCGGCCTCGGGCACGCTTTCGAGATCGACCCGAATCTGGAGGACGGCCTCCTCTACGAGATCGCACAGGCTCAGGCGGCCCGCGAGATCTTTCCCGACTCGCCCTTGAAGTACATGCCGCCCACCAAGCACATGACGGGCAACGTCCTGCGCGGCTACCAGCAGAACGCCCTTTTCGTTCTGACCTCCGTTGCGACGGGGCAGTCGATTCATTTGCTCGGCATGCTCACCGAGGCGCTACACACACCACTGCTTTCCGACCGCTGGCTCGCGATCGATCAGGCGAAAGCGATCCGCATCAACGCCCGAAATCTGGCCGACGAGATGGAATTCAAGCCGAACGGCCGCATCGTGCGGCGCGCACACGAGGTTCTCGAGGGTGCGGAGAGGCTGCTCCAGCATGTCGCCGGGATCGGCCTCTTCGAGGCGCTCGCCACGGCGGCCTTCGCCGACACGCGCCGCCCCCGCGACGGTGGTCGGGGACGCGAGGGGGTCCTGCCCCGCGATCCGGAGTACTCCAACCCGTTCCGGGAAGCTTGGGACCACGAACCGGCCGGGGCCGCGTCGTGAGCGCGTCGCAACGGGACCGAACCCGAATCCGCCCTTACGGCGACAAATGGAACGACGGCGTCGTGCAGGTCTCCTTTACGTTGCCTCTTCCCCATTCGGGCGTTGCCGTCGAGGCGGCCAAGCGCTACGCGGAAAAGATGGGGATCCGTGACCCCTACGTCGCACTCGCCCAGCCGGTCGCGCCCGAGTTCACGTTCTTCATCGTCTACGGCAAGGCCGTCCATGAAGTCGACGCGACCGCGATCTCGACGGAGGAGGCCGCCGTTCCGGACCTTCACCGCGAGCAGATCGACGCGGAGATCGCTCGCCGTTTCGGCCGGCGACTCGTCGTGCTCGGCTGCGCCCTCGAGTCGGACGCCCACACGGTCGGGATCGACGCGATCTTCAATCCGAAAGGATTCGCGGGCGACTACGGCCTCGAGCGCTACGCGGGATTCGACGCCCGCAACCTCGGCGCCCAGGTGCCGGTGGAGAAGCTCGTGCGACTCGCCGGCGAGGTCAAGGCCGACGCCATTCTCGTTTCCGCAACCGTGACGCAGAACGAGATCCACATCAAGCATCTGACCGACTTGGTCGACATGCTCGAAGCCGAGCGGCTAAGAGACCGCGTCGTACTGGTCGCCGGAGGCGCCCGCCTCGACCACGCGCTCGCCAAAGAGCTGGGCTACGACGCGGGCTTCGGGCCGGGTACGACTCCCGGGCGTGTGGCGGCCTTTCTGCTCGAGGAGGTTTCCCGGCGCCACGGCACGGAGGAGGCGAAGTGATCGCGGAAAAGGTCCTGCTCCGGCTGCGTGTCGGGGCCGAGCACGCGCACTACGGCGGCGGGCTCGTGGACGGCGCATTCGTTCTCAGGCTCTTCGGAGACGCCGCGACCGAGCTGCTGATTCGGCACGACGGCGACGAGGGTCTGTTGCGCTCCTACTCCTCGGTCGACTTTCTCGTCCCTGTGGTGGCCGGCGACTACCTCGAGATCGAGGCGGAATTGACGCGCGTGGGCCGGACCTCCCGAGACATACGCTTCGAGGCGCGCAAGGTGATCACGCCGGGGGGCGGTCCCGCATCCTCGGCGGTACGGTTGGAGCCCCCGGTCGTCGTGGCGCGAGCCTCGGGAACCTGCGTCGTGCCTGCCGACCGCCAGACCCGCCGCACATGAGCGACGAAGTCGTCATCACCGTCGCGGGCGTTGGCGCCGAGGTCACGCGCGCCCAGCAACCGCACCTACCTCTCCTGCCCGACGAGGTCGGCGAAGAGTACCGCCGGGCGCACGAGGCCGGTGCGGCGATCGGTCACATCCACGGCCGCAAGCCCGACGGAAGACCGACGCAGGACCTCGACACCTTTCGGGCGTACAAACAGGCCATCCGAGCGCGCTGCCCGATCCTGCAGCAGTTCTCGACCGGTGGCGCGGTGGGCATGAGCGTCGAAGAACGGATCGCGGCCCTGGAGCTCAAGCCCGATATGGCAACGCTCACGCTCGGCACGTGCAACTTCGGAGACGACGTCTTCGAGAACTCTCTTCCCACGATCCGGGCGATTCTCGAGCGTATCCGAAAGTTCGACATTACGCCCGAGCTCGAGATCTTCGACGACGGAATGCTCGCGACCGCGGACCTGCTCTTTGCCAAGGCGCTCCTGAGCCCCCCGCTCCACTTCGATTTCGTGCTCGGCGTGCCCGGGTCGGCCGCCGCGACACCCGAGAATCTCCTCCACTTTGCCCGGTCGATCCCGGCCGGCTGCACCTGGACGGTCGCCGGGATCGGCCGCCGCCAGACAGCCATGGCGACCATGGCCATCGCGGCGGGCGGCCACGTCCGGGTGGGCTTCGAGGACAACATCTATTACCGCAAGGGAGAACTGGCCGACTCGAACGCCCGCTTCGTCGAGCGCGTCGTAAGGATCGCGCGCGAGGTCGGGCGCGATCCGGCCACCGTCGAGCAGGCCCGCCAGATTCTTCACTTGCCGGCCGCCGCGTGAGCGAAGCCGCACCGGCCGCCGTAGCGCAGCTGCGCCGCGGGCTGAATCTCTGGGACACGACGTTGCTGGTGCTGGGTCTCGTACTGGGCGGAGGAATCTTCCTGACACCATCCTCAATCGCCCAGACGATTCCTTCGGCAAAATGGATTCTCGCCGCCTGGGTCGTGGGAGGCCTTCTCTCCGTGGCCGGGGGCTTCGTCTACGCGGAGCTCGGCTCGATGATGCCGCGGGCAGGAGGCATGTACCTCTACATCCGGGAGGCGTTCGGGCCCCTTCCGGCCTTCCTTTATGCCTGGGTGGCCTACTTCGTGATCCTCGCCGGTGCCGATGCGGCCGTGGCCGTCGGTTTCTCCGAATACCTTTCGGTTTTCTTCCCTCGGCTCGGAACGAAGAACCTGCTCTTCTCGCTCGTCGGAACGCCGATCTCGGCAGGGCAGCTCGTCGCGGTCGCGGCCGTCCTCCTGCTCTCGGCCACCCACTACATCGGCATCAAGACGGGCTCCCGCGTCCAGGGCGTCTTCACGCTGCTCATCGTGCTGGCGCTCCTCTGGCTCGTGATCGGAGGGGCGGCCGCTCCGCGTCCCCTGGCGGCCGGGCCGGGTGCGCCCGCCCTGCCCGCTCTGCCCCCGACGGCTGCGGGTTTCGGTCTGGCCATGGTCGCCGTCTTCTGGTGCTACTACGGGTGGAACGAGATTGCGGCGGTAGCCGGCGAGGTCGCTAGACCGGAGCGCAATCTCCCGGCGGCCCTGATCTTCGGGACCGGTCTCGTCATGATCCTGTACGTCGGAGTGAACGCCATCTTCTTGAAGGCGATCCCGATCGCCGAGCTCGCGCAGACGGCCCAGCCCGCCGCGCTAGCCTCCTCGCGCCTCTTCGGGGCGGGCGCGACGTTGGCGATTGCCTTCGCCGTGACGGCGGCTGCCCTCGGCTGCCTGTCTGCCGGGATCGTCCCCGGCCCGCGTATCGTTTACGCACTGTCCCGCGACGGCTTCTTCCCGAGGCCGTTCGCGCGCGTCCATCCTCGGTTTCACACCCCCTCCTTCGCCATCGTGGTGCAGGCCTGCTGGATGTCACTGCTGTGCCTCTCGGGTCGCTACGACCAGCTGTACACGTACGCGACGTTCGCGGTCATCCTCGCCTACACGGCGACCGGCGTCTCGCTCTTCGTGTTCCGGCGGACACGACCCGAGGAGAGCCGACCCTATCGGTGCTGGGGCTACCCCATCGTCCCCGGGATGTTCGTCGCGGCCTCGGCCCTGCTCGCCGCCAACACGGTTCGCCAGCAGCCCCTCGAGACCCTGACCGGGCTCGGGATCCTGTTGCTCGGCGTGCCCGTCTATTTCTGGATGCGTATCCGCGCAAAGGACCGGAGGCTCGAATGAGAAGCCTGCTCGCGCTGCTGCTCCTGTGGCTTCTGCCGGAAGCTGCCGCACCGCACAAGGTGGAGAGCTTGCGGGGGTTCAGCGCCGAGCGCGCCTCCTGGCAGCGCGACTACGAACGGCGTCTGATGGCCCTGCCCAGCCCTGGCGAGTGCGGCACGCTGCTACGGGAGCTCACGCGCGAGCCGCATCTGGCCGGAACGCCCGGTAACGAACGGGTGGCTCGTTTCATCGCCGAGGAGTTTCGAAAGGCGGGTCTCGAGGTCTCGACTCCCACCTACGACGTCCTCCTCTCCTATCCAAAGGGCGCGCGCCTGGAGATCGTCGGCGAGCCGGGGGTGGCTCTGGCGCGACCCGAGGAGCCGATCGCCTCCGACCCCGACACGGCCGTCGCTTCCGCCCTGCTTCCCTGGAACGCCTACGCTCCCTCCGCGGACCTGACCGCGGAGGTCGTCTACGTCAACCACGGTGCGGCCGAAGATTACGATCGCCTCGCCGCGATGGGCGTGGACGTCGGCGGCAAGATCGTCCTCGCGCGGTACTTCGGCGGTTACAGGGGCGGAAAGTCGCTCGAGGGTGAAAAACGCGGTGTCGCCGCCGTCCTCGTCTACTCGGACCCCATCGACGATGGTTGGTTCAAGGGGGAGGTCTATCCGGCGGGCCCCTGGGGTCCGACGTCCCACTTTCAGCGCGGCGCGAACGTCTACGACTTTCTCGTACCGGGAGACCCTCTCACGCCCGGCTGGGCCTCGACGGCCGGCGCCCGGCGAATCTCGGAAGCCGAGTCCACGATTCTGCCGAAGATTCCGATGATGCCCCTTTCGGCGAGAGACGCCGCAGAGATCCTCCGGCGTCTCTCGGGTCCGGCCGTCCCCGAAGGGTGGCAAGGGTTGGCGCTGGCGGACACGTACCGGGTGGGACCGGGCCCGGTGCGCCTGCACCTGGCGATCGACAACACGCGCGAGCATCGCACGATTCAGAACGTCATCGGCATCCTGCGTGGCACCGACGAGCCGGAGCGCCAGATCCTCCTCTCCAACCACCATGACGCCTGGGTCTACGGCGCGGTCGATCCGTGTTCCGGCACCGCGACGATGATCGCGCTCGCGCGCGCCCTCGGAACACTCGCCCGGCAGGGCCTCCGGCCGCGCCGCACCATCGTCTTCGGCAACTGGGACGCCGAGGAGTACACGCTCACCGGATCGACGGAGTGGGGCGAGGAGAGAGAGAACGACCTCGGCCGGAACGCGGTCATCTGCATCAACGTGGACGCATCGACCTCCGGGCGGAGCTTTTCCGCTTCTGCTTCGCCCCTGACGTTCGCCGCGATCCGTGAGGCGGCCGGTGACGTGCCCGATCCCGGGGCGCCGGGCCAAAGTGTCGCGGACACCTGGCGTGCAAACGCAGGAAAAACGAACGTCCGCAGTTACGCGACCGGCGCCTCGCGCGACGAGCTCCCCGTCGCGATCCTGGGGAGCGGGTCGGATTACACGGTCTTCTTCAACCGCCTCGGGATCTCTTCCGTCGACCTCGTCTTCGACGGCCCCTACGGCGTCTACCACTCCGTCTACGACGACTACAACTGGATGGCGACGACGGGAGACCCCGGCTTCCTCTACCACGCGGCGATGGCGCGATATGCGGGCGTGCTCGCCCTGCGCTTCGCCAACGCCGACGTGCTCCCCTTCGATGCCGCGGCATACGGGACCGAGATCGCGCGGTATGCGCAGGAGCTCGCTCGCGATCCCCGAGCCGGAGGGCTCGTGGCGGACCTGACGGGGCTTTCCGGCCTGGCCAGGGCGTGGAGCCTGGCCGCCGGCGCCGCAGAGACGGCCGTCCTCGAGAAGGTCCGCGCCGGAGGGGCCACTTCCGGTCAGCGGTCCGCGGCCAACGAATGGCTCTTGTCCCTCGAGCGCGGCCTCCTCGATTCGCGAGGCCTGCCGGGACGGCCCTGGTTCCGGCATCTGATCTACGCGCCCCTCCCCTCCTACGCCGCCGAAACGCTTCCGGCGGTCCGCGAGGCTGCCATCGCGGGAGATCTCGCCGCAGCGCGTGCCGCGATCACCAACCTGACAGAAAGACTCGCGTCCGCGACGGCCGCGGCGCGGGCCATCGCAGGTGTCGTCCCGCCCTCCGCCGCGAAACCCGGGAGCGCGAAGGCGTCGCTCTTTCTCGGCACGATCACCGACGCCGAGTGTGGCCCGGACCATGGGCCCATGCTACGCAAGGGCGGTATGGGGGCCAACGCTCGGGACTGCACGTTGAAGTGCGCCGGGAAGGGGACGCCCTATGGATTCATCGACGCCCGCTCGAGGCATTTCTACCAGCTCGACGATCGAGAACAGGTCGCGCCCTTCGCCGGGCGGACCGTGCTGCTGCGGGGTCGGGCGGAGGGCGACACGATTCGGGTCGAATCGGTCCAGGCGGCGCCCGACGAGAGTCGCTAGCGGCTTCCGCGATCGTCACCGGCGGCAGGCAAGTCGGATCGCGGCTTCCAAGCCTGCTTCGGCGGACTCACAACGCAACCAGACGCGTCCTCGCACGCAATCGGTCAGGGCCGGCGACCTGCCGCGCCGTTGGCCGAGGTCGCGCTCGGCCCGCCCGGTGGTTGCTCCGCCGGGGTCCACCAGGAGAAGATCCGGTTCACGTACTCGATCGTCTCGCGATAGGGCGGCACACCGCCGTGTGATTCGACCGTGCTTTCTCCGGCGTTGTAAGCCGCCAGCACGAGCTCGGGCCGGCTGTCGAACCGGTCCATCAGTTCCCGGAGGTAGCGCACGCCGCCGGAGACGTTGGCCCGTGGGTCGAACGGCCGGCGTACCCCGAGCCGGCGAGCCGTCGCCGGCATCAGCTGCATGAGCCCCCGCGCGCCCTTGCGCGAGACCCTCCGGGGCTCGAAGTTGGACTCCGCGCGGATAACGGCCGAGACGAGCGAGGCGTCCACGTTGTAGCGACGGGCCTCCGCCTCGATCAGCGTATCGTAAGGCGATCCGAAGAGCGGCGGGCGGTGACTCCGATACGAGAGATCGTAGACCACCGGCTCTCCGGCGTCCGGCCCCGGGAGCTGCACCGTCTCCTCGACCTCCACCTCGTCGTCCAAAATGCGGTCCACTCGATCCAGATTCACCCGGTAGCTGCCGCCACCCGGCAAATCGATCTCGAGCTCCTCCCCGAGAACCCTGTACCCCGCCGCTTTGACGGCCCGGCCTTCGCGGAAGAGGATCAACTCCGCCCGGGCGGGGGCAGACAGCAGGAGGACAGCCAGGAGGATTCCGGTCGGGACGGCGCGCGGCATCGCCCCAGTTTACGGATCAGGAGCCGCTTTTGCCACGGCGGACGCGCGCGGCACGGGGGTGAAAACGGTCGTAGACGCCGCGCAGCCTCGCGCGGGAGACCTGCGTGTAGATCTGTGTCGTCGAAATGTCCGCGTGCCCGAGCATCATCTGGAGGGCGCGCAGATCCGCGCCATGCTCCAGCAGATGGGTGGCGAACGAGTGGCGCAGCGCATGGGGCGTCAAGCCGTGGCGCAGCCCCGCCTTTCGCGCGTACTTTCCGATGAGTTGCCAGATGCGCTGGCGCGTGAGACCGGCGCCACGGGCAGAGAGAAAGAGCGCCACCGCGCCGCGGCGATCGAAATCCGGCCGAACCCGGTCCAGGTATCGCCCGAGCCAGGTCGCCGCCGACTTTCCGAAGGGAACCAGGCGTTCCTTCCCCCCCTTTCCGGTCACCCTCAGCATCCGCGCCTCGAGATCCACGCGCTCCCGCGGCAATTGCGCAATCTCCGAAACCCTCAGGCCCGACGCGTAGAGCAGCTCGAGCATCGCCCGGTCCCGTAGGCCCAACGGTTCCGACGCGTCCGGTGCGGCGAGCAGAGCCTCAACCTGCCCTTCGCTAATGGCTTTGGGGAGGGCGAGGCCGGCCCGTGGGCTTTGCAGGTGCGCCGTGGGATCCTCCGCGTAGTCAAGATGCGCCGCGGCGAAGGCGTAGAAACCGCGCAGGGCCGACAGAGACCGCGCCGCCGAGCGGGAGGAGATCCCCCGCCCGCGCTGCTCCCGCAGATAGCGGGAGAGGTCCTGGGGCGAAAGGCGCGAGGAGAGTCTCTGCCTCCCAAGCCAACGTCCGAAGGAAGCAAGATCGCTCCCGTAGGCGGCCACGCTCGCCGGGGCGAGCCCTCGTTCCACCGCCAGGTGGTCGAGGTACGTTGGAAGCTCCCGGTCCAGGAAGTCGCTGCGGGAAGCGGCGCGGGCCTCCCGGGCGCGGCCGCGCGGCCGCTTCACGGCCTCAACGGGCCGCTTCGGCCGGCGCGAAGGCCGCCACGACGGCCAGGATCTCCTCGTCCGAGAGAATCTGGTCGCTCTGCTTGGCCCGCCGGAAGACGGCTTCGACGAGCTCCGGCCGCGCCTCGATGCCGTGCGTCTCGAGCCAACACTGTACGTTCGACAGGCCGCTCATGGGACCCACCTCGATCGTCTGCTTGCGCCCGACCATCGCCGCGGGGACACCCGAATAGACCCGGTCGGCCAGCCAGTCGTCCCCCTTCTTGCGCGCCTTGATGATGGCCGCGGCGTGCACGCCGGTTCCGGTGCGAAAGGCGTCGCGCCCAACGATCGGGTAGTTGTCCGGAATCCGCACGCCCGTTGCCTCGGAGACTCGGGAGCAGTACTCGTTCAACTTCGTCAGGTCGCGGTCGATCCAGCCGAGCAGCTGCAGGTTGACGAGGAGCTGGTCCATTGGCGTGTTCCCCACGCGCTCGCCGATGCCGAGCCCGCAGGCGTGGACCCGGTGCGCACCGGCCTCCAGGGCCCAGAGCGCGTTGGTGACACCGAGGCCCCGGTCCTGGTGCCCGTGCCAGTCGATCTTGACGGACGGGTTCACTTCCTCGACGACGCTCGACACGAACCGAATCAGGTTCTGGACGCCGTTGGGCGTCGCGTGCCCCACTGTGTCGCAGACGCAGACGCGCGAGGCGCCCGCGCGGATTGCCGTCGCGTAGAGCCGGCGAATGTGGTCCGGCTGCGCACGCGTTGTGTCCTCGGTGACGTACATCACCGGAAGCCCCTCTCGCACCGCGAGGGAGACGGCGTCCTCGGTCATCCGCAGCATGCGCTCCAGATCCCAGTCTTCCGCGTACTGGCGGATCGGCGAGGAGCCTATGAAGCAGGCCACCTCGATCTGAATCGCGACGCTCTGGCTGATCCGGACGATCGGCAGGATGTCGGCCTCCAGGGTCCGCGCCGCACAGTTAGGCCGAATCTTCATCCGCGCGCTCACGATCTCCCGAGCCATCCGCTCGACGGCGCTGGCGACGTGAGGGCCAGCGCCCGGCAACCCGATGTCCGCCGAATCGATTCCGAGAGCCTCCATCAAGTGGAGGATCGCGAGCTTGTGCTCGATCGAAGGACTTCGGACCGACGGAGACTGCAACCCGTCCCGGAGCGTCTCGTCGTCGAGCTCCACTCTTCCACGGGCTGGGGTCACGGCCCCCCCCGCTTTGTTCCAGTCGTAGATGAGATCGGATTCCGGCGGGTGCACCGTATCGTTCGCCTTCGGGCTCAGTGTAGTCCGCCCGGCGGAAGACTTCAACTGCCCGGCGCCGCCCTGATTCGAGGACTGAGCGATCCTTCGGCCCTCAATGCCCGGTGCTCCCGATCAGGAAGTTCGCTCCCACGAAGAGCACCACTTGCGGCGAACCAAGCTTCCTGCTCAGGCCGCCACCGAAGTCGCCGCGCCTCTTCACGTCCAGCAGAATCGGCGGCCGATCGTCCACCGCGTCGGTCAATGTCACGCTCTCGCTGCCGTAGCCCAACCACACGCTGGCCTGCACGCGGATCGCGGGTGTGAAGGCGTACCGAGCCGAGAGGTCATACAAGGACTCGCGGGTGTTCGAATCCGGGTGAAAGCCCCCGTCGAACGCCACCGTCTCGGTGCCGAGCACGGCCATCGTCACCCAGGGAAGGCGCTGGCGATCGAGCGTGGCCGAGAGGAACAGCTCCGTCCGGGGCCAGGAGTAACCGACTCCCAGGCGCGCGGCCTCCAACAACGCGTCTGAGGTCGTCGCGTGCGACTCGAAGCTGGGGAAGTACTGCTCGACGACGTCGAGTGGGCCGCTCGTCCTGTCGGCGTGGAGCACCACGCTCCAACGCCCTTGACGCATCCGTCCTTCGACGTCCAACCCGATGATCTTGCCCGAAGAGTTGGAGTTGTAGTTGGCGGTCGTGTTGTACCCGGTCAGGCGGATGAACCGCGCCGAGGCCGCTGCCTCGAAGTGGTTCCAGCGGTGCCTCCACCCGAGACCGGCGTCGACCCGTTCGGAGCCGAGCGTCCGTTCCTCGCTCAGGGAGTGATTCGAAAGGCCGACGTTGAGGAGATCCGTGGACTTGTGGCTGCGGCGGTCGATCGCCATCTCCAGGGAGTCCGAGTCGCCGATCCGGAAGCGGCCGAGCAGAGCGAAGTTCTCGTACCGGCCGTTGCCTGTCGCGGTCACCTGCGGCAGATCGGGGACGGCCGGATCGGGCCGGCGCGCCGCCTCGTCGTGGCTCGGTGCAACGGCAAAACGCACCTTCCACTCGGAGGCCGGCGTGCCGGCGCCGAGCTCTCCCGCCGGCGCATGGGCGTTGCCGAGCCCGAACATCACGAATTTGGGCGTCACGTCGGAGGTTTCATTGCGATCCGGAGCGTAGGGGTACTTGCGGGAGAGCGTCGCATAGGAAAGTCCCATCTCCGCCGTCAGGCCGGGCTGCGGCGGCAGGTCCGAACTGAACAAGAAGGCCGCGCAGAACACGCAGGCGCTGACCAGATCAATGCCCATCGCCGATCCCTCCTCACGTCAAAACCGGGGTTTGGCGACGAATCCTATCAACGCCCCGTAAAGCGCGCGGGTCTCTTTTCGAGAAAGGCGGCCATCCCTTCCTTCATGTCCTCGGTGGCGGCACAGAGCCCGAAGAGCGTCGCCTCCAGCACGAGGCCCTCGGCGGTCGGCATCTCCATGCCGCGGCGTATGGCTTCCATCGCATAGCGACAGGCCGCGGGCCCGTTCGCGGCGATCCTGCGCGCAAGATCCTTCGCGCCGGAGAGCGCCTGCCCCGCCGGCACGACCCGGTTGACGAGCCCCAGGCGATGCGCTTCGGCCGCGGTGACACCCTTCTCGGCCGTCAACACGAGCTCCATGGCGCGGGCAACGCCGATCAGCCGAGCCAGACGCTGCGTGCCGCCGTAGCCCGGAAGGATCCCGAGGGAGGTTTCCGGAAGGCCCATCTTTGCGTTCTCCGAGGCGACGCGCAGCGAGCAGGCCATGGCCAGCTCGAGGCCCCCACCATAGGCGTACCCGTTGATCGCCGCGATGGTGGGGACGGGGAGCCGCTCCAGCCGATCGAGCACCTCTTGCCCGCGCCGGGCGTGCTCGCGCCCTTCCACGGGCGAGAGCTTCGCCAGCTCGCCGATGTCGGCTCCCGCAATGAACGATTTCTCCCCCGCCCCGGTCACGATGAGACACCGCAATCCGGATTCGGTTTGCGCCTGAGCGAAAGCGGCCTCGAGCGCCGCCAGCACCTCGGTATTGAGCGCGTTCAACTTCTCCGGACGGTCCACGGTGACCGTGCGCACGCCGTCCTCCGTGTCGACTCGCACGTACTCGTTCAAGCCTTCCCCCCGTATTCGTAGAAGCCGCGGCCAGACTTCTTGCCGTAGCGTCCCGCCAGAACCATTCGCTTCAAGAGCGGCGGCGGGGCGAAACGCTTCTCGCGATACTCGTCGAACATGATCTGGGCGATCGCATAGGTCGTGTCCAGCCCTACGAAGTCGAGCAGCTTCAGGGGCCCCATCGGATGCCCGCAGCCGAGCTCCATGCCCCGATCGATGTCCTCCTTCGTGCCGACGCCCTCCTCGAGGGCTCGCACGGCGTCGAGCAGGTACGGCACGAGCAGCCGGTTGACGATGAAGCCCGAGTTGTCGCGCGCGCGGATCGGCTCCTTGCCGAGCGACTGGGCGAAGGCGAAGACGGTCTCGAACGTCTCGTCGGAGGTCGCGATCGTCCGGACCACCTCGACCAGCTTCATCACGGGTACCGGGTTGAAGAAGTGGAGCCCCGCGAAACGGTCCGGCCGGCCGGTGGCCGCGGACAACTCCGTGATCGTCAGCGACGACGTGTTCGAGCAGAAAATGGTCTCGGGTTTGCAGAGTCGGTCGAGCTCGCCGTAGGTCTGCCTCTTCAGATCCAGGTTTTCGACGATGGCCTCGACCAGGATGTCGCAGCCGGCCAGGTCCGAGAGCTTGGTCGTCGTCGCGAGACGCCGGCGCGCCGCGTCCCCCTCCGCCGCCGTCATCTTCTGACGCTCGACGGCCTTGCCCAGAGAAGCCTCGATGCGCCCAACTCCCTTCGCGGCGAGATCTTCCGAAACCTCGCGCACGAGCGTGTCGAAACCGGCGCGCGCGCAGACCTCGGCGATCCCGGATCCCATCAGTCCGGCTCCCAACACCCCGACCTTACGGATTTTCATCGTTGTCTGGCTCCTCCCCGCTCTGCGTCGTCTCCTCGGCGCCCTTCGTGCTGACCTTGCCGGGGTCTCCCGCACCGCAGAAGTGCTCGAGAGTCAGGTCACGTGAGAACGCGGGGCCCGCCAGAGCCTGCAGGGGTGAGTTTGGAGCGACGAGGATCCAGCGGTTTCCGAGCCAGTAGTCCAGCGTCTCGCGGACGAGGGAGCCGTCGTTCAACGTCGAGCAAACCGCGTTCAGGTCGGCCGACCCGTGCGCCCGGAGGGTCTGCAGAAAGTCCGCCACCGCGGCGGTGCGTACCGGGAAATCGAGGATCCGTTGGCTCCAGTTCAGCGGCGCTCCTCGTCTACGACAGAGACTCGACGACGACGGCGATTCCCTGACCGCCGCCGATGCAGGCCCCCGCCACACCGTATCGACCCCCCCTGCGGCGCAGCTCCTTCAGAAGCGTCAAAGTGCAGCGTGTGCCCGTGGCCGCCAGCGGGTGCCCCAGGGCGATCGCGCCGCCGTTGACGTTCAACTTTTCCCGGTCCAGATCGAGCTCCTTCGCGACACCGAGGATCTGGCCCGCGAACGCTTCGTTGATCTCCCAGAGGTCGATCTGATCGGATTTGAGGCCGGCGCGCGCGAGCGCGGCTCGGGCCGCCGGAGCCGGCCCGAGGCCCATCAGCTCCGGGTCGCATCCGACGACAGCCCAGGACACCAGCCGCCCGAGCGGCTTGACCCCCCTCACCTTCGCGCGAGACGAGGAGGTCACGACGATTGCGGCGGCGCCGTCCACGATTCCCGAGGCATTGCCCGCCGTCACCTGTCCATCCTTGCCGAAGGAGGGCGGCAGAGCCGCAAGGGCCTCGAGAGTCGTGTCGGGGCGTAGATGATCGTCCCTTTCGACGCGGATCGTCTTTCTGCCCGCCCGGACCTCCACGGGCACGACCTCCTCCGATAGCCTGCAGGACGCCCACGCGGCCCCGGCTCGGCGTTGCGAGGAGAGTGCGTACTCGTCCTGCTCCTGCCGCGAGATTCCGTACTTCGCGGCGACGCGGTCCGATGTTTGCGCCATGTAGAGCCCCGTATAGGAGTCGAGCAGCGCGACCTTCAGCGAGTCCTCGAGCTCCCCCTGCCCCAGGCGAAACCCCTTCCGTGCCCCCCGAATGACGTGGGGCGCCTGGGACATGTTCTCCATCCCGCCGGCGAGCACCGTCTGTGCCTCCCCGAGCAGGATCCGGTGGGCGCCCTGTACGATCGACTCGAAACCCGATCCGCAGAGCCGGTTCACGGTCAGCGCCGGGACTTCCTTGGGGATGCCGCTCCGCAGCCCGACGTGCCGGGCTCCGTAGATCGCGTCCGCGGAGGTCTGGAGAGCGTTTCCGAAGATGACGTGGTCGATCTCGTCCGGTTCGGTGCCGCTGCGGGAGAGAGCCGCCTTCGCGGCGTGCACGCCGAGCTCGATCGCGGACACCTCGGAGAATGCTCCGTTGTATTCGGCCATCGGCGTCCGGGCGCCTTCCAGGAGGACGATTTCTTCCATGGGGACGAAAACTATAACAGCCGCAAGGCGATGCGGTGAAACCGCTGCCGCACCTCGTTGAAGTTCACCTCCCGCACCTCGGGATGGATCCGGTTGGTGAGCAGGACGAAGATCCGATCGATTTCGGGGTCGATCCAGACCGAGGTCCCGGTGAAACCCGTGTGGCCGAAGGCGGCCTGTGAGAACTCAGCGACCGCCGAGCCGGCACCGCGACGCCCCTGCCAGGCGAGGCCGCGCCCCTCCGCGAGATCGGGGGTGCGGTCTCGCGTGAACGCCGACGCGGCCGGTTGGAGCCACATGCGACAGAGCCTCCAGACGTCATCCGCTGTGCCAAAGAGGCCGGCGTGCCCCGCGACACCGCCCCGCCGAAACGCGTTCCCGTCGTGGACCTCGCCCAAGACGACGCCATCCCGAAAGTGCGCGTAGGAGAGCCCGAGCCCCGAGGTCTTGGACCGTTCGAATCGGTCGCCCTTCTCGGTGGCGGCGCATGGCAGGCCGGGATCCGGTCGGAAAGCCGCCCCCGAGCCCGCGGGAGCCGCCACGAGCTCGGCAAAGCAGCGCTCGAGTCGTTCCGAAAAGAAGACCTCCAGGATCTCCCCGATCACGAGAAACCCGAGATCGCTATAGAGCACCGCCGCGCCCGGCCGGCTCTCCGGCTCGATCTCCGCGAGGGTGCGCCGATAGGCGGCGGGGCCCTCACCCCGCACGTAGAGTGGAAACCAGGCCGGGAGGCCGGAGGCGTGCGTGAGCAGGTGCTCGAGCGTGATGCCGTCATACCGGGTCTTCTTCCATTCCGGCAGGTATCGGCCGGGAGGATCGGCGAGCGCAAGCCCTCGGTCCAGGGCGAGGCGTACGAGCGCCCCTGTGCCGAGGGGTTTGGTCAGGCTGGCCAGATCGAAGCGCGCCTTTGCCGCGAGCGGCACCCTCGCCGGCTCGACGGCGGCATCGCCGGCGCTCCCGTGCGCGAGGACCGCTGCGCCCGACCCGACGAGCGCGGCGGCCCCCGGGAAGGAGCCTGCCGCAATCTCCTCTTCGAGGAAATCGGTAAGCCGGGTCACGGCGCGACTGCTTCGAGCTCCGCGTAACGCCCCGCGACGCGCCGCATGTTTCGAGCGAGCGCCGGCGGCGCCGTCTCCTCGCGCCGTACCGTAGCGCGCTCCCGCTCGAGAGCGGCGATCTGCTCCTCGAGCGCCCGGACATTTGCCGAGTCTCGCACGCTCGCCCGCGCAGCCTTGACTTGCGCGAGCGCCTTCGCGTAGACCTCGGCCGACGCCTCGCGCACGCGCCGCTCGTCCAGCGCGACCAGTGCCTCGACGATCCGCGCGCGCGTCCAGGCGAGCTCTTCCGGAAGAACTCCGAGTGCTCGCGCCGTCTCCGCATCGGTGCGCCCCTTTGCCGCCCGGCGCACACGGATGAACCGCTCAACTTGATCATCCGTCAGGAGGCCGTCGGCCGGGGGCCGGAACCGCGGAGCCGGCAAGAGCACTCCTCGAGGCAGGGCGCCAACGGACGCGGGCCGCCCCGCCGCTGGCTTCTGCGGCCGGTCGCAATCGACAAGGAGGGCCGCGGCCAGAACGGCAAGCGGCAGGAAGGGCTCCTTCACGAGGGCGAGTTTAGCCCCCCTTGAAGCCATCCGGGCCGGCGCCGGGCGGCCAACCTCATGAAACGGAATGGTTTGCCCGAGTCCGGCCGGCGCGTTCCGTACTCGCCCGGAGGCCCGATCGTTTAAACTGATGAGAAGCCATGCTGGAGAAGATCGGCAAATACGAGATCTCCGAACAAATTGGTGTCGGCGGTTTCGGCGCCGTCTTTCGCGGAAGGGACCCGTTCATCAAACGGGCGGTCGCGATCAAGACCTGCTCCGTCAACGACGAAGAGATCAAGAGCCGATTCTTCCGGGAGGCGGAGCTCGCCGGCAACCTCCACCACCGGCACATCACCACCATTTACGACTTTGGCGTGGAGAACGGCATCCCCTACATCGTTCAGGAGCTTCTGACCGGTGAGGACCTCGACAAGAAGATCAAGCGGGGCGATTCGATTCCCGTCCTTCGCAAGGTGGAAATCCTCATGGCCATCGCCGACGGGCTTCACTATGCCCACGAGGCTCAGATCGTCCACCGCGACATCAAGCCCGCCAACGTCCGGGTCCTGGAAGACGGGACCGTCAAGATCATGGACTTCGGCATTGCCAAATCGCTCCAGACCGAATCGAACCTGACCCAGACCGGTATCACGCTCGGGACGTCGGCCTACCTCGCTCCGGAGCAGATCCGGGGCGAACCCGTCGACCGGCGCACGGATATCTTCGCGCTCGGCGTTCTGGCCTACGAGTTGTTGGCTCTTCGCAAGCCCTTCCGGGGCGAGCACCTCTCGACGGTGTTGTACCGGATCCTGAACGAACAACCGGAGCCCATCGAATCGATTGCGACCGACGTGCCCCCGGCGCTCGCCAGTGTCGTGCGCCGCGCGATCGAGAAATCGCCGGAGAAGCGCTATTCCTCCATGCAGGATCTGCTCCGGGACCTCCACGCACTGTACAAGGAGCTCACGGGTGCCTCCGCTCGCTACTCGAACATCGCGCGCCTGACCTCGACGGAACCGCCCGACTCCGAAACGACCGTGGCGACGCCGAGCCACGGCATGGAAACGATCCACATCACGCCACCCTCGGGGGCGCTCGCTCGCGTTCCCGCGCCCGAACCGGCCCGCATCACTCCCCCGCCTCCACGCGGTGCCGGCGCTCAAGGGGGCCTCGAGCTGGTTAACTTCCGGGACTCTTCTGAGGCCGCGACGGCGAGCCGCCTGACGGCCCCGACAGGCGATGGATCGCGGCGCACGGTGATGGCGATCGTTGCGGTCGTCGCGCTGGCGCTCGCCGGCGCCGCGGGATGGTTCCTCTCACGAGGGCGCAATGCGCTTCCCGCGCCGCTCGAAAAGCCAGCCGTCCCTACTCCGGCCCTCCCCGCCGACCTGCCCACGCCGGAGCTCGGCGTGGATGCACGCCCCCAGTCGGCGCCCACTCCGGCGGTCCCTACGGCGGCCTCGGTCCAGGCGCCGAGCGCGGCGCCAAAGCCCTCCGCGCCCAAACGCTTCGCGGTGCAGTTCAGCTCGATTCCGCCGTCGACGCTCTCCGTGGACGGACGCTTGATCGGCCCCTCCGTGCCGGCGCGGCGCGTCGAGCTCGAGGAGGGGACCCACCGATACCGTTTCGAAGCGCCGGGTCTTCCCCCGTACGAGCAGAGCTTCCACGTTGGGGGGGGCGGCTCGCCTCCAATCGCCTACCAGTTCCCGATCGGAACTCTCGTCCTGCAGGCGGATCCAAGTTGGATCGGCGCTTCGATCATCGTCGACGGAAAGTACAAGGCGACCGTCTCGGGAGTCGAACGCGTGCGGCTGTCGCCCGGTAGCCACCACGTCGTCGTGTTGCGGGAGGGATTCCAGCCCGCCAACCACGAAGTGACGATCGAAAAGGGGGGCGAGCTGATGTGGGCACCGGCCCCCGCCGTGCCACTCGAAAACGGAGGCTAGAAGTCGGATGAGAATTCGAATCGCGCTCGCGGCGGCGCTCTTCGCGGCGGCGACCCTCTCCGCACAGGAGACCCCTTCGAAGCTCGAGACCGATGCCAAACGTGCGTTCGACTCGGGACTCTTCGCGGACGCGGGAGACAAGTATTCCCGTGCGGCTCAGGCCGCGGGTCTTTCCGCCGACCGACAGGCGGAGCTCCATCTACAGGCAGCGTGGTCTTTCTACATCGGTGGCAACGCCAAGACCACCCGTGAGGCCTTGAAGGCCGCGTTCAAAGCGAAGCCGGGACTGGCCGTCGCGGGCGACCTCTATAGTCCCGACTTCGCGCGCCTCGCGCAATCGGTGCGGTCGGAGGTCACCGGCTCCACCGATGGGGCTCTCGACGTGGCCGACATCAAGCGCGATGCCCGTGAAAAGCTGCAGCAGGGCAAGGCCGAGGAGGCCCTCGCGTCGCTCAAGCGCGGTGCCAGCGCCAACGATCCCGAGCTTCACCGCCTCCTGGGCGAAACCTACGACCGCCTCGGACGTGCGGCGGAAGCGGACGTCGAGAGAAAGCGGGCTTCGGACATCGAACGCGGACTCATTACGACGAAGGAGATCGGCGGGCCCGGGCCCGCATCCGCCAGCGTCACCGGCCCGGTCGCGGCCACGGCCTGGCTCCAGTCGGCGGAGAACTTCGTGCGGTCGGGAGATGCCCGCGGCGCGGAGGCGGCCGCCCGGCGGGCGATCGAGGCGGATCCCCGCAACGCGGACGCTCATGGACTGCTCGGCGACCTGCTGCTCGCGGCCGGCAAGGAGACGGACGCGGAACGCGAGTTCACGGCAGCCGTGGCGATCGACGCCTCACACGTTCGGTCCCAGTACGGGCTGGCGGTCGTGGCCGAACGCCAGGGAAAGTGGAACACGGCCGGCAGCCTCTACCGGCGCACCCTGGACCTGAACCCGAGCAACGTCGCCGCCGCCCTCGGGCTTGGCCGCGCGATGGAGGAGCTCAAGGACCTTACGGCCGCGAGGCTCGCCTACGGCCGGGCGATCGAAATCGATCCGTCTTCGGCGGAAGCGCATAACGACTTCGGCGTTTTCCTTTCGCGCTCGGGCGAGCTCGACCGCGCGATCGAGGAGCTGATGCAGGCAGTCCGCCTGGCCCCGCAGCGCTCGGTCTACCACGAGAACCTCGGACGCGTGTTTCGGAAGAAGGGGATGTGGAAGGAGGCGGAGCGGGAAATAGCGGAGGCTTCGCGTTTCTCCCCGAACGAAATCGCGGTCTGGACCACGCTGGGCGACCTGCGACGAAAGCTGAAGAGGCCCGAGGATGCCGCGACGGCCTACTCGGCGGCGTTCCACATTGACCCCGGCAGCGAAGAGGCGGCCACGGGTCTTGCGGCCTCGCTCTCGGACGCCGGTAAGCTCCAGGATGCGGAAGCCGCTCTCCAAAAGGCGATCGAGGCCAGGCCGACCTCCGCAACGCTCTGGAACAACCTGGGAGTCATGCGCACCCGCCGCGGCGCGTACGCCGAAGCCATCACCGCCTTTCAGAAGGCCCTTTCGATCAACGCGGGCCTCGCGCCCGCCAAGTCGAACCTCGAGCGCGCCGGAGAGCTCCTGGCGATCGAGCGAGCCGGAGGCTAGGCCTTCCGTTGTGGGCCTATCTTCCCGGACGAAACCACCTCTGGCCGCGCTCGCTCTCGCGCTGATGGGCGCCGCAACCGTCCAGTCGGGCCCGCCCGCGGCGACTCCATCCGCGGATGCCTACCGGGCCGAGATCGAAAAATGGCGCGCGGGGCGCCTCGAGCGCCTTCGGGCGGAGGGAGGCTGGCTGACGGTGGTCGGCCTCTTCTGGCTCGATCCCGGCAAGAACGCCATCGGAAGTGACCCCGGAAACCGCGTGACCCTTCCCTCCAAAGACGTTCCGGCGTTTCTCGGCTCACTCGACCGCAGCGGCGACCGAGTGACGCTTCACGCCTCGCCCGGCTCCGGGGCTTCGTCCGACGGACGGCCGGTGACGACGCTCGAGCTCCGATCGGACGCCGATGGAGAGCCAACCATCGTCACGCTCGCGTCGCTTTCCTTCTACGTGATCCGGCGGGGCGAGCGCCTGGGCGTGAGGGTCAAGGACAGCCAGAGCGAGGCGCGGCGGAACTTTCGGAGCCTCGACAGCTTTCCCATCGACCCCAAGTGGCGCGTCGAAGCCCGCTTCGAGGCTTACGATCCGCAAAAGTCGATCTCGGTGCCGAGCGTTCTGGGCACGGTCGATTCCGAAAAGTGCCCGGGTGCCCTCGTCTTCGAGCTCGAAGGCAAGACCTATCGCCTCGACCCCGTGCTCGAGAGAGGCGAGACCGACTTCTTCGTGATCTTCGGCGACCGTACCAACGGGGTTGAGACCTACGGCGCCGGGCGCTTCCTGTACGCGCCCCCTCCCGTCAACGGCCGCACGGTGCTCGACTTCAACAAGGCGTACAACCCGCCTTGCGTTTTCACGCCGTACGCCACCTGCCCACTGCCGCCGCTCCAAAACAAGTTGCCCGTCCGAGTCGAGGCAGGAGAGAAGGTTTATGGCAAGCACTGAGCGGAGTCATTCTTAGTCCGTCGTCCGTCGTCGGTAGACGAACCGAAAGCCGACGGCTACCCGAGCGCTTCCAGCAGCTCCGCCAGCATTCTGGCCGTCGCGCCCCAGATGACCTGGTCTCCGTAGTGATAGAAGAGGACCGGCTCCTCGCGCCCCGGAAGCAGACGCCTTTCGAGGACGCGCGGATCCATGAGCGCCGCGACGGGGACCTCCAGGACTTCGGCGATCTCGGCCTCCGCCGGACGAAAGACATAGGGTTGCGGGATCGCGGCGACGAACGGCTCGACATAGAAACTCGTCACCGTCGTGAGCGGCGACAGGCGACCGAGCGCCAGCGCGTCCTCGGGACGGATCCCCAGCTCCTCTTCACTTTCCCGCAGCGCTGTGTCCCAGAGCGTCGCATCGCCCGGCTCCTCTCCGCCCCCGGGAAACGAAATCTGCCCGCGATGGTGCTCGACCGACTCGGTTCTTCGCGTGAAGACGATCCAGAGCCCCGCCTCGCGCACGAAGAGGGGTACGAGCACACCCGCTCGGCGCAGACCATCTGTGACATCGACCGCGACTCGCGGACGCCCCGCGAGGCGCTCCCGGATGTCTTCCATCCAGCCAGGCAGCGACGGCGGGTCGAGCGGCGGGGCGTCGGGCGGCATCAGCCCGCGGCGGCCCGCGTCGTGTCCGCAGCCGCCTTGAGGTAGGCCTCGATGAATGGCGTGAGCCCCCCGTCGAGCACGCGGTCCGTGTCTCCCGTCTCGTGCCCGGTCCGGTGGTCCTTGACCATCCGATAGGGGTGCAGGACGTAAGATCGAATCTGGCTTCCCCACTCGATCGCTTTCTTATCCCCGACGCGCCTCTCCTCCTCGGCCCTGCGTTCGTCCAACGCCTTTTGATAGAGCCGCGCCCGCAGGACGCGCATCGCCATCTCCCGGTTGCGCCCCTGGCTGCGCTCATTCTGACAGGTCACGACGATGCCGGTCGGCAAGTGCGTGAGCCGTACGGCGGAATCGGTGACGTTGACGTGCTGGCCTCCGGCGCCGCTCGACCGGTACGTGTCCACGCGCAGATCCTTGTCAGCGATCTCGATCTCGATGTCTTCGTCGATCTCGGGTGAGACGTACACGGAGGCAAACGACGTGTGCCGCCGCTTGGCGGCGTCGAACGGGGAGATCCGCACGAGGCGGTGCACGCCCATTTCCCCCTTAAGGTACCCGTAGGCGTGATCGCCGACGACGTGGAGCGTGGCGCTCTTCAGGCCGGCCTCCTCGCCATCCTGCCGGTCGATCAGCTCGGCCTTCCAGCCCCGCGACTCGGCAAATCGCATGTACATCCGCAGGAGCATCTCCGCCCAGTCCTGCGACTCCGTGCCTCCCGCTCCCGGGTGGATCATCACCCAGGCGTTCTTCGTGTCTTCGGGCGCGCCCATCTTGACCGAAAGCTCGAGCTCATCGGCGAACGCGCCGGCCGCGCCCAACGCCTCTCGGGCGTCAGCCTCAGCCGGCTCCCCTTCACGCAGCAGCTCGGCCAGCGTGTCGAGCTCTCCGCGCAGGTCCTCGAGGCGCTTGGCCGTTTCGAACTTCTTTTCCTGAGCGCGGGTCTGCCGGAGAATTTCCTGGGCCTGCTCGGGGCGGGACCAGAAGTCCTCCGCCGACGCCTTTTCTCTCAGTCCTTCGAGCGCGCGCCGCGCGGCTTCCGGATCAAAGATAGCCCCGGAGCGAGGCGAGTCGCTCCGAGGCGCTGTGCAAGGCGGAAATGAGGTCGTCGCGTTCGGTCATGAGTTCGCCTTCAGCCGGTCAGCCCGAGTCGCCGGCTCGGCGCCAGCGGGCCAGGCCGAAGAGTAGCACGGCGAGAGCGGCGACATCGGACAGCCGCGGGAGCCAGTAGCCCCACGACGTCCACCACGTGTTCTGTCCGAAAAACCGGGCGCAGCCCCGCAGGATCCCCGCCGTGTCCCGTGGCAGCTCGCCGACAATTCTGCCCTTCTCGTCTACGATTCCCGAAATGCCGGTGATGGCCGCGCGCAGCAGATACCGCTTCGTCTCGACCGACCGCATCAATGCTCCCGCGAAGTGCTGCGCCTGCGCTCCGGCCTTGCCGTACCAGGAGTCGTTCGAGATGGTGACGAGGAGATTCGCCCCGAGATCGCCGACCTCCTTTCGGGACAGGCCCGGGTAGATGATCTCGTAGCAGACGCCGACGCCAATCTGTGCGGCATCGTCCCCGAGCGTCGCCGGCTCCGCGGCCGCCGAGAACTGTCCGATCTCGGTCGAGACCTGACGCGCGAAAAAGAAGAGCTTCGGCAATGGAACGTACTCGCCAAACGGTACGAGATGAACCTTGCGATAGGGCCTCCCGATCAGACCCCGCGCCCCGAGAAGCCGGGCCACGTTGTAGTAGCGGCCGTCCGGAACCTCCTCGATGTCGTTGAAGATCACCCACGAGTGTGCGGCGATCTCGGACAGGTTGCGCCGCAAAGTGGGGCTCTGATCCCAATAGACGGGGAATGCCGACTCCGGAATGACGATCAGATTCGGCCCTTGCGCGGCCGCCGCGCGAGCCTGTCCGATGACGGCCTCATAGACCTGCGCGGCGCTCCCCCCGAGCCGCGCCTCCTGCGTCACGTTCGGTTGCAAGAGCGCGGCAGGGAAAGCCGCGGTTCGCGGATTGTCTTCGCTTTCCTTCAGCGCGAGGCGCGCTGCTCCGAAACCTCCCGTGACGAGAACCAGACCCGCGGCCCACAACAGCGGCCGTCCCCGGCGACTGCCGGCCGCCCCGGCGAGCAGACAGGACACGGCCGCGACCAGCCCTCCCACGCCATAGACACCCCACACCGACGCGCTCTGAAGCCAGATCGGATGCCGGTAGAGGGCATGGCCCGTGAGGTTCCATGGAAATCCGCCGTACACGAACGACCGCGCATGCTCGGACGCCACCCAGAGAAGGGGAAACGCCGAGAGACGCCGTTGCGAGCCCGGCGGCGCCGCGGCCACCATTCCCCACGCCACCAACGCCGGCCACTGCGCGAGGATCGCGGCGAGGATCACGAGACACACGATGCCCATCACGCCGCTCTGTCCGCCGTAGCGCGTCACGACGTAGACGATCCAGGGGATCGAGGTGCACCAGTAGGCGAGCCCGAAGAGAACGCCCGACAGCAGTGCGTGCCCACGGCCTCTCTCCCCGTTGAGCGCCACGAGCCAGGGCACCAGAGCCAGAGGCAGCAGCAGGACCCATTCGAAGGGAGGAAAGGCCAGTGCAAACAAAAGGCCGGACAATACGCCCGCGGCAGGCGTGGTCCACTTCGAGCGCATCAACGGCGGCGTCAGGGGCCTACCGTCCGGCCCCCGCCGCCTGCAACGCTTCCTCGGCACGGTAGGACGACCGTACGAATGGCCCGGCGAAAACGTGGAGGAAGCCGAGGCGCTCTCCGGCCTCGCGGTACCGGTCGAAAGTCTCGGGATGCACGTACTCGGCGACCGACAGGTTCTCGCGCGAGGGGCGCAGGTACTGGCCGATCGTCACGATGTCGATGTGCGCTTCCCGCATCCGCCCGAGCAGCTCGAGCACTTCTTCGGGCGTCTCCCCCAGACCGACCATCAAGCCCGATTTCGTCGTCAGCTTTGGATCGAGGATCTTCGCGGCCGAGAGCAGGCCGAGCGACCGGTCGAGTCTCGCGCCGCGCCGAACCGTCGAGTAAAGGCGAGGCACGGTCTCGACGTTGTGGTTGAAGACGTCGGGTCGGGCCTCGACGACGACCCGCACGGAATCGAAGCGCCCCTTGAAGTCCGGCGTCAGAACCTCCACGCCCGGGACGGGCTCGAGCCGGCGCACCGCGGCGATCGCCGCAGCAAAGTGTGCCGCTCCCCCGTCCGGCAGGTCGTCGCGGTCGACGGAGGTCAGAACGACGTAGGAGAGGCTCATCTCGCGCGCAGCCGCGGCGACCCTCGCGGGCTCCAGCGGATCGACCGGGAGCGGCCGGCCCGTCGGGATGTCACAGAAACCACAGGCGCGCGTGCAAACGTCGCCCAGCAGCAGAAACGTCGCCGTCCCGCGCGAAAAACACTCGCCGCGGTTTGGGCAGCGCGCCTCTTCGCAGACGGTGGAAAGCGACTGCTTGCGCATCAGACTCTTGACCCCGTGGAGCTGCGAAAGGCGAATCCGATTTCGACGGATCCACTCGGGCGCCCGGACCGGAGGCAAAGCGCTCATCGTCCCGCCCGCACGACCCAGGTCTGCCGAATATTCTCCTGGCGCCGGAGCTTCTCCGCAGCCCGCGTGGCTTCTTCCTCGGAGCGGTATGGCCCGACCCGCACCCGGAAGACCCTGCCCTTGGGGCTCTGGGCGGCTTCCGTCTGAGCGCGGTAGCCGTGCCGGGAGAGCCGGACGACCAGAGCGTCCGCCTCCCCGCGGGCGGCAAGCGACGCGACCTGGATCCACACGCCGGATCCGGGGGGAGCCGGGGCCAAGCCCGGCGACGCCCGCTTGGCGGAAACCTGCGGAGTGGGTTCCGCGGCACGGTCTGCGAACGCCTGCAGGATTGCGGGGGCGGTTGGCTCCCCTGCCGGTGTCGCCGATTCGCGACTGTTCTCCGCGGTCAACGGGGTTTCCGAAGTCGCCGCGACGGATCCCGGCGCGCCTTCGCCGCTCGCCGCTTCCGAAGCCGGTGTCGGAGTCTCCATCGCGGCGGCCGAGGGCCCCGGACGTCCCGAGAGCCCGGCCATCAGGCCGAAGAAAAAGGACAGGCCCAAGGCGAAGAGGCAGACGACGAAGAAAGCCATCGCCTGCCTCGCCGTGAAGGAGAGCTGGTAATGACTTTGGGACTCGGGCACAGGGGGAGTTTAAAGTCTGAAGCTCAAAGTCTGAAGCTACTTTTCCTTCGCGATGAAGTTCTTGAGAAGCTCGATCGGCAACGGGAAAATGATCGTCGAGTTCTTCTCGCTGGCGATCTCGGTCAACGTCTGCAGGTACCGGAGCTGCAGCGTGGCCGGCTGCCGGCCGATGATCTCAGCCGCGTCGGAGAGCTTGTTGGCGGCCTCGAACTCCCCGGCCGCGTGGATGATCTTCGCCCGTTTCTCCCGCTCGGCCTCGGCCTGCTTGGCCATCGCGCGCTGCATTTCGGGCGGAAGGTCGACCTGTTTCACTTCTACGAGCGACACCTTCACTCCCCAGGGGCTCGTGTGCTCGTCGATGACTTTCTGGAGCGCCACGTTCAGTTTCTCCCGCTCGGACAGGAGCTCGTCGAGCAACGCTTGTCCCAGGATGCTGCGCAGCGTCGTCTGGGCCAGCTGCGAGGTCGCATAGAGATAGTTCTCCACCTGAACGACGGCCTTGTTCGGGTCGACGACGCGGAAATAGACGACGGCGTTGACCTTCACCGAAACGTTGTCTCGGGTGATGATGTCTTGCGTCGGGACGTCGTGCACGACCGTGCGCATGGAGATGCGGACCATGGTTTCGACGGGCCAGAAAATGAGCACGAGGCCCGGGCCCTTGGCCTCTCGGGAGAGACGGCCGAGCCAGAACGTCACCGCCCGCTCGTACTCCTTCAGAACGTTGATCCACTTGAAGAGCAGCAGCAGTCCGATGAAAGCGGCAACCAGAAGTCCGGGAAATGTGGCGCCCATCACGTCCTCCGTTCGACTCGAAGCGTCAATCCGTCGACTTCAATGATCCGAACCGAGTCTCCCGGGGAGAGGTCCGACGGGCCCCGAGCGTCCCAGTACTCGCCGAAAACGTGGACGCGGCCGCTGCCGCCGGAGAACGTCTCGACGACCCGCCCCGTCTCGCCGATCATCCCGGCGGCGCCCGTCGTCGTTGGGCGGCGGCGAACCTGGATCGTCCGGGCGGTCAGCAGCCCTACGATGCCCAGGGCCAGCACGAGCGAGGGCAGGAGGATTCCGAGGTCCACGCGGTACCCGGACTCTCCCCCCCGACCTGTGAAGAGCAGGAGGGAACCGGCGACCAGCGCAACGGCCCCGCCCGCCGCCAGCAGACCGTGGCTGACGACCTTGACCTCCGCCACGAAAAGGCCGATCCCGAAGAGGATGAGGAAAAGCCCCGCGAGGTTCACCGGCAGAACGGAGAAAGCATAGAAGGCGAGCAGAAGCGCGATCCCGCCCACGATGCCGGGAAGCACGGCGCCCGGCGAGGACAGCTCGAAGTAGAGCCCCACCAATCCCAACAGAAACAGGACATACGCCACGTTCGGGTGGGACACAACGCCGAGCAGTTTTTCCACCGATCCCATCTCCCGCGTCTCGATCCGCGCCCTGGCTAGATGCAGGGTGGCGGTGCCTCCACCCACCCGCTTGACCGTGCGGCCGTCGAGCTGTCGGACGAGATCCGGCACGTCCCGGGCGATGAGCTCGATCAACCCCAACTCCTTGGCCTCCGTTTCCGTGTAGGACACGCTCTTCGAGACGGCGGCCTCCGCCTTCTCGAGGTTTCGGCCGCGCTGAGCCGCGAGCGTGCGGATGAAGGCTCGCGCGTCCTGCTCCACCTTCTCGCTCAACGTCTTGGGAAGCTCCTGCCCTTCGCCCGCCACCGGGTGCGCCGCGCCGGTGTTGGTTCCGGGCGCCATCGCCGCGATATCGCCGGCAATCAGCAGGAAGAACCCGGCGGAAGCGGCCTGAGCGCCCGAAGGCGCGACGAACGTGGCGACGGGAACCTTCGAGCCGAGGATCGCCGAGGTCATCTCTCGCGTCGAGGACAGAAGTCCACCGGGCGTCGAGAGGCCGAGCACGACCAGACTCGCGCCGTCGCGGTCCGCCTCCCGCAGCAGCTTGGACAGGTAGTTGGCCGCGGCCGGGTGCACGGGAGTATCGATGCGTCCAACCCGCACGAGCGGGGCGGCCGCGTCCGCGGCGTATAGGGCGGCCGACGCCTCCAGCAGAAGGAAAAGGACGCCGGCGGAAAGCCTCTGGATCAAGAAAATCCATTCTATCGCAGCGCCCCCTCGCGCTATAACTTCGCGCGTGCGCGTCCGCCCCCTCGAGGCTCTGAACCTCGGCGCCCTGCTCGCCCTCTCGTTGCTGACCCTTGTGTCTTACGGCGCGCTGCCGGACCCCGGCGAGATCCTCCTGCGCTTCTCGCTGATGGGCGCCTTCGTGGCACTCATCGTCTTCCTGGCTCGACGCACCGACCGCCTCCCGAACGCCATCCGCATCGTCGTCGATTTCTATCCCATCGCCTTCATCCCGTTCGTGTTCGAAAGCCTGGGCCCCCTCATCGCGGCCGCACGCGGACCCGTGCGGGACGCCCTGTTGATCGCAGCCGACCGCGCACTCTTCGGCCGGGACGTCACGGTCTGGCTCGAGCGCGCCGTGCGGCCGTGGCTCACCGACCTCCTCTACCTCTGCTACGCGAGCTACTACTTCATCTCGATCGTGCTCGGAGCGTTCCTCTGGCGCCGCAGCGTGCCCGAGGCGCGCCGCTACATTTTCACGCTGACTTTCTGCTATTTCGTCTCGTACGCGGGATATTTCCTGCTCCCCGCGCTCGGCCCCCGTTTCGCGCTGGCCTCGCAGCAAACGGTCGTCCTCGAGACGACTCCCCTGTCCCGTGCCATCGCGACGACCATCAACGCGCTCGAGCGAACGAAATTCGACGTCTTTCCCTCCGGCCACACGATGATCGCGGCGGTGGTACTGATC
The DNA here is from genome assembly GCA_041481715.1 of Thermoanaerobaculia bacterium. GTDB lineage: Bacteria > Acidobacteriota > Thermoanaerobaculia > UBA5066 > Gp7-AA6 > DATBFU01. Next base: position 67,640 of record JBGPCK010000001.1, on the reverse strand, counting down.
GTCGCGTTCCGTCGCGCGCGCGGGCTGTTCTGGCTCCTGCTGCCGATCGGGTCGGGATTGATCCTCTCGACCGTCTACTGCCGCTACCACTACGTCGTGGACGTGCTGGCGGGGCTCGCCCTTGCCTTCCTGGGCGTGCCGGCGGGAGACCGGATCTACGACCGACTCACCCGGAGGACGACGGTTCCGGGCTAGATCTCCTTCTCGTACATCCGGTAGGTCTTGTAGGCGCGCCCGCCCCAGATCTTCATCCCGCGGATCATCTGATCGTTGTCTTCGAGCACCCAGGAGACTTCGACACCTTTGTAGTTGCGCGCGAGCGACTCGATCAGGCCCGCCTCGAAGATCAGCGACTGGAAGCCGCGCAGCCGGTACTCTTTCTTGATCCCGAGGGTCAGCACCCGGAGGGTTCGGATTCGCTTCATACCGAGCAGGAACTTCAGCCATCCGAACGGCAAAAGGCGGCCCTTGAGGGGCGCCATCGCCACGTTGTAATCGGGAAGGGCCAGCAGAAAGGCGACCGGCTCCAAGGTCCCGTCCGAACGCTCGATCTCACCGATCTGGAGGAAGTCCTTGTCGAGCAGCGGCTTCAACCGCTTGGCCATCAACTCCATCTCCTCGGCCGTCATCGGAACGAATCCCCAGTTCTTCTCCCAGGCGGCGTTGTACACCTCCCGGATCTTCGGCAGGTCCGCCTTCAGGCTGCGCTTGGAGACCTTCCGAAGCCGCAAACTCGGGTTCCGGCGCAGGCGCTCGTTGATCCGCGCGAAGCGCTCGAGCGGACCCGGAGCAAGGTCGAACCAGAAGGCGAGCAGGTCCTTGGCCTTTCGAAACCCGGCTCCTTCGTAGAGTCGGATGTAGTAGCGCGGGTTGTACGTCATCATCAGGACGGGCGGGGAATCGAAACCCTCGACCAATAGCCCCGCCTCGTCGTTGAGCGACGGATTCGCCGGGCCGCGCAGCGTCTTCATCCGGCGCTCCCGCGCCCACAACGCCGCCGCTTCGAAGAGCAGGCTCGCCACTTCGGGGTCGTCGATCGACTCGAAGTATCCGAAGAAGGCGGTTTGTTCGCCATGAAACTCGTTGTGGCTGCGGTCCAGGATGGCGGCGATCCGTCCTTTATCGACCCCGCCGCGCCGAGCCACGAAGAGCTGCATCTCCGCGTGCCGGAAGAACGGGTTTTCGAGAGAAAAGACCTTCGCGATGTCATCCCGCAGCGGGGCGACCCAATTCGGGTCTGCTGCGTAGATCCGGTCCGCGACGTCGAAGAACCGGTGGAGCTCCTTCTTGCTCCGGCCGATCCTCTCGAGGGCCAGGGCGCCGTTCATCCGCGAGGAGGTCGTGGCGCGGTCAGACAACCGCGGGCCGGAGAACACCGACTTCGCGAGCCACCTTCTCGATCGCCTCGAGAGCGCGCGAGAGATGTTCGCGCGTGTGGGTGGCCATGAGCGAGGTGCGGATCAGCGCGCGCCCGGGGAGGGTCCCGGGAGTCAAGACGCAGTTGACGAAGACGCCTTCCTCGTGGAGCCGCTTCACCATGGCCAGGGCGGCGAGGTCTTCCCCGACCACCACGGGAACGACGGGCGTTTCCGAGCCGCCGGTGTCGAGGCCCAGCGCCTTCAGACCCTCCGTGAAAAAGCGCGTGTTCTCCCAGAGCCGCGCGCGGCGCTCCGGCTCGCGTTCCATGATCTCGAGGGAGGCGAGCGCCGCGCCGACCGAGGCCGGGGGCGGCGCCGCGGAAAAGATCATCGTCCGAGCGTTGTGTTTGATGAAATCGATTACGACCGCGTCGCCGGCGATGAAGCCCCCGATGGACGCCATCGATTTCGAGAACGTGCCCATGATGAGGTCGACTTCTTCCTCGAGGCCGAAGTGCTCGGCCGTGCCGCGGCCGGTTTGGCCCAACACGCCGATTCCGTGGGCATCGTCTACCATGACAGCCGCGTCGAAGTGTCGCGCCACCGAAACGACTTCCGGAAGCGGCACGATATCCCCTTCCATCGAGTAGACGCCATCCACCACCACGAAGCGTCCCCTTGCGTCGGTGTCGTTTCTCATCTGACGCTCGAGGTCGTGGGTGTCGTTGTGCCGGAACTTGCAGACGTCGCCGAAGGACAGCCGTGCTCCGTCGATGATGCAGGCATGGTCCTGCTTGTCGAGATAGACGGTGTCGCCTTTTCCGACGAGACAGGAGATGACTCCCAGGTTGACCTGGAATCCCGTCGAGAAAACCAGCGCCGCCTCTTTGCGCGTGAACTCGGCCAGGCGCTCTTCCAGCCGCACGTGGAGATCCAACGTGCCGTTCAACCAGCGGCTTCCGGCGCAGCCGGAGCCATACTTGCGAATTGCCTCGATCGCGGCCTCCTTGACACGGGGATGGTTGGTCAGGCCGAGATAGTTGTTCGAGCCGAGCATGATCATGCGGCGGCCCCCGAGAGTGACCTCCGGGTCCTGGGCGGACTCGATCGGGCGGAAGAAGGTGTAGAGACCCGCCTCCCGGGCCCGGTTCGCCCTGTCGTACCGGTCGCACTTGTCGAAAAACGGGGAGGACCGCGTCACTCCCCTCCTGGCCGCCGCAGCCGCGAGCTTAGTCATTCTTTCTCCCACCTCAGAGGTCACGGACTCTGGGGGATCTTAGCAAATTTTACAAATTCAACCAGCCCTCCCGCCGGTACCAATCGAAGGTGTCCCGAAGCCCCTGCTCGAGTGAAAACGGCTCGGGAAGCTCGAGTTCGCTCCGAAGTCCCGATTGGCAAAGCCATTCTCCTGCAAGCACTTCACGAGCTTTGTCGGCGTTAAAAGGGCGAGATTTCTTCGTCAGCATCTCGCGCCAAGTCTCGGCAAGCCCCGCCAGGCGAACGAGCGGGTCGGGCAGGGGAAGGAGACGCGCCCTCTTGGGCGGCAGGAGCGCGACCAGAGTTGCAAGCTGCCGCACGGTGACCGGCTCCGGGTCGCAGAGGAAGGCGGTCCGGCCCGACAGGTCCCGCCGACCCGCGGCCCGAGCGATAGCGAGGGCGATCGGCGCCGCGGCGCCGATCTGGATTCGCCGGTTTGCCGCGGGCACGGGCAGCCACCCCGAGCAGGCCATCCGAAAGTAGGTCAGCAGCCCATGGTCGCCCGGCCCGTAGACCACTCCGGGCCGGAGCACGATCCATGGCCCCTTCCACGCTCGCCGCACGGCCTCCTCTCCCTCGAGCTTCGAGACGCCGTACCAGGAAACAGGCCGGGGCGGGTCTCCCGGCGTGACGGGGCGACCCTCGCGGGCGGGCCCGGCGGCGGCCTGGCTCGAGATCTGGACGAACATCGCGGCTGGGACCGTGCGCCCGGCCGCCACAACGAGGCGCTCGGTGCCTCGAAAATTGACCTCGCGGTACTCCTCGAGCGTGCGCGCTTTGACGACGCCGGCCACGTGCACGATGGCCTCGCAGTCCGAAGCGGCAGCGGCAAGGTCGGTCGACGCGGAAAGGTCTCCCGGGAAGACCTCGACGGGAACGCCGCCGAGTAGCGCCGAGCGGGCCGGATCCGTCCGTGCCAGTGCCCTCACGCCCCACCCCGCATCGAGAAGCGCGCGGGCCACGTGCCCTCCGAGGAACCCCGTCGCGCCGGTCAGGAGCGCGAGGCGGGCGGTCATCGCCCGGACCCGGAGGGCGAGTCCGTCAACTCTTGGCCGCCCACGCCGCCAGGCGATGCATTCCCTCCTCGACCCGCTCGATTCCTGTCGCAAACGAAAACCGCACGCATGCGTCGTTTCCGAAGGCGTCTCCAGGCACCGCGGCGACGCGGGCCTCTCGCAGGAGGCGCTCGCAAAAGGCGGCCGAGCCCGAGATTCTCTTGGACCGCATGAGCGCGGAAACTTCCGCGAAGGCGTAGAACGACCCTTCCGGCCAGGTGGCGCGCACGCCCGGGATCTTCTCGAGCCCCGAGACCATCGCCTTTCGACGCTGTGTGTAGTGCGCGAGCATCTCGGCAACGGAACGGTCGGTCTGCGGCGGATCCTGCAACGCAGCCAGAACGGCCGCCTGGGAGATCGAGGATGCGTTCGAAGTGGAGTGACTCTGGTAGGAGGACATCGCCGCGACGACGTCGCGTGGACCCGCGGCCCATCCCAGCCGCCAGCCCGTCATGGCGTATGTCTTGGAGGCCGCTCCCGTCACGAGGACGCGGTCTCGGTGCTCGGGAAACGCCGCCGCCGAGACGTGCCGCCGTCCCTCGTACAGGAAACGGTCATAGGTCTCGTCGAAGATCAGAAAGGCGCCGTTCGCAGCGCACCAGTCGAGCAGGCGCGCGATCTCCGCGGACGGCGCCACGGCCCCCGTCGGGTTGTTCGGCGAGTTCAGGATGAGGCCGCGCGTCTGGGGGCCGGCGGCACGCTCGAGCCGCTCGACCGCCGCATGCCAGCCTGAATCGAGGTCGGTCGGGACGAAGACGGGCGTTGCGCCCGCCAGGCGCACCATCTCCGGGAAGGACACCCAGTACGGGGAAAAGAGCACGACCTCGTCGCCCTCTTCAAAGAGAACTTGGCACGCATTGAAGACCGCCTGTTTGGCCCCGGCCGTCACGACCACGTCCTCGCGGGAGTACTCGGCGCCCTGCTCTCGGCGGTACTTCTCGGCGATCGCGTCGCGAAGCGCCGGCTCCCCCGCGACGTCGGTGTACTTGGTGCGTCCGGCCCGGATCGCGGCCGTGCCCGCCTCCGCAACGAAGTCCGGCGTGGCGAAGTCCGGCTCGCCCAAGCCGAAGTCCACGACGTCCGCGCCCGAGGCCGCCAGGGCCTTAGCCGCCCGCGCCACGGCCGCGGTCGAGGATGGCGCGAGCGCGGCGGCCCGCTTCGACAGCCGCGGCCGACTCACCGCCGGCCCCTCCACGTGCTCGCGAAGGCCGCGAAAGCCGTGATCTTCTTCTTGCCCAGGACGACCAGAGAGACCTCCAAGGCGATCCATGCTCCGTAAACGTACAACATCGCATGGCGTGAGGACGGTACCAGGAACTGGATGAGCCACAGTACAAAGAGCCCGGCCGCCTCGTAGGCCTCCAGATCCATCGAGGCGAGGAACATCCAGCCGAGAAACGCCTGCAGGATCGTCAGCAGGATCTCGCTCCTCTGAAAGGCATCGAAGGGGAGCGGTTCGGTCGACCCGTGGCTCCAGCAATAGATGACGGCGAGCAGACCCGAAAGGATCCCCCACTGGTTGATGTTGGAGGACACCATGTTCATCAACGCCACCGGCGCACGCGTGACGCGGCGGGCCCAAGCGAAGGCGGAGGTTTTCTCGGGAAACTCCGAGAGAAAGGGCGCGACCCACTGGATGAAGACGAATTGCGACATACCGAAGCTGGTCGCGAGCGCCAGCATCGAATTGAGGAACGGCTCGGCGACGAGAAAGATCACCGCGCCGCCTCCGCCCAAGAGCAGCAGAACCGCAGCCCAGCGCTTCGCGCCGGTGAAAGACAGCGCCCAGCGCGAAACCGCCGGCACTTCATCGTCTTGCTCTAGGGTTTCCTCGCGGGGCGGAATGCGCAGGAGGATGCCGAGGTAGACGAAGTACGTGAGGGCCAGAACCGCCGCGTCGATGAGCGACAGGTTTCCCTTCGCCCAGACGATGACGAAGTACAGCAGCGGCGGCAGCAGGCCCAGCACCTCGACCGCGTGGTCGTCGACGAGCCGCAGCGTGCCGACCGGGCGGCCCCGGCGTTTGCGCGAGAAGTACGCGGCAACCGCGTAAATCATCGGCCAGCCGAGGCCGGTCAGCAGGCGCAGACTGCCCGTGAAGTTGGCGATCGCCAGGTGCACCATGTCGGGGTTCTTGCCGGCCTTCCAGGCAATGACCGCCTCAACGGCAAACTCCGGCGCCGTCTGAATGAGCGCCAGCACCGCGAGGGCGAGCCCCTGCGACATGAGGAACTCCGCCGCCTCGGCGCCCCAGGCGACGAGGAAGGCCGACCCGATCATGGCCGGGAAGGTCCAGAGGGCGGTGAGCGGCGAGCCCGGCGAAGCGGCTCCCACCGCAACGGCGGCGAGCAGACTCGCCCGCGGTCGCTTCATCGCGGCGGGTTATAGCATGAGGGCAATGGCCGGCATCGAGTCACCGTCGAATCCGCTCATCCGCGAGATTCTCCGGTCGCTCGAGGAGCACACGCACTTCCTTCTCGAAGGCGAAAAGCCCATCCTCGAGGCGATCGCCCTGGGCCTCGCTCTCGAACACGTCCTTCACGACGAGAGTGTGCGCCCCGGAAGGCTGGCAGCCGCGTCCGCCGCGCGACCGAGGCTCGTCTCCCGGACCGTGCTCGAGCGCCTCGCCGACTCGAAGACACCGCAGCACTTGCTCGCCGTGGTCCGGCGTCGCGACGTTCCGGTCGCCGAGATCCTGGGCCGCTCCGGCCCGATCGTCTTTCTCTTCGGCCTGCAGGATCCGGGCAACCTCGGCGCGGTCGTCCGTGTCGCGGAGGCGACGGAATGCGCTGGTGTGGTGGCCGCCGCGGGCTCCGCGGACTTTTTCCATCCGCGCGCCGTGCGCGCCAGCGCAGGCAGCGTGCTTCGCCTCCCCGTCTCGGGCAGGGTCGCTTTCGAGGCCTTCGCGCGCGACGCGAAGGCGGCCGGACGCCTCCTGTGCGGCGCGGTTTCCTCGGGGGGTGAGGACCCCTTCCTCGCGCCGCCACCCGCTGCTTCGGTACTCGTCATTGGCTCTGAGGGAACGGGACTACCCGCGGGCGCCTACCGATCTCTCGACCGGCGCCTGACGATTCCGATGCGTCCGCCGGTCGATTCCCTCAACGCGGCCGTCGCGGCGGCGCTGTTGCTCTACGCGTCGCGCCTCGCTTCCTCTCCGAAGACCTCCGCCTGAAACCTCCAGAGCCGCACTTCGGGATCGCGCCAGGCGTCCGGGGGCAGGCCGGCCTTGCGGCAGGCCTCCTGAACGAATCGCGCCGGCCCAAAGCCCCACTCGGTCGCCACCTGCGGCAACAGCAATCCCCGCCGGCCCCGCCCCTCGACGATCAAGCCGTCTCGCCCGATGACGATCTCGTCGAGATTCTCGGCCGGCTGCGGAGCCGTCAGCACGGAGATCTCGATCTCGCACGCCGCCAGCTCGTCGCGGGAGAGCGGCGGGAAGCGAGGATCCTCGAACGCCGCGCGCCGAGCGAACTCCGCGACGACGCGGGTGAGGTCTCCTTCGGGGGACAGCGTCCCAATGCAACCGCGCAGCTGACCATTCCGCTTGACGGTCACGAAGAGGCCGCGCGCAACTCCGAACGCCTCCGCCCGGTCGGAGGAAAGGCGGGGCGGCGGTTCGCCGAGGAAATGCGCTTCGAGGGATCCGCGGGCGAGATGGAGCAGGTCGAGCCGGGCCTCCTCGGAAAGCGGGGGCGGCAGATCATTCATGGCGCAGGCACCGCGGCCGGAAGATCGGCCAGGAATCGCGTGATCGCTTCCTCGACCAGCGGCAGCTTGCCCTCGAAGAAGTGGTCCGCTCCGGCAATCTCGACGACTCGCCCCGCACCGATGGCGAACCGGCGCAGCTCTCCGGGAGGCCCGAAGGCATCGTGCTCCCCCACGATGAAGAGAGCCGGGACCTCTGGACGCGGCGGGAGATCGGATTTGGTCGCGAGCGGAAGGCCCACTCCGACGTAGGCGGCCACCCGCGTGTCGCCGGCGATCGCTCGCAGAGCCACGGCCGACCCGAAAGAGAAGCCGCCTGCGATCTGAGGCAGGCCGCCGCGGCGCTCGGCCTCCGACAGGGCCGCCCGGAAGTCGCCGGCCTCGCCGCGCCCATCGTCGAAGCGTCCGGCCGAGAGTCCGACGCCCCGAAAGTTGAAGCGAAGGGTCCCGTACCCGGCGCGCGAGAGCGCGCGCGCGGCGCGGTACACGACTTTGTTGTGGAGCGTGCCCCCGTGCAGCGGGTGCGGATGCGCGAAGACCGCCGAGCCCGCGAGGTGACCCGACGCCTGCTTCCAGAGACCCTCGATCGGGCCTTCCGGACCCGGAAACGTGAACGCCCGCAGCTGCCCTTCCACGCCTGGCCCTCCCGCGCGTTGGATAAATCGAGCTCTCATCGTATCCTTCTGGCGCCCTTGCGTTGGGAGTTCCGGCGGCTCACAGGAGAAACCATGAAGAAGGTCGTCCACATCGTCGGCACCGGCACGATCGGAGAGCCCCTGATCGGTCTCTTCACCGACTTCAACAAGCACCTCGGCGTCGACGAGGTCACCTTCCACAAGCGCACCCCGATGACGACCGAGCGCGCCAAGGTCAACCACCTGCTCCAGCGCGGCGCCAAGCTCGCCGCCGACCCGGACAAGAAGACCGACTTCGAGGCGCTCGGCCACGAGGTCTCCTATGAGGCGCAGGAGGCCCTCGAGCGGGCGACGGTCGTCATCGACTGCACGCCCGCCGGCAACGAGAACAAGAAGGTCTACGAGAAGCTCGCCGGTCCCAGGGGATTCCTTGCGCAGGGCAGCGAGTTTGGCTTCGGCAAGCCATACGCGGTGGGCATCAACGATGAGGCGCTCGAGGAGGGGAAGGATCGCTTCCTCCAGATCGTGTCCTGCAATACCCACAACATCGCCGCCCTCGTCAAGACACTCGGGGAGAACGGCGCGGGCGGCTCGGCACTCGAGCGCGGCCGCTTCGTTTGCATGCGCCGCTCCAACGACGTCTCGCAAGATTCGAGCTTCGCTCCGGCTCCATCCGCCGGCAAGCACGACGACCCGGTTTACGGAACGCACCACGCCCGGGACGCCTCGCGCCTGCTCGAGACGATCGGCTGGAAGCCCAGGCTCTTCTCCTCGGCGATGAAGCTGAACACCCAGTACATGCACTCGCTCTGGTTCGATCTCGAGTTCAACCGCCCGACCACGCGCGAGAAGGCCCTCGACAAGCTGCGCGCCAACCGGCGGATCGCCTTCACCGAAAAGCGATCCGCCAATCAGATCTTCTCCTTCGGGCGCGACCACGGGTATTACGGGCGCATTCTGTCGCAGGCCGTCGTGGCGGCCCCCACCGTGACCCTGAGCGGAGACCGGGAGGTCGTGGGCTTTTGCTTCACGCCGCAAGACGGCAACTCGCTCGCCTCCTCGATCGTCGCGGCCCTGTGGCTGATGGAGCCCGACTTCGACCGGCAGAGGCTGTCCGTGCTCGACCGCTTTTTCTTCCGCGAGATCTAGAAACGACTCGCTAGACTCTCTTCATGGCATCCATCGTCTGTCCGCGCTGCCGCTTCCGCCAGTTCCCGGCCGAGCGCTGCCGGCGCTGCGGAGAAACGCTCACGGGCATTGCCCCCTCGGCGGAAGGGGCGCCCGCCGTGCCGACGACGAAACCCCCCGCGACGCGCGGTGCGCGGTGGCTGGCGGCCGCGGCCGGGGTGGTTGTCCTTGCCGCTCTCCTGTGGCTTAGCCGGACCTCCCGGAGCACGGAATCGGCCGGCCCGCCGGCCGCTGCCGCTCCCACTCCCGGCGCGCTCGACCTCTCCGGCCGGTGGCATGGCCAGGTCTCCAAGATCCTCGGCACGAATCCTCCCCGCCCCGTCCTCAAGGAGGTCTCCGTCGAGAGCGGCCGCGACGGCGGGATTCTCGCCGCAAGCCTCATCTTCACGGACCCAGGCCGCGGTGGAGCCGGAGCCGGCTATCGGATCACGCCCGACGGCGGACGCCGCCTGACGGAGGCCACGGCGGCTCTGGCCGGAGAGCCGGCGGGCGCGGCCCTCTCGATCGATTTCCTTTCGCTTCCCGGCTGGGTGCCCGAGCGGACACGGCTGTGGCGGGCGCTCGAGGGAGCCGGCCACGGCGGCGCGCCCGCGCACTACCTCCTCGTCGAATCGCTCGAGACCGACTATCTCATTCAGGCCGGGATCAACGAGTCGGGCTTTGTCTCGTACGCCTTCTTTTCCCCGCCCTATGCCCCGAAGCGGGGCGAAGACGTACTTTCCCGCGTCATCCGGCCGGGCCCCGGCGCGTCCCTGCGCGGCTTCCAGAATCTCGTCTGGGACCTCAGCGGAGCCGCCAACTTCCTGACGCTCCAGCTCCCGGTGACGATCTCCGGGCCCGAGGGCGGCGCACCCGACGCAGTCACCCTGACCCGCTGAGCCCGCGCTGCGGACGTCCGTTGCTCAGATCGAGATGATGTAGCCGCCGCTCTTCACGTCCTTCTTCATGGAAATCAGCTTCTGGCGCTCGGCGTCCTCGAGTAGCTCCGAGAAGGAGCGGTACCCGTAGTAGGACTCGTTGAAGTAGGGCTGCTTGCGCTGCATCGTCTGCTTGACCATCGAGCCCCAGATCACGTCATAGTTCTCGCGCTGCAGCGCCTGGATCGAATCGAGCATCAGCCGGAAGAGTTCGCGTTTCTTCTCCGGGAAGTTTTCGATCGAGGGCAGCGAACGCGTCTCCCGGACGAGGTCCTCGTAGAAGATGAACTCGTCGCAGTTTGACAACAGCAGATCCGAGGTCGAGTTCTTGACCCCCACGCCGATGACCGCCTTGTCGTTCTCCTTGAGTTTCGAAACCAGCGGCGAAAAGTCGGAGTCGCCGGAGCAGACCACGAAGGTCGTGATGTGCGACTTGGAGGCCGCCAGATCCATCGCGTCCACGACCATGCGGATGTCCGCCGAGTTCTTCCCCGTGTAGTTGCGCTGCGGGATGTCGACCAGTTCGATGGCGGCCTCGTGAAACTCCCGCTTGTATTCCGAGTAGCGAGTCCAGTCCGCGTAGGCCTTCTTGTAGACGATCCGGCCCTTTTCGAAAAGGCGCTGCAGAACGAGGTTGATGTCGAACTTCTTGTATTGCGCATCGCGGACGCCGAGCGCGATGTTCTCGAAATCGATGAACAGAGAGAGCCGCTGGTCAACGGAGGTCCGCGCCGGAGGCGCGGGGTTGACGTTGACGGGCGCCGTCGCCGGGCCGACGACGGCTGCCGCGGGCGTCAGATGCTCGTGAGCCGGACGCGCCTCCTCAACGGGAGCCGGTCGGCTCTTATGCCGGCGGCTTCCGCCGCGACGCCGGCGCCCCTTCTTTTCGGCCTCACCGTTCTCCGCCGCGGGAAAGGGGATCGTGTCGTCAATCATTCTTTTCTTTTCCTTCCGGCGCGTAGTCAAACGCGGAGGTCGTCAGAACGAACGTCGCGAGGGCCCGGGCGACCGCCCGTCCGCCGGCGTCCGTGATATCGACCTCGCCTACGTTGATCCGTCTGCCTTTCTTCAATACCCGCGCCCGCGCTCGGACATCCGAGCACGCGCGGGCCAGGAAGTGAATCGTCAGGTTCGCCGTGGCGAACCCCATCTTTCCGTCGAAGTTGGTCGAGAGCGCGAAGGCCACAGCCGTGTCCGCCAACGTCGCGAGAACGCCTCCGTGCACCGTGCCCGAGCCGTTGGTCAGCTCGAGCCGGTACGGAAGCCGGATGACGCAGGAGTCCCTTGCGAGCTCCTCGAGCGTGGGGTGCAAGTGCGCCAGGGCCGGCGAAGCCGCCAGGCGTTTCCGCAGCCGATCCAGCAGGTCCTCGGCGAGAGCGGGCGCGGGAGGCATTTCAGCGAGACTGAGTTTGGAAGAGGTGGAGCAACTCGCGTCAATGGCCACAGGGCCTCGGAAGGCAGTTTTCAAAGCCGGGCCGACTCCGTATCGCAACGCTCAAGCGGAGCCCTCCTCGGGCTCGTCCTTCGCGAAGTACGGTAATTCCTCGGCCCGGCGGGTCGAATTGTCGAGGTGCCGCGGCACTTCGATCAGAGTACGCGTCACATTGGGATCGCAGGTTTCATTCTCACATTCGTACGTATAGACGTTCCGTTCCGCCTGCTTCGCGAAACGGACAACAGTCTGGTAAGTATCGCAGTTACCGCATTTGACCGACATCATGAAGATATCGATGACATGCAGTTCGGGGCGGTCTTCCGGCTCGTCCACACCATCATAATACGCCCGGAGGAGTGTACAAACATGAAGAACCGAACCCTGACCCTGGCTCTTCTGGGCGCCTCCTTGAGCGTGGGCGCGGCTGCGCAGCAGAGCTTCGAGAAGACGATCCCGGTTCCCCGCACGGGCGTGGCCCGACTCGGCTGGACCTCTGGCCGCTGTTCGGTCTTGAGCGTCGAACTGCGAAACTACCCCGACCGCGACGACATCGAGAAGGCGCGCCGTGAAAACCCCAGCGATCACTCCTGGCTCTGGTGGGAGTTCAACGTCGAGAACCGCGGCGACGTGAAGTGCAAGATTCGGCTCTGGGTCGAGGTGCTCGACAAGAGCGGCAATACGCTCAAGGCGAGCGACCGTAGCGACACCGTGGACGCCGACAAGCTCGACGACGACATCCGCGTGTCGACGCGGATGCGGACGATCGATATCGCCGACGCGCCGAAGGTGCACCTCCGGGCCGAGATCGGGCCGAAGTGAGGATTCGCCGATAGTCGGCCGAGCCGGCGTCGGGCAGTCCACGGCCCATAGAATACCCGCGTGAGGACCACCGTGGAACCGACGGCTGTCTCTGCGGCATACCGGGCGGCCCGAGAGGGATTGGCGCACCGGGTACGGAATTCGGCCGTCCTGGACATCGAAGGTTTCGACCGCGAGAGCTTCCTGCAGGGGCAGCTGACACAGGACCTACGCGGACTTGCCTCGGGAGAATCCCGTCCCGCGGCGGCTCTCACGTCCAAGGGCAAACTCCTCTTCGTGGCCCGGCTGGTGGGAATGCCCGACCGCGTCCGCCTGCTGCTGCCGGCCACCTCGCGCCTGGCCGCCCTCGGGCACCTCCGCAAGTTCGCCGCCTTCCAGAAGGTAACGATCTCCGACCGCTCCGACGAGCTGATCCGGATCGGACTGTACGGGCCCGAGGCGGCGCGCTTCACAGACCTCGCGTCGGAGGGATTGCCGTTGCCGGCATCGGACGAGTTCGCGATGGAGTGGCTGGTCTTGGCCGGCCGATGGGATGCCATCGAGATTCTGCTCGAACGGAAGGCCTCGGTCCAGATCGATCCGGTCACCGCGGAGGTCCTGCGTGTCGAAGCGGGTCGGGCGCGATTCGGCCAGGATATCGACGAAAGCAACCTGCCCGACGAGGCGGGCCTCGAGGCGGCGATCTCGACGGTGAAGGGGTGCTACGTCGGTCAGGAGATCGTGGCCCGACGCCGCACCTACGGGCGCTTGAACCGGCGGCTGGTCGGATACCGATTCGCGGACGGGCCGCTGCCACCGGGCGCGGTCCTTCGCCGCGGGGAAGCGCCGGAGGCGTCCAATCGAACCGAGGCGGGCCGCGTGACCAGCTCCGTCGTCTCACCGCGCTTCGGCCCGATTGGACTGGGCTTCGCCTTCCATGACGTTCCTCTGGGGACACGGCTCCTCTGGCAGACCGACTCGAACCGCGCGGCCATCGTATCGGCTCTTCCCTTCGCGTGAGCCTCCCGGCCCGCGAGGGCGACGGCTGGCGGGTTCACCTGGCACTGCTCGGAGCGCAGACGGGCTTCGCCTTCTTTCCCATTTTCGGCAAGCTTGCGCTGGAGACCATCCCGGCGATGGCCCTGGCGGCCTTCCGGGTGGTTGCGGCCTCCCTCCTGCTGGCGCTCTTCCGCCGCCTCTCGTCCAGCGAGTCGATCGCCCGGGAGGACCGCCGGGGCATTCTTCTCTTTGCCCTGCTCGGCGTGTCCTTCAACCAGGTGCTCTTCATCCTGGGGCTGTCGCTGACGACCGCCATCAACACCACGATTCTGACGGCGATGATTCCCGTCTACACGTTGATCGCCGCGGCGCTGCTCGGACGCGAGCGCATGACGGCCCGCGCCGGCGCGGCCGTGCTACTCGCCGGCGCCGGAGCCTTCCTGCTGGTCCGGGTGGAGAACTTCGACTGGCACAACGATTATCTCCGAGGCAACCTGTTGCTGATCGCCAACGGAATCTCCTATGCCTTCTACCTGGTCCTCTCTCGTCCCATCCTGGCGCGCTATCGCGTCCTGACGGTCGTATCCGGCATATTCACCTATGGGACCCTTCCGATCGTCCTGGCGGCGCTCCCGAGCATCACCCGCTTTTCCGGGGCGCACGTCTCCCCTGTCGGATGGACGAGCCTCGCGGCGGTGATCGTCTTCTGCACGGTGCTGCCTTACTTCTGGAACTCGTGGGCCCTCGCGCGCACCCACGCCTCCCGCGTCGCCTTCTACATCTTCGTGCAGCCCCTGATGGCCTCGACCTTGGCGATCGTCGTGCTGGGGGAGCGGCTCACGCTTCGGAGCGCGGGGGCGGCCCTTCTCATTCTCTCCGGCCTCGGGGTGTCGCTCTCCCCCGGGCGCCTTCCGGCGCGCCCGCTTCCATGAGATCGAGTGATCCGCCGCCCCGCGTGGCAGTCATAATACCGGTCTTCAACGAGCGCGACTCGCTGCCCCTGGTCGTGGGCGACCTGCCCCGCGACAGGGTGTCGGAAGTGATCGTCGTGGACAACGGCTCGACCGACGGCACCGACGAGATCGCCCGAGGGCTGCCGGTCAGACTCGTGCGCGAGGCGCGGCAAGGATATGGCAGCGCGTGCCTGGCCGGGATCGCCGCGCTCGCGGCCCGGCCGCCCGACGTCGTCGTCTTTCTGGATGGGGACTACTCGGATCATCCCGATGAGCTGCCGCTTCTGCTCGAGGCGATCGCCGACGGCGCCGACCTCGTCATTGGGTCACGGCGGCTGGGTCGGGCGGAGCCGGGAGCCCTCCTGCCGCAGGCGCGGATGGGAAACGCCCTGGCTTGCTTCCTGATGAAGGCCCTCTATGGCCACCGCTACACGGACCTTGGACCCTTTCGGGCCATCCGGTGGGAAGCGTACCGGCGCCTGGGCATGCGCGACTCGAACTTCGGCTGGACGGCCGAAATGCAAGTCAAGGCGCTGCGCGCCGGGCTCACGGTCGCGGAGGTTCCGGTGTCCTACCGGCGGCGCGTCGGCGTGTCGAAAATAACCGGAACGGTCTCGGGCACACTCAAGGCGGGATACAAGATTCTCTGGACGATCGCGCGGTACAGTCTGGGAAAGTAGCTCCTCAATTCCCGCCAACGCTCACGCGCGAAATCTCTCGAGCGTCGCGAGCACGCTCTCCGGAGCGCGCCGCGGCTTGCCATGGATGTCCGCGAAGATGTGGCGCGTGGAGCCGTCGGCCATTGCGTGCTCCTCCCGGTCGAGCACCTCGTATTCGAAAGTGAGACCGCGGGCCGACAACTCCGGAAGTGTCGTTCGGACTCGCAAATCGTCGTCGTAGCGCGCTGGACGCCGGTACTTGCACTGCAACCCGATCACCGGGATGAGCAGCCCCGAGCGCTCGAGCTCGCGGTATGGAAGCCCTCCCGCCCGACAAAACTCGGTCCTCCCGATCTCGAACCACACCGCATAGTGGGAGTGATAGACGATTCCCATCTGGTCGGTTTCCGCGTAACGGACGCGGACAGCGATCTCGACGCTTCGCATAGGAAAGGGCGAACGGCCACGGACGCCCTCAGAAGAGGGCGACCAGCCTCGTCCGCACGGTCTCGGGTACCAGGCCGGTAAGATCCCCGCCCAGCCGCGCCACCTCCTTGACCAGGCGGCTCGAGACGTAGGAGTACTCCTCCTTGGCCATCAGGAATACCGTTTCGACCTCCGGGGACAGGCGCCGGTTCATCAGGGCCATCTGCAGCTCGTACTCGTAGTCCGACACCGCGCGCAGGCCCCGAACGATCAAGGAGGCGCCCGAGGCCTTGGCGAAATCGACCAGAAGGCCGGAGAAGGAGCGAACGGTGACCGCGGGGTCCGCTCCCACGTTCTCATGAATCATTGCGATTCGCTCCGGGACCGAGAAGAGGGGCGTCTTGGCGTCGTTCTCGAGAATCGCCACGACCACGCTGTCGGCCAGGCGCCGGGCACGCGAGAGAATGTCGAGGTGACCGTTGGTCAGCGGGTCGAAGGAGCCCGGGTAGAGCGCCACACGTTTTGGCATCAACCCCTCCCCCGCCCGACCGTTCTCGAGCGCAAGCCCTCGGCGAGCAGATTATAGGCGGCGACCGTGAGGAAGAGGGCGAGGCCGGGGAACAGCGCCATCCACCACGCCTCCTCGATGTAGGTCGGCGCCGCCGCAAGGATCCCGCCCCAGGAGGTCGTCGAGGCGGGCAGCCCCACGCCCAGAAACGAGAGCGCCGCTTCCGCCAGAATCGCCCAGGCCACGCCGAACGCCGCCGAAACGAGCAGGGGCGGAAGGATGTTGGGCAGCAGATGCCGAATCAGAATACGGGGAGCCGAGGCTCCGGCGGCGCGCGCGGCGCGCGCATAGTCAAGATCCTTGACCTTCAGGACCTCCGCTCGAGCGTACCGCGCGTCGCCGGGCCACGTGGTCAGGCCGATCGCGAGAATCACCGCCGTTGGAGAGGGCGGCAGGAACGCCGCCAGCGCGAGCAGCAGGAAAAGTACCGGGAAGCAAAGCACGACTTCGACGAGCCGCGAAAGCACCAGATCCGTCACTCCGCCGAAGTAGCCGGCGCTTGCCCCCACGGCAAACCCCACGAGAACAGACACCGCCGCCGCCGTCAGGCCGATGGCGAGCGAGATCGGTGTGGCGACCACCACTCGGGCGAGCAGGTCCCGACCGAGATCATCGGTGCCAAAAGGGTGAGTCGCGGAAGGAGAGGCCAGGCGCTCCTCCAGCCGGATCTCGGCGGCGCGCCGCGCGCAGAGCGGAGAGATCGCGGCAACGAGCCACAGAAGAACCACGATGGCCAAAGCGACCCCGCCGCTGCCGGGCAGCCCGGCGCGGGGCCGGGCTAGAGGGACCGAGAGCTCTTGAGCGGCGCTCAACGGGCCTCCGTGCCGTCCCGGACACGGGGATCGGCAAGCGCGTAGGCCAGGTCCGCCGCCAGCGTGACGGCGAGCGTCGCGACGGCGCCGAGCAGGGAGAGCGCCAGCACGACCGGATAGTCCCGGGCGAGGATGGAGTCGAAGTAGAGGCGTCCCACCCCCGGCCAGGCGAAGATCTTTTCGATGATGACGCTGCCGGAAAGCAGCCCCGGCAGCACCAGACCGAGTAGCGTGATCAGCGGTAGGAGTGCGTTGCGGAAGGCATGCGCCCAGAGCGCCCGGCGGGCCGAGGCGCCCCGGGCCCGCGCCGCGAGAACGAAGTCCTGCTGCCGCATCTCCGCGACGCCGGACCGAACCAGCCGCGCGAAGAAGGCGAGCGAGCCGTACGTCAGGCAGACCACGGGCAACGCCAGATGTTCCAACCGGTCGAGCAGTCCGCCCAGGCCCGTTGGTGCCGAGTCGGACGCCACGCCGTAGAGAGGAAGCCACCGCAGACGCACCGAGAAGAGCGCCTGGAGAAGCAAGGCCGCCCAGAACGAGGGCAGCGAATACAGGGCGAAGAGGGCGACGCCCGACACGCGGTCGAGCGGGCCCTCGGGCCGCCCGCCCGCCGCGACGCCGAGCGGGATCGCGATCCCGAGCGTCAGAAGCAGGGCGAGCCCGTTCAACAGGAGCGTGTATGGCAGTGCTTCCCGAATTCGCTCTCCCACTGGCCGGCGATCGACGAAGGACTCGCCCAGATCCAGGCGCGCGATCCGGCCGATCCAGGCGCCGAAACGCTCGGGCAGCGGCCGGTCGAGCCCGTACTGGCGGCGCATCTCCTCTGCCGCGCGGGCCGAGACACGTCGGCCCGACTCCGCCCCCATCGCGCTGACGGGGCTGCCCGGCGCCAGATGGAGAAGGAGGAACACCAGAACGACGATCCCCGCCAGTGTCGGCACAGCGAGCGCCAGACGCCGGAGCGTGTAGCGGATCACGGCGCGACTCTGGCAGGCGCAGCCGGCATCGACCAGGCCAGAGGCCCAGGCCAGATCCCGAAGGGCCCGAGTGGCGAAGTCTCGACGCCCTCGAGAGCTCGCGAAAGCGCGTACTTCTTGGTTGCGTTGACCACGAAGATCGCCGGGGCGTCGTCCCGGAAGATGCGATGAAGCCGGTGAAACAGGGCGATTCGCCGCTTTTCATCCCGCTCGCGGCGCGCCTCCTCCATCAGCCGGTCCGCGACGGGGTTGCGGTAGAAGCCGCTGTTCAAGCCCCGCGGAGGCCACTGCGAGGAGTGCCAGTAAGGGTACGGGTCCGGGTTCGGGTCGGAGGCACTCGAGGCGAGCGAGGCGGCTTCGAACGAGCCCGAATCCAGGCGCTCGACGAAGCTCGCCCATTCGAGAGTCCGCACACGGGCCCGCACGCCTGCGCGCGCCAGCTCCGCGGCGAACGTCTCGTCGATCTGACGCCCAATCGTATTTCCCGCCGAAACGAGCAGCTCGAAATCGAACTCCCGGCCGTTGCGGTCCCGAATGCCGTTGCCGTTGCTGTCGCGCCAGCCGGCTTCTTCGAGCAGGACCGCGGCCTCCTTCGGATCGAAAGGGAGGGGCGCAACCGTCGCGTCGTAGGCCGGCGACTCCGGCGCCCAGGGCCCCGAGATGACCCGCGCCGAGCCCTCGTACAAGGTTTGCGCGATCGACTGCCGGTTGAGCAGCATCGTCAGGGCCCGGCGGGCGCGCGCGTCGGCAAAGAACGGGAGGCGGGCGTTGAGCGCGATGTAGTTGTAGTCGAGGTCGTAAAACTCGACCAGGCGGCAGCATGCGGCAAAGGCCGGATCTTGCGCCGCGCGTTGCTTGAGCGCCGCGTCAATCCAGGTTTCGTCCAGGTCCCCTTGGAGCAGAGCCCGATAGGCCACGGAGTTCTCGGGCAGGATCCGGAAGAAGACCCGGTCGAAGCGGCCGGGCGGCCCCCAGTAGCGCGGGTTGCGTTCGAGTGCGATCGACTCCTGCGCCCTCCACGAGACGAGGCGGTAGGGACCGTTGGAGAGCGGAGCTCGGTTGTCCGGGGCGCGCTCGAAGGCTTGACGCGCGAAGCGGCGCGCCGGAAGCAGCGGCATCGCGAAGGCCATCGCGCGGTACGCGTAGGGCTCTCGGAATCGGGCCCGGAACGACCGCGGACCGGCCTCCTCGACCGAAACCAGCTCCTGGAAGAGGGCCTTGTAGAGGGGCGACGCGGTCCCCGGGTCGGCGATCTTGCGGATGGTGAAGACCGCATCGGCCGGCGTGACCGGCGTGCCGTCCTCCCATACCGCCTCCGATCGAAGAGAGATGGTACAGGCCAGACCATCGGGCGAGAACTCGATCCGCTCCGCCAGCCCCGGCACGAGGTTCATGCGGGAGTCGAAGTCGAAGAGGTTTCGCGAGAGATACTGCAGAACGAGCTGTTCGGGCACGTCGCTTTGGAGGACGGCGTTGAGTGTGCCGGGCTCGCCGAAGAGCCGCCGACGCAGCGTCCCGCTCTCCGCAGCGGCGCCCTTGAGGGAGCCGCTCGCCGGTGGGGTCGGTATGCGAGCGACGCCGCCGCTCGGGGCTCCGGCCTCCTTCGGGCGGCAGGCGGAGAGAAGGGTGATTGCCAGGAGGATCGTCGGCGGCGGGCGCACGTCCCGATTATGAGGGAGTTACCGTCGACCGTTGACGGTGGACTTGCCTACGGGACCGTGAAGCTCGCTGCGGCGACGTTACGCGCGGCGTCCGTCACGCGAACCAGCACATACGCCCCGTGCCGCGCGCCTTCCAGCGGGATCGTGTAGGTCTCCAAGGGCGAGTCGGAGAGCCCGTCCTCGGGCTCGATGCGCACCCACTCCTTGGCGTCCACGCTGTACTGGGCCTCGAGAATCGGCGAGCCCGCGTCCGCGGCCTCGAGGCGCAGCGCGGCCCCCGAGGCGGCCAGGCGGCGGATCACCGGAGGCGTGTTGTCGATCCGCACGGGGGAAGAGTCTCGCGTGGCCGTCTTCGGTTCGTCGGGATTGACCTCGGCATCGGAAGCGATCAAGCGGAAGACGTAGTCTCCGTCGGGCAGCGACGTCGTGTCGAAAGCGTAGAAGGACTCCTTGAGATCCTTTCGCAGCAAGACCCACCGGTCGGATCCGGCTGGCCGCACCCGGATTTCGTAGGAGAGGGCGTCACCATCCCGGTCGCTCGCCTTCCAGGTCAACGTGCGGTATCCCTTCCGAAGGAGCTTGCGCGGCGCGCTCTCGGACTTCGGCTCCTCCAGGCCCGTGAAGATCCCCTTCTCGTCCGGCGCCTGCGTCTCGAAGACGTTCATGCCGCCCGCGGCGGCCCGCGCGAGAACCTCTGCCGGCGCCATTGCGGTCAAGCTCTCGATGTCCGGCGCCGCGTTGCGGTTGCGGTACGCGGCCTCGGCGCGTCGGATGGCCGGTATCGCCTTCCCGTCCGAGCTCATTTGAACCTTCCACTGCAGGTAGCGGCCCGGAGGCGCGCCAACCTTCGAGGCCTGCGCCGCCGCGACCCGAGGGGACCACGCACTCCAGGCGGCGTCGGGAACCTGCGACTCGCCCGAGCGGAAGGAGAATTCCACATCGGCACCGGATGGAATCTCGCCTTCCCACCGGAAGGCTCCGAAACGGCTCGTGCGGCCGGTGTCCTTGACCGCCGAGACGTACTCGCCCTTGCGCGGACCGTCGACGAGCCGGTAGACGGCGCAGGAGCCGTTGGTCGCGATGGCGTTGCCCGCGAGGACCGTGACCTGCTTCTCGTCGAGTGTCCGGTCGAGCGACCAGGAGCCGTTCGAGATCCGGTAGAGCTTCCCGTTCGGCCCCGTCCCCGCGAGCACGTCGCCCTTGTTGCCCGCCGGCTCGAGGGAGAAGACAAGCTCCTCCGTGCTCGACCAGACGCTACGGGGCGGCTCGTCGTCGGGAAAGATCACGACCTCCGAGGAGTAGGCGCCCTTGCCCGAAGGCCGCGGCGGAGCGACCCGAACGGAGGAGACGCTCACGGAGACTTCCGGCTTATCCCGGCCCTCATCGTCTTCCCGGCCGGCGGCGCGCGCCGGCTTTCCCGTCGGCAGCGCGACCGGAGCGCTGATCGGCTCCCCAGCCCCCGGCGCGGCCTCCGCCGACACAGCCGCCGCCCAGACGCGGCCGTCCGCGCTTTGCGTGATGGAGGAAATCTCGGTCTTCGAAGAGTCGTAGACGGTGGACACGGATCCGGAAGGCTCGAGACGCAGGACCAGCCCGGACCCCGCCGTTCCGGCCCAGAGACGACCCTGCGTATCCCGAAAGAGCGTCTTGACGTGCGGATCAGAGGCCGTGTGGACGCGCTCTCCCTTGCGCGCGGACGCGACGCGATGGATTTCCCCCGGCAAGCCCGTCGCGACGTAGAGCGAGGAGCCCACGAACTCGAGCGCCCAGACGTATCTCGCACCGGTCTCGTAATAGACCTCCGCCTTGCCTCCCGAGACGCGGTACACCTTCCCCCCGGGGGAGGCGCCCGCGTAGAGGGCTCCGTCCGCTCCCAGGGCAAGCGCAGTGATCTCCTTCTCCGGAAGCGTCGCCGCGGTCTCGGCCCGGCCGCCGGCCACGCGCAGAATCTTCCCGGAGTCCCCCGTGCCGAGGTAGATCGTGTCGTCTTTGCCCTCGGTGACCGCGTAGATCGCGGCTTCACCGATCCCGGCCACGGGCTGGATGCCCCGTGAAAGGGCGAGCGCGCCGTCACCGGTCACCGAGACGCCGCGCGCCTCGCCGGCGGAGAAGTCCGATGCGGAATCGGAGACCCAGATGCGTGTCTCCGCTGCCGGGAGCGATCCCGCGGGCAGGCAGAGGCCCGCCGCGAGAAGGATGACGCCCCCCCGCATTCGGCTCAAAAAAGTCTCGGCAGGACTTCGAGCCGAAGGTGCACCGAGCCCGTGACGGGAACCGGTTGCTCGATCGATTGCGACTCGAGGCGCACCGAAGAGAGGTCCGGCGCGCCGCTTCCGCCGGGGCCGCGATCGAGCAGCACCGCGCCCAAAGACGGGGGCAGCGCGGCAAGCGCCTCTCCTGCTACGACGGCGCCGGGGGCGCGTCGGTCCGCCAAGAGGTTCAAGGTGTTCGGAGGCCGCACCCGCGCGAGAAAGTCGAGCACTTGCGCCAGCGACCGCGGGTCCGGTGGGTAGAGCGCGAGGTCATAGGCGGTGGCCGCAGCGCCGTCCCCGACGAAGACCGTGAGGGGCCCCGGCGGGGTGTCGGGCGGTACCCGAACCATCAGGGAGACACGTCGGGTGCCGCCCCGGAAGTCGACCAAATCCACATGAATTGGGACCGACTCACCGGGACGAACCTTCCCTCGGTCCGCCTCCACGTTGACCACGCGGGCACTCTGCAGCCGGTCGGAGTGACGGATGTCCACGTCGAGGCCCGTTATGGTCAGATCCTGAAATTCGTTCGCCATCAGGTAGTTCGTCAAGAGAGCCAGGGAAGCCACGGCTTCCTCGCGCGCCGCGAGGCCCGTGAAAACCGTTTCCCACGGGATAACGCGGTCCGGGGTCCGGATGGCCGATTTCCAGACCAGGGTGCGTTCCCCCGTTCGTTTCTCAATCGTCGTCAGGACGCTGTCGATCGCGACTGCCGCCAGGATGGGCGTCAGCATCGAGTTGTGGACCACCTCGAATTGGAAGGTCTGGGTCGGGATGTCGTCCGACGAGAGGCGCACCCGCACCGGGACCATCGTCGCTCGCGCGCCGAAGCTGCCCAGGATTCCGCTCGAGCGGTCCTGGGAAATCGATCCCAACGTGCTCCCGGTGGCCGCGAACTTGAAGGAGCGAAAGACGGACGGAAGCACGGTGAGGACTGTCGCCTCCGCCATCGGCATGTCGACCGGCCCCATCGACAGGAACGGATGCCCGAAGGCGAGCACGCTCGATCCTTCGACCCAGGTCACCGTGCCGGTTGCGGCGACGTCCATGTCTCCCGACATGAGCACCGTCGCGATGGCCGAGCCCGGCTCGAGCGTGCCCGCCGAGAGGGGCGCGGTGGCCGAACCGCCCGAGGGAACCGCCATCCAGCCGGCGGTCTCGGCGAGCCGACCGACCAAGGCGCCCGCGGCCGGGCCGCCCGAGAAGGAAACCGGGAGCGGCAGAGGCGCCATCGCGCCCGCCGTGGCCGGCTGGAACGCCGAGAGAAGCGCGTCGAGCCCAGCACGGAATCGCCCGTCGCGCACCGCGGCGATCAGGTTCCCGGTCGACACGGCCGCACCGGCGATCGGAACGGGCGGAGAGGCCGGCGCCTTGCGGATGTCGAGCATGCTCTGAATGGGCGTAATGCCGCAGATCGGATCCTTGGCGAACGGCCATCCGTAGGCGAGGGCTCCCACGAGCTTGCCGTCGATGTAGATCGGGCTGCCGCTCATTCCCGCGATGATTCCCGAGCGCTCGAGCTCGGCGCCCGAGACACGGGCCAGGATCATGTCCTGCCCCGGAGCAAAACGCTTGAGGGTCCCGATGATCTCGACGTCGAACCGCTGAACGCCCTTTCCGTCGCCGAGGTCGGTCAGGCCGTAGCCCTTCATGCCGGCCGCGACCCGGTCGGCGGGCAGAATCTCGGACGGCTGGGCCGCCGCCACGCCCGGCGCCGTCACGAGCGCCAGGGCGAGCAGCACACCGGCCACGCGCGCCGTCACGCGAACAAGAACGCGTCCGAGGCGAAGTCCCATTCCCTTTGAATTCTCCCATGCGTATGTTACGGTCCTCCGGGATGGTCGCGGCACTTTTTCAGCCGATCTCCAGCGAAAACCTTCCCGGCGGCAACTCTCTCCTGGCCTTCTTCCGGGAGACGGGGCCGGCGGCCAAGGTCGTTCTCGGCATCCTGTTTCTCTTTTCGCTCATCTCCTGGATCATTATTTTCGCCAAATTCCTCCGCCTGCGCCGCGTGGCACGCCAGTCGGACAAGTTCATCGGCTTCTTCCGAAAGTCCAAGCGCTTTTCCGAGGTCAACGGCATCGCCAGCCAGTTGCCCGATACGCCGCTGACCACCCTCTTCCGGGCGGGCTACGCGGAGTTGGACGCCCAGGTCAAGGCGAACCGCCCCGAGGATCCGGCGGTCACTGCCGGCGGCGCAGGCAAGCTCCTGATCAAGAACATCTCGGGGGTCGAGCGCGCCCTCGAGAGGGCCATCACGGCCGAGGTCTCTCGCCTGACCAAGTACATGACCTTTCTCGCCACGACGGCCTCGGCCTGCCCCTTCATCGGACTCTTCGGAACCGTCTGGGGCATCATGCAGTCCTTCCGCGCAATCGGAAACACCGGATCGACGTCGATTGCGGCGGTCGCTCCCGGCATCTCCGAGGCGCTCATCAACACGGCCGCGGGCCTCGCGGCGGCCATTCCCGCTCTCATCTTCTACAACTACTTCATGGGGAAGGTGCGCATGCAGCGGGCGGGAATGGAGGATTTTGCCCTGGAGTTCATCAATTTGGCGGAAAGGAACTTCACCTGAGGTCGTCCGGCGTGAGGCGTGAGAGGTGAGGCGGATCGGAAGAACCGACCGGATCTCGCCGTCTCGATTCCCCATCTCGTGCCCGACGCCTTCCGCCTAGAGAATTCATGGCCTTCCAACACCAAACCGGCGACCCGTACGACCACCTCGCGGACATCAACGTCACTCCCCTCGTCGACGTGATGCTCGTGCTCCTGGTCATCTTCATGGTCACGGCCCCGATGCTCCACCAAGGCGTGTCGGTGGCATTGCCCCGCACCGCGACGACCAACCTGCCCACGTCCATCGAGGATCCGGTGATCCTGTCGATCACCCGGGAAGGGGCCTACTACATCAACGAGACTCCGGTGGCCCGCGGCCTCTTGCGAGAGAGGCTCCGGGCGTTCCTGAAGACCCGGAAGGACCGGACGGTCTTCCTCAAGGCGGATCGGGCGCTCTCTTACGGAACCGTCGTCGAGACACTCGACATTTTGAATCGCATGGGCATCGAGAACCTCGGGATGATCACGGACACGGGCGGGAAGAAGGGGAAATGAGCTTCCCGTAGCTCTTCGCATGGACGCCGTCGGAACGATCCTCGCCGAAAAAGAGAAAGAAGATTTCCCGTGGGCCGCCGGGGTGCTGCTGGCCATCGTGCTGCATCTTGCCCTCTTAGGAGCGTTCTTCGTCTCCTCTCTCGCCCGGCCGTTGCAGCTCGCGCCGCCCCGCGCCGTGGCGGTGCGCATCCTATCGGCGGGATCCATTCGCGCCGAGGCGGCGCAGGCGGCCGCGCCGGAACCCGCCAAGCCGAAGATCGAGAAGCCACCGGAGGAGGCGCCGCCTCCGCCATCGGACAAGGCAGTCCTTCTTCCGGCCAAAGAGGAGAAGAGGACGAAGAAGCCGACGCCGCCTCCCCCGTCTCGCGCCACGGCGCCCCGGGCGCCGGAGGTCTCGCTGCCGAGCTCGGGAGAGGGACAGGGCGGCGGCACGGCGCAATCGGCGGCGGGCGCCGGGGGCAACGCCGGGATCGGAGGCGCTCAGTTCGACCAGCCGGATTTCCGATACGGCTACTACATCGAAGCGATCCAGATCGCCCTGTCGACGAACTGGTTCAAGCCGACACAGACGATTCCCGTTCCGCCCAAGGTGCATTTTCGAATCAACCGGGACGGAACCGTCGCCGACGCCGAGATCATCAAGTCGAGCGGGCTACCGTTCGTCGATCGTGCCGCGGTGCGGGCCGTGCTGGCTTCGTCCTTCCCCCCGCTGCCGGCGGACTGGTCGGGACCCTACGTGGGTCTGACGGTCACATTCGAATGATCGCAACTGCGGAGACCCTCGAATGAAAAGACTCCTCGCTCTCCTTCTGGGTTTCTACGCCCTCGCCTCATCGCCGTGCGTCGAGGCGCAGACGCGGCAGCCCACCCCGCCCCCTTCCGCCACACCGCAGGAGCTCGAGATCACCATCCGCAAAGAGGGAGTTCGCCGCCTGTCCGTGGCCGTTCCGGAGCTGCTTTCGTCGGGAGCGGCGGCGCTCACCTCCGCGGTCGTCGAACCGTTCACGGCAACATTGCGCTCGGACGTCGAATACTCCGACATCTTCGTCCTCGCCGATCCCTCGCTTTATCCCGCGGGTGTGCGCGACCCGACGACGCCGGACGCCGGTGAGCGGTGGCTGTCGGGAGGAGCGGAAATTCTGGTCGACACGCGGGCGGAAGTATCCGGCGACCGCGTGGCGATCGAGGGGCGCGTCTGGGACCTCAAGTCACGAAAGATGGTCCTCGGACGCCGCTACTCCGGCGGCGCCTCCTATGTTTCCCGCATCGCGCACACGCTGGCCAACGACCTCGTCAAGTACTTTACCGGCAAGGACGGCCTTTACCTCTCGACGATCGCGTTCGTGTCCGATCGGGACAAGAACAAGGAGATCTACGCGATGGATTTCGACGGGCGCAACGTCCACCCGTTGACCGCCCACAAGTCCCTCTCGATCAACCCCAACGGCCACGGGGGACGGATCGTCTACACATCGTACGTGCACACGTTCCCTCAGATCTACTCGATGAATGTGGACGGCAGCGACAAGCGGGAGGTCCCGACGGGCGTCGACCTGAATGCCTCCCCCGCGCTCTCCCCCGACGGGTCGCAGATCGTGTTCGCCGGCTCCCAGCGCGGCAACACCGACGTCTACGTCGTGGGCGCCAACGGCGGCAATCTGCGGCGCCTGACCAACACGCGCTCCCTCGAAGCCGCACCCGAGTGGTCTCCCACCGGGCGCCAGATCTTGTACACCTCGGACCAGACCGGCGTGCCCCAGATCTGGATCATGGAAGCCGAGGGAACGAGTCCTCGACAGTTGGTGTTCGCGGGAAACTGGAACGACGAAGGCACCTGGTCTCCGGATGGCTCCCGAATTGCCTTTGCGTGCCGCAACGAGGGAGACTTCAACATCTGCGTGATGGACCTGGCGACGGGACGGACGGTGCAGCTCACCTCGGAGGGGTCCAACTCCCATCCCGCCTGGTCGCCGGACGGCGGGAAGATCGTCTACCAGTCGCGACGCGGCGGCTCGACGCAGATCTACACGATGGACGCGGTGGACGGGAAGAACAAACGCCTGCTGACCGACGCGGGCAACAATAGCCAGCCGGTGTGGGTGCCCTGATCGCGCGAGAAAGCTCGCGAAGCCGCCGCGTCTGCTATATTTGTATCCTCCGCGCGGCGCCTCGCGCGCCCGACACGGTTTTGAAGCGTTGCCGCAACGACAAGGAGAGAGGAATGAAGAGGAAACTTTCCAGGCTGTTCTCCCTGGCCATCGTGGCCGTGGGCACTCTTTGGCTGGTCTCCGCCTGCGCGAAGAAGCCCCCGACGTCTGCCCAGGAGAAGCGCCCCGCCGAGACGCCGCCGTCGGCCGCGGCCACCCCGGTGGCGCCCCCGGTCAGCTCGGCACCCATCACCGACGACTCTCAGAAGGTGCTCTCGGCCTCCATTCAAGACCTCAACCAGAGGGGCTATCTTCAGGACGCTTACTTCGACTACGACAAATATGAGCTGCGCGACGACGCGCGGTCGGCGCTGGCCACCGACGCCGAGTGGCTCAAGAAGTATCCGACCGTTCAGATCCTGATCGAAGGCCACTGCGACGAGCGCGGGACCAACGAGTACAACCTCGCTCTGGGTGAGCGGCGCGCCAATTCCGCGAAGGACTACCTCGTCTCGCTCGGGCTGGACGCCGGCCGCGTCAAGACGGTTTCTTACGGCGAAGAGCGGCCATTCTGCACGGACTCGACCGAGGGGTGCTGGACGAAGAATCGGCGTGGCCATCTCGTGATCACGGCAAAGTAGCGTGGCCAGCCTCGCGAAACGTAACTTCCTCGTCCTCGCGGCGGCTCCGCTCCTGATCGGCACGGCCTGCGTGTCCTCGAGCGACATCGAGGGTCTGCACCGGCAGATGAACGACATCGAGAAGGAGATCCAGGCCCTCGAGCGAAAGTCCTCGAGCAAGGAAGAGGTCGCGAAGCTCAACTCCAGCGTGTCGCAACAGACCCAGCAGTTGCTCAAGTCCAACGCCGACATGGGAGTCAAGCTCGGGGAGCTGACCACCAAGATGGAGCAGCTCGAGGCGAAGCTCGAAGACACCAACCGGCGCCTCTCCCAACTTTCGCAGCAGATTGCCGAGACGCAGGGAGACCTGGCGCGAATGCGGGGCTCCGCGGCCGGCGCCGCGCCGCCGGCCGGCGGCGCTTCCGGCCCTCCGGCCGTGGACACCGCCGTCGTTGCCCCTCCGGCCGGCGGCCCTTCTCCCGCCGAGCTCTACGACACGGCTTCGACCGACTACACCAAAGGGCGGTACGCACTGGCCATTCAGGGTTTCGAGGACTACGTCCGCAACTACCCGAACACCGACCTCACGGACAATGCGGAGTACTGGATCGGTGAGTGCCACTACGCCCAGAAGAAATTCGCCGAGGCGGTGGCCGACTTCGACAAGCTGCTCAAACAGTGGCCCAAGAGTGACAAGGCCGCGGCCGCTCTGCTCAAGAAGGGCTATGCGATGCTCGAGGTCGGCCAGAAGGCGGAAGCGGTGGTCCAGCTACAGTACGTCCTGAACGAGTACCCCGCTTCGGAGGAGGCGCGGCTGGCGAGGGCGCGCCTCAAGTCTCTGGGCGTCGAGGTCCGTTAGAAGCCGGAAGGCGGGGGGCTTCCCCAAGTTGGAGTAGACTCGGCCCCCGTTTCCTCAACCCGCGTCAACCGAATCCAGAATCCAGAAGGAGTCAACCGTCACAATGGCCAACATCAAATCCGCGGAGAAGCGCATCGGCCAGGCGGCGCGCCGTCAAAAGCGCAACCGGGGGGCGCGCTCGCGGCTGCGCAGCGCGGTCAAGGCCTACCGGACCGCCGAGGGCAAGGAGAAGTCCAAGGCCCTACCCTCTACGGTTTCGGAAATCGACATCGCCCGGAAGAAGGGGATCATCCACCGCAACGCCGCAGCGCGCTACAAGTCGCGCCTGGCAAAGGCGGCCAAGTAAGCGGAGTTCGTCGTCGGCGTCCCTAGAAGCCTTCCAACAGGCTCGACACGAGACTCTCCGCGAACTTCCCAGCCACCTTGTCGATCGTCTCGTTTTGGCGGTCGACGTAAGAGCCGGCGCCGAGAAAGCTGTAGTTCTCCCGGAACGTGTAGGCCGGGTTTTCCCAGATCGGTTTTTCCTCGGGCAGACTCTTCAAGGCCACACGGGCGGTTACGGCTACCTGATATTGCGTCGCCAGGCCGGACTGGTCGAATGCCACCGGATAGAAGTCAAAGCGCGTGACCGCTCCCGTGAGCTCGGCGTCCGCGCCTGAGGCTTCCGTTTGCACGCGGAAGCGGCCCCGCGCGGCCAGCTCCCTGGCGATCTCCCCGGACAGCCGCTGCTCGACGCCCGCAAGCGAGGTCTGGTTGGCCAGCGTCTGGAACCGGATGACCTTGATCGAAGGCGCAAGCGTCGAGCTTCGACCGGCGAGGCTGTAGCCGCACCCGGTCGACGCCAGGGCGGTCGCGATCAGGAGAAACACCGCCGCGATCGAGTTGCGGGCTCGAGCACGGGGTGAAACGGAGACGCCGTGAAGAAGGCGATTCCCCCCATCTCCCCGTCGGCGCATCTGCCTGTCGGCTCTTTTCCGCGTCACTGGACCACCAGATTCAGTAGCCGGTCCGGCACGTAGACCGCCCTCTTGATCTGCTTGCCTTCGACCCAGGGGCGGATCCTGTCGTCCGTCTGGGCCAGCGCCACGGCCTCCGCCTCTGCCGCGCCGCGCTCGAGATCGAGCCTGCCGCGGACCCTTCCGTTCACCTGAACCACGAGCGTGACGCGCGGGCTCGTGGCGAGGTCCCGGTCGAAGGCGGGCCAGGCCGTCTCGAGCAGGGACCGCTCTCCCCCAAGCCGCTCCCACCACTCCTCGGTCAAGTGAGGCGCGATCGGGTGCAGCAACTGGAGAAGCGTTCGCATCGACCCCCGGATCGCGGCTGCCGTCTCGGTTCCCTCCTCCAGGGCCTCGGCAATCCCCCTCTGAAACTCCATCAGGGCGGCGACGGCGGTATGGAAGTGGAATCGCTGCGCGTCTTCGGTGACTCGCTGGATGGTTCGATGCTCGAGCCGCGTGAGCGGCGTCACCCTTGGCCCGGACCCTGCCTTCCCATCGCCCGGCAGTCCGGCAACGCGCTCGGCAACGTCGTTGACCCGGTTCAAGAAGCGGGAGGCCCCGAGCACGCCGTCCTCGGACCACTCCGACTCCTTCTCGGGCGGCCCGATGAAGAGCGTGTATAGGCGAACGGTGTCGGCCCCGAAACGGGCGCTGAGATCGTCGGGCGAGACGGTGTTCCCGCGCGACTTGGACATCTTCTCGATCTTGCCCGTCGCGGGGTTCAGTCTTGTGATCATCCCCTGATTGAAGAGCCGCTCGAACGGCTCCTCGAGATGCACGAGGTCGAGATCCTTCAATACCCGGCAGATGAACCGCGCGTAGAGCAGGTGCAGGATGGCGTGCTCGATGCCGCCGATGTACTGATCGACCGGCATCCAGGCGCGGGCACGCTGCGAGTCCACCATGCGCGAGTCGTCCTGCGGGTTGAGAAAACGCAGGTAGTACCAGGAGGAATCCACGAAGGTGTCCATCGTGTCGGTTTCGCGTCGCGCGGGGCCGCCGCAGGACGGGCATGAGGTCGCGACAAAGCTCTCCGATTGCGCAAGCGGGTTCCCTTCGGTCCCCCGAAACGCCACGTCCTGCGGGAGCAGAACCGGCAGGTCGCGGTCCGGCACGGGCACGACGCCGCATCCGCCGCAGTGGATCGCCGGAATCGGCGTGCCCCAGTACCGCTGGCGAGAGATGAGCCAGTCGCGCAGCCGATAACCGACCTTCCCCTGGCCGGCCCGCCGCGCCTCGATCCAGGCGACGGCGAGGCGGATCGCTTGGACGCCTTCCGCCGTTCCGTTCCACTCTCCTGAGGAAACCAGCACACCGCCGTGCGGGATCGCCTGCGTCATCGCTGCGGGGTCCACATCCCCGTCCGCAGTCCGATAGACCGGCCGGATGGGCAGGCGATACTTGCGTGCGAACTCGAAGTCGCGCTGGTCGTGTGCCGGCACGCCCATAATGGCCCCGGTTCCGTACTCGGGGAGCACGAAGTTGGCGAGCCACACGGGAATCCGCTCTCCGGTTCCCGGATGGACCGCCGCGACGCCGGTGTCGAGCCCCTCCTTCTCGGCCGTCTCGGACTCGCGTTCGAGTCGAGACTCCCGGCGCACGCGCTCGATGAAGCCGGCAACCTCGGTTGCGCCCGCGCGGCGGGCGATCTCTCCCGAGAGCGGGTGCTCCGGCGCGAGGGCCAGGAACGTCGCTCCGAAGAGAGTGTCGGGCCGCGTCGTGAAAACGACGACCGGCTCTGCGAACCCGTCGACGGAGAAGCGGATCTCCGCCCCTTCGGAGCGGCCGATCCAGTTGCGCTGCATCGTCTTCACGCGCTCGGACCAGTACGGCAGCGCGTCGAGGCCCGCCAGCAGCCGCTCCGCGTAGTCCGTGATGCGGAAGAACCACTGCGTCAGGTCGCGGATCTCCACCGCATCCCCGGAGCGCTCGCAGCGCCCGTCCACGACCTGCTCATTGGCGAGCACCGTGCGGCATCCCGGACACCAGTTCACCGGGGCCTGCTTGCGGTAGGCGAGGCCCCGTTCCCACATCCGCAGAAACAGCCACTGATTCCACCGGTAGTAGGACGGATCGCACGAAGCGAGCTCGCGGGACCAGTCGTAGAGCAACCCGAGCGACCGCAGCTGCTCCTTCATGCGCGCGATGTTGGCGAGCGTGTACTCGCGCGGTGGCGTCCCGCTCGCGATGGCGGCGTTCTCGGCGGGAAGACCGAAGGCGTCCCAGCCCATGGGGTTCAGAACGCGGCGGCCGCCCATGCGTTGATATCGATAGAGGGCGTCCCCCAGGATGTAGTTGCGGCCGTGTCCCACGTGCAGACGGCTGCCCGAGGGATAGGGGAACATGTTGAGCATGTAGTACTTGTCCCCCGGCGCCGAAGTGTCCACGAAGGCCGCCCGGGTCTCTTCCCAATGACGCTGCCACTTCGCCTCGATTGCCGCGTGGTCGTATTTCTCGGGCATGGGAGGCGCCATCCTACCGGACGTCCCGAGCCCCGCGAAACCGGGAGAGCCCTAGCGCGCCGCGCCGCGGGACGCTGAGGGACGCTCCCGCAGCGTGGACTGCCCCGCCGCGACCGGCGCATAGGAGAGCTCTCCCGCCTGGTCCACGAAAACCAGAGTCAGCGAGCGCGGGCGCACGAGCGGCCTTCCGCGAAACGGGATGTAGCGCGCATCGACCCCGTTGATCGACGACGAGGGGTCGGAGAAGACGTACCCGCGGTCGGGGTAATACACCTCGATCCAACGATGGTAGGAACCGCCGATGCGCGCGTCGTGGGCCGGCTCGGCGGGACCGGTGCGGACGATCCCCTGAACGGTGCGCGTCCGGATCCCGACGCGCCGCAGCAGGTCGACCGCGAGCTCCGAGAAGCCGACGCAGTCGGCCCGGCCTGAGGCGAAGACCGCCGAGGGGCCCTGTGGACGGAGGCGGTCGGGGTCGTAGCGAATCCGGGAGGCCAGAGCGACCAGAATGCGGGAGACCGCGTCCGTTTGCCGCCGGCTACCGCGCGCCGCCTCCTCGGCAAACGCGTCCCGCTCGGGGGCGGAGGGCAGCGCGGAATCCCGTGAGGCGCCCGTCGGAAACGGAGCCTCGCTCTCCAGAGGCGAGTCGCTCACCCGCACGCGTAGCTCCACCGATCCTCCGGCCCCGGGCTGCACCGCGAGCGAATAACCGTCGTTGTCGTACTGGTCGAAGAGACGGATGTCCTCTCCCTCCGCCAGATAGACCGCCCGCTCTTCCGCGCGGACCCCAGGCGCTGCGAGGGCCGTTGCCAGCAGCACACCCGCCGCCAGCGTCCGCCGCCGACCTGCCTTCATGCCCTGCCCGCCTCTCGGGATTTCAGGACCCCGTCCAGGATTCCGTTGATGAACTGCGAGGAGCGGGGCGTCGAGAAGCGCTTGGCGATCTCCAGGGCCTCGTCGATAACAACCGGATGAGGTGTCTCGGGTTCGTGGAGCAGCTCGAAAAGAGCCAAGCGAAGGATATTGCGGTCCACCACGGGCATGCGCGACAGGCGCCAATTGTCCGCTTGTTTCGAGATGATCGCGTCCAGGTCGTCACGGTGCGCGAGCGTGCCCTCGACGAGTCGCTCGGCGAACGCGCGCGTTCCCTCGGGGGTCGTCTGGAGGTCCGACGATCGGGCAAACATCTCTCGGGGCTCGGTGCCCGAGACATCGTTTTCGTAAAGCATCTGGAGGGCGAGCTCTCTCGCCTTTCGTCGGGCGCCCATGGCTACTTCCGGGCGAGCGCGCGGCGCAGGTTTGCCACCTCGACAGCGGCCTCGACCGCCTCGGCACCCTTCGCGACCCGCTTGCGGGCCTGCTCCATCGTGTCGCACGTCAGCACGCCGAACCCCACCGGGAGGCCGGTTTCGGCGGAAAGCGCGGCGAGAGCTCCGGCAACCGCGTGCGCCAGGACCTCGTGATGCGTGGTCTCGCCGCGCACGATGGCGGCGAGGATTGCCAGAGCGTCGCAGCGGCGCGAGCGGACGAGCGCCCGAACGGCCGCGGGCAGCTCGAAAGCACCGGGCACGCGCACGAGGGTAATGTCCGAGGTCCGGGCGCCATGGCGCCGGAGCGCCTCCAGTGCCGAGCGGAGCATGGCCTCGGTGATCGTCGGGTTCCAGCGGGCGCAGACGATTCCGAAACGCATCCCGCGAGCATCGAGGCTCCCCTCCCACGCCTTCGGCGCGGAGGAAGTCTCGCGTGGGAGGGCCCGGCGGCTGCTCAAGGATCGACCTCTTTGGAAGAGAGGGGATTGTAGCGCGATGGGCTGTCCGGCGCTATCGGGCGGAGGGCCGTTTCCGGAGCTTTTCGAGGGAAGGCTCGGGCCCGAAGCTCCGCTCATAGCGGGAAATGAAGTCGCGGATCGAGTATGCCGGCGGCTGGGGACCGACCGCCTCGAGCCCGAAAACAGCCGCCACGCTCCCCATCTTTCCCGCAACCTCCCAGGAGAGGCCGAGCCGCATTCCGCAGATCAACCCGGCGCGGAAGGCGTCGCCGACTCCCGTCGGGTCGAGCGCCTCCACTTCCAGTCGCGCGGCGGGAATTGCATACCTCTGCCGGCCTCGGGAACCCGAGACCGAGATGGTCGATCCATCGGCCCCGTGCGTCGACACGAGCGCCGGCACGAGCTCTTCCAGGGCGTCGCGGGACAGGCCCGTCTTCTGCGAGACGATTCCGAGCTCGTAGTCGTTGACGATGAGCATTGCGGCACCCTGGATCCCGGCGAGCAACTCCTCGCCGGAGAGGCGCGCGACCTGCTGGCTCGGGTCGTAGAGAAAGGGGATCGAGAGACGCCGGCATTCTTGGGTGTAGCGCTCCATCGCGGCCGGGTCGTTTGGGGAGACGATCACGAGTGAGGCCGCGGTGTCGCCGGTATCGGTGATCGAGAGGTCTCGGGCGCGGGCCATCGCGCCCGTGTAGAACGACGCCAGCTGATTCTGGTCCCGATCGGTCGAGACGAAAAACGAGGCCGTGAAGACGTCCGAATGCAGCACGAGCCCGGAAACGTCGACGCCAGCCGCAGCGAGGGCGTCACGATAGCTTGCGGCGTCCGTGCCTGCGGAGGCGAGCAACAATGGCCGCTCACCGAGCAGCGCCAGACCATAGGCGATGTTGGGGCCGCACCCGCCGGGCACGCGGCGCATGTCGTCCACGAGAAAGGAGACCGAGAGGCGTTTGAGGCGGTCCGGAATCAGGTGCTCCACGAAATGCCCCGGAAAGCGCATCAGGTAGTCGAACGCCACCGAGCCGGTGACGATCACGCGGCCCTTCGAGCGCGCCGCCTCTGTCACAGGTACCTGCCCACGATCGGCTCGAGCCGCCTCCGCGCCTCTTCGGAGATCACTTTGCGGTCCGTCAGGACCGCGTAACGCATCGCGTCGCGGCAGCCGCAGTTACGTTTCCGATCCATCCGCCGCGCCGCCTCCCGAATGGCCCTACGGGCCGCGGCCGAGTTCTCCCGCAAGATCTCCAGGATCCTCTCGACCGCTACCGGCTTCGTCGCCCCCCTCCAGCAGTCGTAGTCGGTCACGAGGGCGAGTGACGCGTAACAGATCTCCGCCTCTCGGGCGAGCTTGGCCTCGGTCAGATTCGTCATGCCGATCACGTCGGCTCCCCACGATCGATAGAGGCGTGATTCGGCGCGTGTCGAGAAGGGCGGTCCTTCCATGCACAGGTAGGTCCCCCCTCGCCGCACCGAAAGCCCGCTCGCCTGGGCCGCGGCTGCGAGAGCCTCCGCGGCGGCCGGGCAGACGGGGTCCGCGAAACTCGCATGCGCGACGACCCCATTGCCGAAGAACGTGTCGGCCCGGTGCCGCGTGCGGTCGATGAACTGATCCGGAATCACCGCCTGGCGCGGTGCAAGCTCTTCCTTCAGGCTCCCCACC
Source organism: Thermoanaerobaculia bacterium (assembly GCA_041481715.1). GTDB lineage: Bacteria > Acidobacteriota > Thermoanaerobaculia > UBA5066 > Gp7-AA6 > DATBFU01. The sequence goes on along the minus strand of JBGPCK010000001.1, from coordinate 32,357 downwards.
GCCGAGACCGAGAGGATCGCGTCGCAGCCGAGCAGCTTGAATCCGCAGATGTTGGCGCGATAGTTGATCTCCGACGGCGAGAGCCGGTGGCCGCGCCCATGGCGCGAGAGAAAGGCGACGGGAACCCCTTCCAGCCGCCCGGTGATGTAGGCGTCCGCGGGCGAGCCGAAGGGCGTCTCCAGGATCTCTTCGCGCACGCCCTCGATCCCCGAAAGGTCGTAGACGCCACTGCCCCCGATCAAGCCGATTCGGCCCGGCTCGGTCAAACGGGCTCCTCGTCGACCGTGCGGCGGTGCGCTTCGATCGCCTTCAAGACGTCGTCGGCGAGAGCGAGCGCGTCGCGGCCGGCCTCTCCAGGAACCCTGGGCTGCTCCCGCCCGCGCACGCAGCGCACGAAGTCGGCGAGCTCTAGCCGTAGAGGCTCCTCCTTCTCGACCGGGAGCACTACCGGTAATACTTCCGGCGTGCCCCGCTCGTGGGACAACCGAAAGGCGGTGGCCGAGCGGGTGAGCATGTCGATCGAAACGTAGAGCGAGGGAGCGAAAACACGGAACTTGCGGGTCTTCTCCGGCGAAACCCGCGAAGCCGTGAGGCTCGCTACGCAGCCTCCCTCGAACGCGATCCGGGCGTTGGCGATGTCCAACTGCGCCGTCAAGACCGGGAGCCCTGCCGCCCGGATCTCCGTCACCGGCCGCCCCACCAGTTCCCCGACGATCTGCAGGTCGTGGATCATCAAGTCCCGCACGACATCCACGTCGAGGCTCCGTCCCGTGAAAGCCCCCAGCCGGTGCACCTCGACAAAGCGGGGCTGTGAGAGAAGGCGGAAGGCAGCCTCCACCGCCGGGTTGTAGCGTTCCACATGGCCGACCTGGATGATGCGGCCGGCCGCGCGCGCTCGGGCCAGGAGGTCGTCCGCCTCGGCGACCGTGACGGTGATCGGCTTCTCGATCAGGACGTCCCGTCCCCGCTCGAGAAAGAAGGCGGCAATCTCGGCGTGGCTTGCCGTGGGAGTGGCCACAATCACGGCCTCCGCGCGCCGTGCCACGGACTCGAGGTCCGGGAGAACCTCCAGGCCGTATTCGCGAGCGACCTCCTGCGCGCGACCCTCGTTGTGGTCGTGAACGCCCTCGAGCCGTGCGCCCGGCAGGTCCGCCGCGACCCTTGCGTGCTGACGTCCGAGGTGTCCCACCCCGACCACCGCAAGGCGGACGGGAGTCTGCAAGGTCATTCGGGAGGGCCCGGCGCCGGAGAATCAGGCTCCCGCCGTAGGACCGCCGACTCCCCGCGTCGCCCGGGACGACACTCGAGCGTCACTTGTGAAATCCCCGCTGACCCTCGCGGATGAATTGGACGAGGTACTCGATGTCCTCGTGCCCCGCCAGTTCGGCCTCGATCCGCTCGAGGGCCTGGCTGGTGTTCAGCTTCGACCGGACCAGGATCCGATAGGCCTTTTCCAGGGCCTCCAGGCGCTCAGGCGTGAAGCCCCGACGCTTCAGACCGATGGTGTTAATTCCGTAGGTCTTCGCCTCGACACCGTCCGTCTTGCAGTACGGGAGCACGTCTTGGCGGATCACGGTGAACGCGCCGACGTAGGCGTGGTTCCCGACGCGGATGAACTGATGACAGCCGACGTAGGCGCCCAGAAAGGCGCAATCCCCGACGTCGATATGGCCGGCCAGACCGACGTAGTTGGCGAGAACCGACCGCGAGCCGATCCGGCAGTCGTGCGCGACGTGGCTGTAGGCCATGAACAGGTTCTCGTCCCCGATGATCGTCTCGCCGCGGCCACCGATCGTGCCTCGGTGGATCGTGCAAAACTCCCGGAAGACGTTGCGGGAGCCCACCGCGAGCCGTGTCCGCTCTCCCCGGTATTTCAGGTCCTGCGGGTCGAACCCGACGACGGCGAAGGGGAAGATCCGATTCTCCTCGCCAAGCGTCGCTGGCCCCTGCAGGTGGGCGTGCGCGCCGACCGACGTGCCGCGGCCCAGGCGCACTTCCGGACCGACGACGGCGTAAGGCCCTACGGTGACGTCCTCGGCGAGCTCGGCGTCCGGCGAGACGAGGGCGGTCGGATGAACCGCGGTCGTCAAGGACGATCCACCAGAACGGACATCAGCTCCGCCTCCGCACAGAGCGTCCCATCCACCAGGGCCCGCGCGCGGCACTTGCACGTCCGCATCCGGAGCGACACGATCTCCGCCTCCAGGCGCAGCTGGTCTCCCGGGACCACGGGCCGCCGGAACTTCGCGCGGTCCACGCCCGCCATGTAGAGGAGCTTCTTGGCGGGGTCCGGCACCGTTCCGAGCAGCCCCACTCCCGCCACCTGGGCCATCGCCTCGATGATGAGTACGCCCGGCATCACGGGGTTTCCGGGGAAGTGCCCCTGAAAAAACTCCTCGTTGTAGGTGACGTTCTTGATCCCCACGACGCGCTTGCCCGCTTCGAGCTCCAAAATGCGGTCCACGAGCAGAAAGGGATAGCGGTGCGGCAGGATCTTCAGGATCTCGCCGATTCCGAGCTCCACGGGCTCCCTCCTTTGCCGGCCTCGGCCAGCCGCCGCTCCAGCTGCTCCACTCGGCGCGCGAGCTCCGGAAGTCGCGCCACCCAGGCTGCGCGCTTCAAGAACTCGCGGTGCGGGGCCGCCGGCATGCCGGAGACCACCGCTCCGGCCGCGACCTTCGCTCCGGTCACGATTCCCGACTGCGCCGTCGCGATCGCGCCCTCCCCGATCGTTACGTGGTCCGCGACACCCGCCTGGCCCGCCAGGGTGACCCTTCGACCGATGCGCGTCGACCCCGCCACCCCCGCCTGCCCGCAGAGTAGGGAATGCTCGCCGATCAGAACGTTGTGGCCGACCTGGACGAGGTTGTCAATCTTCGTTCCGCGCCCGACCACCGTCTCGCCCAGAGTCGCGCGGTCGATTGCCGCGTTGGCCCCGACCTCGACGTCGTCTTCTAGGCGCACAATCCCGACCTGCGGGATCTTCCGATGGCGCTGCCCGTCCCAGACGTACCCGAATCCGTCGGAGCCGATCACCGCGCCCGCGTGCAGCACGCACCGTGCGCCGATCCGGCAGCCCGCGTACACCACGGCATTGGCGTGCAGGAGCCCGTCCTCTCCGATCTCGGTGTCCGGACCGACGTACGCGCCCGGTCCGATGACCGTGCGCGCGCCGATGCGAGCTCGAGGTCCGACCGTGGCGCCGGCGGCGACCGAAACCCCCCTGCCGAGCCGGGCGGTCCGGTGGACGTGGGCCCCTCGCGCGACACCGGGTGTGGTCCGCGGCTGAGGAAAGAACGCCTCGAGACACGCCGCGAGAGCCTGCAGGGGCGCGGCGACGATCACGGCAGGACGCCCGCCGGCCGCCTCTTCCGACGGGACGAGGAGGGCCCCCGCGCGGCTTTCCCGCGCCTCCCCGGCGCGCCGTGGGTCCGAGAGAAAGGAGAGATGCTCCGGGCCTGCCTGATCGAGGCCACGCAGTCCCGTCAAGACCCGCTTCGGATCACCGGAGACCCGCCCACCGACGACACGGGCCACTTCGGCCAGTGTGAAGGAGTGTCGGCCCTGTCGCTCTGGGACCCGCCGGGGGCGCGATCCGGTCCGCTTGGCGGTCTTCACCGGGGCGGATAGTACTAGCAGGGTGCTGAAAAATGGACGCGGGCGTCGCGGCTGGTCTTTTGCAACTCGCGGCGAGCATGCAATCGCGTCGGGAGTTTCTCATGAGACTTGAGGTCGCCGCGAGCAAAAGGCCAGCCGCCCCAAGGGGTTGCGGCGGCGCTCGCAACGCCGCTCCACACCATGTCTTCAGCAACCTGCTAGAGGGCGAGTCGGTTGGACGGGGCCGATGGTGACACGGGAGACGCCATTACGTCTCCCGTCTCCGGCCTTCAAGCTCAGGAAGGTTTCTTGGGCGTCGGCTTTGGCTGCGCACCGGCAGCGCCCGGAGCCGCGGGCTTCTCGGCAGGGGCCGGCATCGCGACCGTCGTATTGAAGCGCTTCAGCACTTCATCGGTGATGTCCGACCCTTCGTCCGCGTACACCAGGCCCGACTGAAACTTGTTGAAGATCAGCGTGTAGCTCTTCTCCTTGCCGATTTGCGCGATGACGGGCATGACCCGCTTCTGGAGCTCTTCGAGCTCCTTCTTCTGGGCCTCCTCGAGCTGCCGCTGCGCGTCGTCCTGGAAGCGCTTGAAGGCGATTGCCTTCTCCTGGTACTGCTTCTGAAGCGCGTCCTTCTTGTCGTCGGCCAGCGAGGCCCCCTGGTCGGCGAGCTTTTGCTCCATGTCGCGAAGCTCCTTGGTCAGCTTCTCCCCCTCCTCCTTCTTCTGGTCGGCGAGCTTCTTGACGCGCGCGAACGCCTCTTTGCCGAGAGCCGAGTCCGTCACGAGCCGATCAACGTTGATCACCGCGATCTTGAGCGACCCGGGCGGCGCCGCCGCCGCGGGGGGCGGGGCCGTGGCTTGACCCGACGCAACCACCGTCACGCCGGCCGCGACGAGCGAGAGCAGGATGCGCTTCATTCTTCTGACTCCTTCTGTCCCCCACGGGAGTCCGTTCCGCGGGGAAGAACGGCGAATACTAGCAAAAAACGCGGGCCGGGCAACAGCCGGCAACAAGGGGGGCATTCCCGGGGGATGGCCCTAGAACGTACGCCCGATGGAGAAGAGAAAGCCGGAGCTCTTCTCCTTCAAGCTGGAAATGGGGAAGCCGAACTGGTCGATCGGCTGCACGAGCACCGGATTGAAGAAATAGATGAAGCGCAGGGGCGCCTGGAAGATGGGCAGGAAGATCCTCAGTTCGGCGCCGACCGAGTAGCGGAAGTCGGCCGGATTGAAGGACTGGCTGTCGAAGTAGGTATTTCCCAGATCCGCGAAGGCGAGCAACTTTCCGGGGCCGAACTGCAGGAACGTGTATTCAAGATTCAGCACCCAGAACTTGTTGCCGCCGAGAATGCGGCCCAGCGAGTCGGTGAAGACCTCGTTGTTCTTCTGAAGCGGCAGGATCGATCCGGTTTGGAAGCCGCGCAGGCTCTGCTCTCCGCCGAGCTGGAAGCGCTCGAAGATCGGGATGCCGTGACCCCCGTAGTTCGCCACCCATCCGCCTTCCAGGTTCGCGGCGATGTAGGCGTGCCGCGGAAACCGGACCGGAATGTAGATCGTGCCCCCGAGGATCGGCTTGAAGAAATAGTCGGTTCCCCCGAGGACGCCACCGGCGATTTGAAGGCTCGCGAACGTCCGTCGGCCCCCCGTTGGGTCGAACGGGTCGTTGCGGCTGTCGTAGCGGTACGCCGGCGTGAACGAGGAGGTCTTGCCGTAGGTTGCGGTGAGCTTGTCGGGAGGAATGGGCTGGCCGGGCGGCACCGGCGCCCCGCGCACCGGGTAGTTCGCCTTGACGCTCTCGTACTGGTAGAGCAGGTTCCAGGAGTCGAAGAGGCTGATCCCCCGGCCGTAGAAGACGCTCGTCCCCTGACGCTTTTCGTCGATGTTGAGATAGTTGGCCGTGCGGCGGTAGATCGAGAAGCCGAGCGACTGGTTGCGGTCCAGGAACCAGGGAATCGTGTAGGAAACGTCATAGAAGCTCGAGATCGCCCCGATCTGCGCCGAAGCAGCCAGGATCTCTCCGCGGCCGAGGAAATTGCGCGTCTGAAAGGAAAACTGGCCGAAGAACTTGTCGACGGCCGAGTAACCGGCGCCGAACTGGACCTCGTTGCGCGAAGTCTCCTGTCCCTTGAGCGTGAGGTCGACCTTCTTGTCATCCGGACGCACACTGAAATCGGGCTCCTCCGAGACCTTGAAGTAGCCGAGCTGTTGGAGCTTCTGGAGGCTGCGCTTCACCGCGTCCATGTTCATCACGGCGCCCTCGTCCAGGGCGAACTCCCGGCGGATGACCTTGTCCCGCGTATTGGTATTGCCTTTGACCTCGAACCGGCCGAGATAGAACTTCTCTCCTTCGAAGATGTGAATTTCGATGTCCACTCGGTGGTTGCCCACCTCTTTGTAGGTCGGATCGGCGAACCAGTAGATGTACCCGTTGGACTTGTAGATGGACTCGACCTGGGAAAGGGCCTCGATGAGCCGATCGCGGTTTAGAACCGTTCCCGGGGCGAGCTCCCAAAACTTGGAGAGAATCATCTTCTGCGGGAACACCATGGCCGAGCTCTCTTCGGTCGCCTTGCCCGACTGATCGACTCGCACGACCCGGATTTCGTTGACGAAGAATTGCTCTCCTTCCACGATCGGAATCGTGATGTGGACCGCCCGCTTCAACTTCTTCGGGTTGGCCTTCGGATTCTTAACGTAGACGTCGAGAATCGGATCCTTAACGACGACGTCCTTGTATCCCTTCGCGTGGTACACGCCTTTGATGTTCTCGACGTCCGCCTCGTAGTTGGCCTGGCTGTAGGTCGTGTTCTCCGAGAAGACACGCCAGAGGGTGTCGACCTTCGTCTTCTTCATCGCGTTTCGCAGCTGCCAGGCCCGAAAGACCTTGTTGCCCTGGAACTGAATCGACGCGATCTTGATCTTGTCTCCCTCGTCGATCGTGAAGACGACCTTCTTCTCCGTCTTCGAGATGTCGTCGATGCGGAAGTCCACGCTGACGCTGCGGTACCCCTGCTCGAGGTAGTAGTCGGAGATCACCGAGCGCACGCGGGCGATCTCCCGCAGCGACAGCGGCGAGCCGCCGCGAACCTCGATCTTCTCTTCCTTGAGACGATCCTTGATTTGAGAGGTCGTGATCTTCTTGTTTCCCACGAAGTCGATCGCGGTAATCGTCGGCCGCTCCTCGATTGACACCACGAGGGTGACGCCCTGCGGTCCGTGCTCGGCTTCGATCGTCACATTGTCGAGCAGGCCCACGTCCCAAAGCGTGTGGAAGTGCGACCGGATGGCCTCCGGGTCGTAAGGGTCGCCAACCTTGATGCCGAGGTAATGGGCGACCGTGTCGGGCGAGACCGTCTGGTAGCCCACGACGCGGATGCCCACGAGGATCTCCCCCGCCCGGCTCGATGCCACGGGGGCGGGGGCCGGGGTCGGCGCGAGGTTCGCGGGGGTCGAGACGGGCTCGGGCGGAGGAGTGGGAGCCTGGGCCGCGGCGGCCGCGGCGCAGAAGAGGCCGGCCGCGAGGAGGCCGGCCGGCACCGGGAATCTCCTCAATCCGCGCTCCGGCAGGACGTGCCGCGCTCTACCCGAATCTTCCCGGCCGCTCTCCTCATCGTGCTCCCCGTTCGAACGAAGCGCTAGCCTAACTTGTTCCCTGTCCGGAGCAAACGTTCAGTTGGGAGGGAAACGAGAGCCGAGTTCGCGAGATTACTTGCCCGCGGCACCCGAAAGGGACGGGTTCTCAGGCCGAGAAGTCAGCGCTCCAGACCGATCGTTTCGCTCGCGCGGGCCTCGACGGTCAGGCCGTTGGGTCCGAGACGCACCTCGATGGCCTCCGGGCGATCGTCGCGCGCCTGGATCAGGAATTCCGAAACTGGATCCTCGATGTACTTTTGTATGGCCCGCCGGAGCGGCCGCGCGCCCATGTTCGGATCGTCGCCGCTCTGCTCGAGCAGCCAATCGATCGCCGCATCGTCCACGTCGAGGAAGGCTCCCTTGGTTGCGAGCGTCCCGTTGACGTCATCGATGAGCAGCCGGCAGATCTTCGTGAGCTCCTGCCGCCCGAGCGGGTGGAAGACGATGATGTCGTCGATCCGGTTGATGAATTCGGGCGAAAAGTCCTTGCGGAGCTCCTTCAAGACCAGGTCCTCGATCTCCTTGGTGTCCTGGACCTCCTTGGTCGTCCCGAAGCCGAGGCGGGTCCGGCTGACCAGATGCTTCGTCCCGATGTTAGACGTCATGATGATCAGCGTGTTCTTGAAGTCGACCAGGTTCCCGTAGGAGTCCGTCAGGATCCCGTCCTCGAGGATCTGAAGGAGCAGGTTGGCGATATCCGGGTGCGCCTTTTCGATCTCGTCGAACAGAATCACGCTGTAGGGGTTGCGCCGGATCCGCTCGGTCAGTTGCCCGCCGTCCTCGTGCCCCACGTAGCCGGGCGGCGAGCCGATCAGCTTGGAGACGGCGTGCTTTTCCATGTACTCGGACATGTCAAAGCGCACGAGCGCTTTCTGATTCTCGAAGAGGAATTCCGCCAGGCGCCGCGCCACCTCCGTCTTGCCCACGCCGGAGGGTCCGAGGAAGATAAAGGAACCCATGGGGCGGTTGGGATTGGTCACGCCCAGGCGCGAGCGCCGAATCGCCTTGGAGACGCCCGCGATCGCCGCTTCCTGCCCGACGATCCGCCGACGCAGCGCGTCCTCCATGTGGAGCAGTTTTTCGGCCTCCTCCATCTCGAGGGAAGCCACCGGAATCCCGGTCCAGGAGGAAATGATCTCCTCGATGTCGCGGCGGGTGACTTCCTGCGTCGCATCGCTTCTCTCGGCGGTCTGGGCCTTCGTGCGCTCGATCTCTTCCTTCAGCTCGATCTCTCGCTCCCGCAGGAAGACCGCCTTCTCGAAGTCCTTGTCGGAGATCGCTTTCTTCATTTCCTTGACGATCTGCCGGGTTTCGAGCTCGAGCTTGCGCAGGTTCTGCGTGTCGGCAACGCGCTTCAACTTCACCTTCGCCCCGGCCTCGTCGAGGATGTCGATCGCCTTGTCGGGGAAGAAGCGGTCGGTGATGTAGCGGTTGGACTGGTAGACCGCCGTCTTGATTGCCTCCGGCGAGTAATGCACCTTGTGGAACTGCTCGTACCGGTCTTTGACTCCCTCCAGGATCTCGAAGGTCTCGCTCTCGGAGGGCGCCGTCACGTTGATCGCCTGGAAGCGGCGAAGGAGACTTCGGTCCTTCTCGATGTACTTGCGGTACTCCTTCAGCGTGGTCGCGCCGATGCACGACACCTCGCCGCGCGAAAGGGCCGGCTTCAGGATGTTGGCCGCGTCGAGCGAGCCCTCGGCCGAGCCGGCGCCGATCAACGAATGGATCTCGTCGATGAAGATGATGAGGTCCGGGTTCTCGCGCAGTTCGCGGATGATCCCCTTCAGCCGCTCCTCGAACTGGCCGCGGTACTTGGTGCCGGCCACGATGAGCGAAAGGTCGAGCGCGAGGATTTTCTTCTGCGCGAGGAACATCGGGACGGCGCCCTCGACGATCCGGGTCGCGAGCCCCTCGACGATCGCCGTCTTGCCGACGCCGGGCTCGCCGAGCAGAATCGGGTTGTTCTTCGTCCTCCGCGACAGGATCTGAATGATCCTCTCGACCTCCTTCTCACGCCCAATCAGCGGATCGAAGGTCCCCGAGACGGCCAGCTGCGTCAGGTCGCGGCTGTATTCGGAGAGGAAGGGAAGCTCCTTCTTCTGCTTGGAGACCTCCCGTTCCTTGATCAGGGAAATCGTCTCCTCGCGCACGCCGTAAAGGTTGAACCCGCGCGCCGTCAACAGGCGCCCCGCCACGCATCCGTCCACACGCAGCAGGCCGATGAGCAGATGCTCCGTCCCGACGTAGGGGTGCATCATGGACTCCGCCTCGTGGGAGGCGTAGGCCAGGATCTTCTTGGACTCCTCGGAAAGCGGAAGCTCGGCAGTCGAGGAGATCCGCTCGACAAAAATGCGGTCTCCCTCGATCTCGCGGCGCACCTCCTCGGGCTTCACGTTGAAGCGGGAGAAGATCTCCTTGATGATGTCCTCCCCCTCGCGGAGGATGCCGAGCAGCAGGTGCTCGGACTCGATCACCTTGGACCCGAGCTTGGAAGCCTCGTAGCGCGCGAAGAAGAGGGCGCGGCGCGCCTTCTCGTTGTACTTCTCAAACATCGCTGGCGGGCACGCAGGCCATATGGGCTGGGCCTATACCCGCCCCGCGAAACCCGGCGCGGGAGAGATTCCTTCCCGGGACATGAGGAAAATTTTATCACAGCGCTTCGCTAGATCGGGGTTGTGTGTCACCAGCACCGTGCTCATGCCCCGCTCCCGGTGTAGGCCTTCCAGCAAGTCGAAGACCCGGGCCGCCGATTCCGCGTCGAGGTTGCCCGTGGGTTCGTCGGCCAGCAGCAGGCCTGGATCCCGCGCCAACGCCCGCGCGATGGCAACGCGCTGCTGCTCGCCACCGGAGAGGGCCCGCGCGCGGTGACCGCCGCGGTCGGCGAGGCCGACCCGTGCCAGCAGCGACCGCGCCCGCCGCAGCGCCTCTCCGGCCGGCAGTCCCGCGATGCGGTGCGGAAAAGCGACGTTTTCCTCGGCGGTGAACTCGGGCAGCAGATGGTGGAATTGGAACACGAAGCCGACGCGCTCATTTCGAAACCGCGCGCGCTCGGCAGCCGGCATCTCCCCAAGCGCCGCGCCAAACACCTCGACGCGCCCGGCGTTGGGGCGGTCGATCCCGCCGAGCAGGTGCAACAGCGTCGACTTGCCCACGCCCGACGGCCCCATGACCGCGGCGAAGACTCCCGCAGGAAGCTCGAAGGAGAGGTTCCGGAAGACCGTCACCGGCGCTGCCTCGCCGGCGTAAGTCTTGGAGAGATTCTCCGCCTTGATCGCCAGGACGGTCATCGGTTTTCCGTCTTCAGCTTCCGGTTCTCGGTTCCGACGCCGCGCTCAAGACCGAGAATCGATGACAGACAGCCGAGGATCTCATCGTGACAGCTCCGCGGCTTCCCCCGGCGCAATGCGAGCGGCGGCGCGAGCAGGCAGCACCGCAGCGGCAAGCGCCGTCCCGAAGGAGAAGACCGCCACCAGAAGCACGTCCCGCGGGTGCACGGCAAAGGGGACGTGGGTGAACAGGTACACGTCCGCCGGAAGCGGGACCAGATGGAACCGGTCGAGCACGAGCGACGCGGTGACGCCCAGAGCGAGGCCGCCGATCGTTCCAATTCCTCCGATCGCGGCGCCGAGGATCAGATAGATGCGGGCGAGCGACCGGGGAGCGGCGCCCATGGTAGCGAAGACGCCCAGATCCCGCTTCTTCTCCACGACCAGCAGCGCGACGTTCGAAACAATGTTGAATGCCGCGACCAGGATCACGAGGGCGACCGTGGCGAAGATGACGAGCTTCTCCAGGCCGAGCGCAAAGGAGAGCGGAGCGTTCCTGTCTTTCCAGGTCTCGACCCGGTATCCGGTCCCGAGGCGCCGGGCGACGTCTCGGCGCGCGCGGTCGACGCCGGTCGGATCGGCCAGCCGCGCTTCGTAGGCGCGCGCGCCGGCTGGCATCCCGGAGAGAACGCGCGCCACGGGTTCGGGGACCTCCACCTCCGGTGACTTCTCCAGGGCGCCCCGGCGGGAAACTTCCGCGACCCGGAGCGCGACCGATACGGGAATCGGGCCGATCGGCGACAGATGCGTGCGCGCGGAGGTCAGGCGCACGGACTCCCCCACGCCGACTCCGATCCGGAAGCCAACGGAAGCCGCAACGCGAACCGGCGGTTCCTCCGAGCCGGAAACGGCGGCGAGGCTTGCGACGGGCGCGTTGCGGTAGCGCACGGGCATCGCCGTGCCCCCGGCCGAAGGGGACATCCAGCCGCGCCCCTCGATCACGGGCTCGACGGCCAGCAGCCCGGCGAGGCCAGCGAGCACCTGTCGCACGCGCTCCGGGTCCGCGAGGCTCGCGCCCTGCTCCGGCGAGACCGTCAGGTGCGGGCTGCGCTCGACCATTTGCGCGCGGATGCGGTCCTGGAAGCCGGACAAGAGCGACAGAGAGATGACGAGCGCCGCCACACCGACCGCGAGCCCCAGGATCGAGATCGTCGAGATCAGGGCGACGTGCGCCGTCTTGCGCGACGCCGCGAGGTAGCGCAGGGCGACGAAGGACTCGAAGCTCACGGCCTCTCTCGTGTCATTCGGAATGTCCCGCGGAGGCCGCTCGGGATGCCGGTGAGAGTGTTCACTCCTCGCCGGGCGCCTCGTCCTCGCCTGTCCCGTGCCCCCGGGGCTTCAGGAGGGGGAACAGAATCACGTCGCGGATCGAGTGGCGATCCGTCACGAGCATCGTCAGCCGGTCGACGCCGACCCCCTCGCCGGCGGTTGGCGGCATGCCGTACTCGAGCGCCTGGACATACTCCTCGTCGTAGGGCGGCGCTTCGAGATCCCCCCCCGCGCGTTCCTCTGCCTGCTGCCGGAATCGGGCCGCCTGCTCGTGCGGGTCGTTCAACTCGGAAAAACCGTTGGCGATCTCCATGCCGCCCACGTAGAGCTCGAAGCGGTCCACCCATTCGGGGTTGGCCGGATCCTGCTTGGAGAGCGGAGAGATCTCCGTCGGGAACTCATGGAGAAAGGTCGGCTGGACGAGCAGCGCCTCCGCCGTCGCCTCGAAGAGCTCGGCTAAGAGCTTGCCCTTTCTTCCGGCAAATCGGTCGGGTGCCTCGACGCCGAATCTCCGCCCGGCGGCGAGCAGTCCTTCGGCGGTTTCGAGCTCCTCGGGCCGCACCGCGCCGCGCGGGTCCTCGCGGGTAGCGTCGAGAACAGCTTGCCGCATCGTCACTTTCCGGAAGGGCGGCGCCCAGTCGATCGTCGCTCCGCCCCAGGCCGTGCTCGTTGTTCCCGTGACCTCCCGGACGAGGCCGGAGAGCATCTCTTCGGTCAGCGCCATCAAGTCGCTCGCGCGCGCAAAGGCCTGGTAAAACTCGAGCATCGTGAACTCGGGATTCCACCGCCACCCGATCCCCTCGTTTCGAAAATTGCGGTTGAGCTCGTAGACCCTCGGCATTCCGCCGACGATGAGCCGCTTCAGGAACAGCTCGGGCGCGACACGCAGGAAGAGCTCGAGGTCGAGCGCGTTGTGATGCGTCACGAAGGGCCGCGCGCGTGCGCCACCCGGGATCGCCTGCATCATCGGCGTCTCGACTTCCAGGAAGCCCCGCTCATCGAGGAAGCGCCGCAAGTAGCGCACCACCCTCGACCGCAGCTCGAAGACGCCGCGCGAATCGGCGTTGACGGCCAGGTCGAGATAACGCTGCCGGTAGCGGAGCTCGACGTCCTTCAAACCGTGCCATTTCGCCGGCAGAGGCCGGAGGCACTTCGCGAGAAACGCGATCTCGCGAGCCTTGACCGTGAGCTCCCCCGTCCTCGTCTTGAAGATCTCGCCGGAAACTCCGATCCAGTCGCCCAGATCCAGGGCCCGATAGAGCTCCCAACCCGTGTCCCCCACCGCGTCCTTGCGGATGTAGACCTGCAGGCGCTCCACACCGTCGGAAAGATCCAGAAAACCGGCCTTGCCCTGCGTGCGTCGAGCCAGGATCCGACCGGCGGTCGCCACATGGGTTGCCTCGCTCTCGAGCTCGACGCCCGACCGTTGCCGGTGCGTCCTCGCGATTTCCGAAACGGTCGACGTCAGGGCAAACCCGAATGGGTAGACATCGCCGGCGAGCCGCCGAATGTCCTCGAGATTGCGGCGGCGGTTTTCGATCAGAGCTTGCTCGGCCGGAGCCTCTCCGGGTGGGTCTTCCTTCACGACCGGGGAGTATACGGGGAGGAAGCCGCAACGCCGGACACCGGACGCAGGAGGCAGGAAGCCGGTCGCGGGTACTCTCCCCTACGTTCGACCAGCCTCACCTACGTCCTCTGATCGACCTCCAGCCAGAGCTCGGAGCTCGCCGTGCGCAGGCGCTGCCGCGAGCGATTCCAAGTGCGCGCCTCCTCCGAGCCGCGGCTCTCCAGGCCCATGTGCTCGAGCGCCGCCTCGATCGGCTCGCATCGGGCGAGCGTCGCCCGCGCGGCCCGAACCAGATCCGGGACGGCGCTCCCCTCGCGGGCCCGTCTCAGCGCCTCCGCCTGCTCTTCGGCGCGGACCCGCAAGGCGGCCGCCCGCAGAAGGGTCCGATCGGCCTCCGACGGAGGCTCTCCGCTAGACACTGTCCGCCGCGCCGTGGAAAGCTCCCAGGTCTCGAGCCGGAGAGCCGCCAGGCCCGTGCCGCCGCCAGCCGGGGCGCCTCCGCCCGCCGCCCGCCCGACAGGCTCGAGAATGCGGTCGAGACAGGGCTGCCAGAAACTCTCGTCCTCGGAGCTCGCGTCCACCTCCTCGACCAGCTCCAGGGCCTCGTCGATGTCCTCGGCCGCGAGCTCCGAGATGTCGAACTTTTCGAGCACGTCCCCGATGACGAGCTTCAACTCCATGATGTGCTGGGCGCGCAGGTTGTTCTCCGTCGCAAGCTGGTCGAAGCGCACCCGCGACTCACGGAACCGGCGAAACTCCTGCGGCGCCGCCGCGTCGTCGCCTCCTCGCGTCAACTCCCGCTCGAGGTCGGCGATGTGGCCCGTGGCCTCGTCGAGACGTCTTTCTTCCTTTTCGTAGAGGCGGTGGAAGACGGACCGCGTCGTCAGGTTGCACCAGGCGACGGCCGTCAGGATGTCCGGGTCCGCTAGTCCCGTCGCAACACGGCGCTTCATGGTCCGCGCGTTGTTGAGCAACCTCTCGGTCAGAAGCTGCTCGAACTCCCGCGCCTGCGTCACGTCGCTCGCGAGCTCGTCGAAGGCCCGGACCACCGCCGGCGTCATTCCGATCTCGATCCGAGGCCACACGGAAGCCGCCGTGACGGACTCGAAGAGCTGGCGGATGGCGCTGCGGGGGCGGGACGCCGTGGCGTTGGGCTCGGGCCTGCCCGTCGCGGCGACCGTGGCGAGGAAATCGACCTTGTCGATGACGTCCTCGTCCACGTCCGGCTGGGAGAAGTAGTAGCGCAGCAGGTAGAAGGCGATCTTCTCGTCCTGCGGACGGATCTTGTCGAAGAAACGGCGGACGAAGGACGGCGAAATCTGCCGATCCGTGTCGCGCAGCTCGGCCGCCACGGCGTCCAGGCGCCCGAAGAGGCCCTGAATGCTGCGGGACACCGCTTCCGGCGCCGCCGTGTTGAGGCTCGCCCCGACGGCCTTGACCTCCTCGTACAGCCCGTTGAAGTCGGTCCCGTACTCTGGCGCCTGCGACGAGAACGTCTTGCAGATGCCACGCAGGAACTGGTGAAAGGTCCAAAGGGCCTTGAACCGCTCCGTCAGCCGGATATAGTCTTCATGCAGAAGCTGCTGCTTTTCGACGGACATCGCGGCTTTTCCGGTAAACGGTCATTGTAGCGCCGCCCCGACGGCTTCGGGTCAGGTAGGTGAATGCGCCTAGGGAGAACTCTGATCGACGCGGCGACCCTCCAGGAAGGCGTTGCGCGCCTGGCCGCTCAGATCGACCGGGACCAGGACGGGCGGCCGCTCCTGCTCGTCGGGATCCTCAAGGGGTCCGTCTTTTTCCTTTGTGACCTGGCCAAGAGGATGAAGACGCCCGTCGCCGTCGATTTTCTCCAGGTCTCCTCCTACGGGAAGGGCACGAAGTCCTCCGGCAACGTCCAGCTCCAGCGCGACCTGACGACGGACGTCGCAGGCCGAGAAATCCTCATCGTCGAAGACATCGTCGACACGGGCCGCACGCTCGAGAAGATCGTCGAAATCCTGGGCACGCGGCGGCCGAAATCGATCAAGATCTGCTCCCTCCTGAGAAAGCGCATCGACGGCAACTCCGCGATTCCGGTCGACTACCTCGGTTTTTCGATCGACGACCACTTCGTCGTCGGATACGGCCTCGACTTTTCCGAGAGCTACCGGAATCTGCCCTACATCGCCGTTCTCGAGGACCAGGCCTAAGCGACTTTGAACCCTCAGCGCTAGACCTTAAACTCCTCCCATGAAATTCATCGCGACCGAAGGGGCCCCAAAGGCGATCGGCCCCTACTCGCAGGCCGTGGCCGCAGGCGGGTACCTGTTCGCCTCGGGACAGATTCCCCTAGACCCCGCCACGGGAGAGCTCGTCGCGGGCGGCGTCGAGCCTTCCACCGAGCGGATCCTCGACAACCTGGAGGCCGTGCTCCGTGAGTCGGGAGCAACGCTCGCCGACGTCGTGAAGACCACGGTCTACCTCACCCGCGCGGAAGACTTCCCCGCGATGAACGCCGTTTACGCTCGCCGCTTCGGCGAGCACCGGCCGGCCCGATCTACGGTCACCGTTGCCGCGCTTCCCAAAGGGGCGCTTCTGGAGATCGACCTGATCGCGCAACTCGAGACCTAGCCTGCGCCTCTCGGCTCCCCTTCGCCATCAACCATTCCCCACTCACCCTCTGAGAGCCAGCGCCACCGCCGCCGCGATCCAACCGAGCACGAGGACCCGAACGGACCGCCGGTGCAACCCGTCGAACTTCGCCTTCCAGGGGTTGCCCGGCTCGGCCGTGTCGAAGGAGCCGGCCTTCATCCGGAAGTACTTCATCCGGGGCCGCAGCACCATCGAGAGGTAAACGTTGGTCGCCACGGCCAGGAAGATGGCGACACCGGACGCGATTCCCGGTCCCTCCAGCCGGCCCCGCTGCTCGAGCTCAACGAACACGCCGATCACGAGGGCCAAAGAAAGCACGTGCTTGACCGCTTCGAAGCGTCGCAGGATCTCGTCGAAGAGGTCTCCCGCCTGATCGCGCGACGTGAGGCCTCGAAAAAGCACCGGCGCGCACATCACGGCGACGAGCGTGCCCCCGACCCACAGAGCGAGAGAAAAATGAATGAGCTGCTCGGAGAGCACGCAGAAGCAGTCTAAGGGCATTTCGCCCCCGGCGCGTTAAGATCGTTGGATGGAGCCCGAGCTCGCGGCCGCGCTCGATGACCTGATCCTCGGCCGCGGCGTGGCGCGGGGCCGACACAGCCTGCGTCACCAGGGCCGGCCCGTTCGGGCCGAGTTCGAGGAGAGACTCTTGGCCAACGGGTTTCGTCCGATCACGGTGCGGCAGGGCGAGATCGAGGCGGGAGAGCGAATTCCCGCCTTCTATCTGCACGGCGACACGGTCGACTTCGGCTACATTCGCTGGGAGATCTTCACGCCCAGAAGCCGGCGAAAGCTGTTCCAATCCGAGTACCGGCGCCCGGACAACCAGGAGTGGGCCGTACAGCTCGCCCTGGCTTCGCCGGAACGGGTCTGGGCCTGCCCGGAGCGCCGGGAGCGCCATGACGTAGAGACGGCCGTGGCGGTCAACCCATGATGAGCGATCGCCTGAGGGTGGCGTCCAGCACTCCGGCCATCATCGGGTAACTCTCGGAAAGTGCGAGCTCGCGCGTGAGCGGCCCCTCGATCGAGACGATTCCCGTCGGACCCCTTCAATGCAACTGTTCCATCCTCGTGGACGAGAACGCGCGCGAGGCGATCGTGATCGATCCGGGAGACGAGCCCGAGCGGATCCTCGAGGCGCTTGCGGCGGCGAGCGTGCGTCCGGTGGCATTGCTGCACACGCACGCCCACTTCGACCACATCGGCGCCACGCGCGCGGTCGCCGAGGCGACGGGCGCCGCGATTCGGCTCCATCCCGCCGACCGGCCCCTTTACGAGGCGCTGCCCGAGCAGGCGGCCTTCTTCGGCCTCACGGCAGAGCCGCCTCGCCCGCTCGACGCGCCCCTGGCCGACGAGGAGATCGTCCCCTTCGGCCAGTTCACGCTGCGGGCGATTCACACGCCGGGGCACACGCCCGGCTCCACCTGCTTCGAGCTCCAGGGAGACACCCCGATTCTCTTTTCCGGCGACACGCTCTTTCGCCGCTCCATCGGCCGCACCGACCTGTGGGGAGGCGACACCGACGCGATCCTCGCCTCGATCCGGCAGAAGCTCTTCCGGCTGCCGGGCGATCTGTCGGTCGTCTGCGGGCACGGGCCGGGAACGACCATCGAGCAAGAGCGGCGGCTCAATCCGTTTGTCGCGATCTAACTTTCAGCTGATAGCGATAGTTATAATTCCCTCATGCAATTGTCACTCACCCAGAAATCGACGCTGGTGTCCGCCTTCTGGAAGGACGCCCCCCCTCTCTGTCCGGCGCACGACATTCCGATGCGCTCCTTCTTCGTCGAGCGGGTCTACAAGCCGCAAGTCGTGATGGTCTGCCCGAGGGGGGAGATGTTCCGGTTCGACCAGAAACCCAAGCAGATCGTCTTTTCCCGTCCGCACGTCAAGACCATGGTCCTCGACGCTCAGGAGCGCGAAGCCCCGGCCTGCCCTCAGGACTTCACCCCCCTCTACGTCTACCGCACGCCGGCCAAGTTCCTGCCCGTCGGTTGGGACTACGCCTTCATCTGCCCCAACTGTCTCTCCTACGGCCAGTGGGTGGACAGCGGCCGGCCGGAGGAGGACGTCGCCGCGGCCCCGAGGGTGAAGAAGGAAGCACCGGCTTTCCACGACGAAACCATCCCGCTTCCCCGCCGAATGGAGATGGCCAAAGGGGGCGATCTGACCCTCAAGCTCTACGCGGCGATGGCCCAGACCGACTGCACCGCCTGCGGCTACGACTGCGAGGGGTACGCCGCCGCTCTGGCCTCGGGCAAGGAGAAGGATCCCAATCTCTGCGTGCCCGGCAAGGAGGAGACGGCCGTCATAGTCAAGGATCTGCTTAAGGGAACCGGCTTGCCGGCGGCCTCCGGTTAGGAAAAAACGACGGAGAGATGGTGACGGGGAGATCGGGCGATCCCGTTTCTCCCTCTCCCGATCCCCTGTCCCATCCGAAACCTTGGGCACCGGATCACTCCTCGTCCGATAAATCCCTGACCGCCATCACCTCCGCATCGGCGCTGCGCCGCCACGGCCGGATCGGCAGGCTGAACGTGAATCGGCTTCCCTGTCCCACGGCGCTCTCCGCCCAGATCGTGCCGCCGTGTAACTCGACGAGGTTGCGGGCAAGGGAAAGGCCAATCCCCATCCCCGGGTGTCGCCGCGTGGCCGAACCGTCCACCTGGCGGAAACGCTCGAAGACGTGCGGCAGCTCGCTCTCCGGGATTCCGACGCCGTCGTCCTCGACGCTGACCAGATAGCGCTCGGGCTCCCGCTCGACCCGCACGATCACTCGCCCGTAGCGGGGCGTGAATTTGATCGCGTTGACGAACAGGTTCCAGAGGACCTGTTGCAAACGCAGCGGATCGGCGCGGACCGGCTGCATCTCGTCGGGCAGCGGCGCCTGCAGGAGGGTGACGCCCCGCGCTTCGGCCATCAGGCGCACCGTCTCGATCGTGCGCGCGACGATGTCTTCAATCGCCACCGCCTTCCAGTCCAGAGTGAGCGTTCCACGATCCAGCCGCGCCAGGTCGAGCAGATCGTCGATCAGGGCGAGAAGCAGCCGCGAGGACTGTCGGATCTGCCGAAGGCCGCGCTGCAACGTCTGCGGCTCGATCGGGTCCTCCTCGAACAGATCGGTCCAACCCACGATCGACGTCAGCGGCGTCCGCAGCTCGTGGTTCACGTTCTGCAGGAAGTGGTCCTTCAGGCGACTGGCTCGTTGCAGCTCCGCGACCGTTCCCGTCAGCGTTCGGTACAGTCGGGCGTTCTGGATCAAGAGCGAGGCGGCGTCGGAAAACATGACGAGTGCGTCGGCTTCTTCGGGGCCGAACCCGCCCGGGCGGTTGGTCGCCGCGACGACACCGATCGCCTTCCCCTCCGTCTTGAGCGGTGCAAAAATGGCGTTCGAGGCGTTCTCCAGCGTCTGAAGCTTGGGATTCGAGTACGGGTCGCGGTCGAGGTCGTTGGAGACGTGGATTTCGCCTGTCCGGAAGACCATGCTCGCGATGGAGAGCTGGTCGACCGAGACCTTCAGGTCCCGCGCGAGCTCCTCCGGCACGTTCCAGCCGGGCCAGGCGGCCTCGAGGCGGTTCGTGTCCGGGTCGTGGAAGAAGAACCAGACCCTCTCGGCCCCCGTGAAGGCGGCGATCGCCTCGGTCGCGCGGGCCTGCACCTCGGCCAGATCCGCCGTCGGATGTGCGGAGCGCAGGAACTCATGCAGCCGGTGGAGCGTCTCGACGCGCCTCTCGACGCGGCGTCCCATTCGCTCGATCGACGCCGCCAGGCGCCCGACCTCATCGCGGGGCTCTTGTCCCTCGACCTCGCGTTCGCGGTCCCGGCCGATGGCCTCCGCGACACTCACGAGGCCGCGGATCGGGGCTGAGATGCTCCGGGAAACCAAGAACACCGCGGCGAGTGCCAGCACGAGCAAGCCCGCGAAGAGAACGGCCACGTCTCGACGCAGATCCGAGGAATTCCCCAGCGCGGCAAGGCGCCGCTCCAGCAGAAACACGAGCAGAGACCCCGGAACGGCGAAGGCCAGAATCAGGGAGAGGAACAGACGCGCCGCGAGCCTCCTGCGGGGATCGAGGCGCCGCCGGAGACTCTCGAACGCAGGTCGAGAAGGCACGGAAGATTGTAACGCCGCAGGCGGGTCTACTCGTAGCGAAGCGCCTCGATCGGGTCGAGGCGCGAGGCCTTCTGGGCCGGATAGAAGCCGAAGAACACGCCGATGACGGCCGAGAAGCCGAAGGCGAGAAAGATCGCCCCGGGCGACAGCAAGATCGGCCAGTGCGCCTTCACGGCAATGAACTTCGAGACGCCCGTACCGAGGGCGATGCCGATCACTCCGCCGGCGATCGAAAGCGTCAGCGCCTCGATGAGAAACTGCATGCGGATGTCGCGGCCTTTGGCCCCGATCGCCATGCGGATGCCGATCTCCCGGGTCCGCTCGGTCACCGAGACGAGCATGATGTTCATGATCCCGATCCCTCCGACCAAGAGCGAGATCGAAGCCGCGGAGGCGAGCAGCAGCGAAAGGGTCTTCGAGGTCTGATCGGCGGTCTGCGCGATCTCCTGCTGTGACCGGATCATGAAGTCGGAGTCCTGCCCGGGCTGGAGTCGATGCCGCTGCCGCAGCAGCGCCTCGATTTCCTTCTGCGCCTCCTCGACCGCCGATTGGGAGACCGCCGAGGCCATGAACATGTCGATTTTCGTGGATCCCTTGAGGAGCCGCATCACCGTCGTGTAGGGAGCCACGACCACGTCGTCCTGGTCCTGTCCCATCGTGCTTCCCCCCTTGGTCTCGAGCACGCCGACCACGCGGAAGGGGAAGTTCTTGATCCGAACCATCTGGCCGACCGGGTCCTGCGCCCCGAATAGGGAGTCGGCGACCGTCGAACCGAGCACGCATACCTTTGCGGCGGCGCGGATCTCCGAGTCTCCGAAAAAAGCGCCCTTCTCGACGTTCCACGACCGCACGAAAGGCCACTCGACGCCGACTCCCTGGATGCTCGTTCCCCAGTTGAGGTTCCCCGCGACCACTTGCGCGGCGGAGCGGGATACGGGAGAGACGTAGGCGACCGCGGGGCACTCGTTCCGGACCGCCGCCACGTCGTCGTCGGTGATTGTCGACTGCCCCGTAAAAATGCGCGCCCCCGACTGCGTCGCGACACCGGGGAAGATCATCAGGAAGTTGGTTCCGAGCGCCGAGATCTGCGCCTGGATCGCGGCCTGAGATCCCTGCCCGACGCCGATCATCGCGATCACGCAAGCCACCCCGATGATGATGCCGAGGGCCGTCAGGGTCGCGCGCATCTTATTGCGCGAGATCGCCTTGAGGCCCACCTTGAGAATCGTGAGGAACTTGAGCATGGGCTCCCCTTCAGGCCCGTGTCGAGGCCACCGCGACTCTCCGGCTGGCCACGGGGCGATCTTCGACCAGTTTTCCGTCCCGGAACGTCACGATCCGCTTCGCGTATTGGGCGATGTCGGGCTCGTGTGTGATCACCACGACCGTTCGGCCACCCTCGTTCAACTTCTGGAAAACCGCAATGACCTCTTCGGACGTCCTCGAGTCGAGGTTTCCGGTCGGCTCGTCGGCGAGCATGAGCTTCGGGTCGTTGATCAGCGCCCGCGCGATCGCCACGCGTTGCTGCTGCCCCCCGGAGAGCTGGCTCGGGTGGTGGTCTTCGCGGCCGGCGAGCCCCACGGCGGCCAGGCAAGCTCGGGCCTTCTCGTTTCGCTGCCTCGCGGAGAGGCCATTGGACGAATAGATCAGGGGCAATTCCACATTTTCGGCCGCCGATGTCCGCGGCAACAGGTTGAACGACTGGAACACGAAACCGATCTTCCCGTTGCGGATTTCCGCCCGCTCGTCGCGGCCGAGCCCCGAAACGTCTATACCATCGAGGAAGTACTTGCCCGAGGTCGGGCGATCGAGGCACCCGACGATGTTCATGAAGGTGCTCTTGCCCGAGCCCGAGGGACCCATGACGGCGAGGAACTCACCGGGAGCGATCGAGAGCGAGACGCCGTCGAGCGCCCTCACCTCGACCTCGCCCATTTGATAGATCTTGACGACGTCTTCGATCCGAATGACGTCCAACTTCAGAACCTCCGGCCGCCTGGACCTCCCGGAGCGGCCGGATTCCGGCTGGCGCCCGTATCCGCCTTCGACGTGACGAGGCCGACGACGACCGTGTCGCCCTCCTTGAGGCCTCCGGAAACGACCTGAGTGAATCGTCCGTCCGTGATGCCCGGCTTGATTTCCACCGGCTTCGGCTCTCCCACGCCGCCCGCGGCAATCGTGTACACCATCTGGCCCGCCTTTCGGGGTTTGCCGCCAGCCGTGCGGTCGAACTGTTTCATCGCGCCCGCCGGGCCCTTCTCGCCGACGCTCTTCGCCGCTCGCTCTTCCGGCGAGGAGGAGGAAACGGCCTCCTTCTCCTCCGGGCGCCACCGGAGCGCGGCGTTGGGAACGCGCAGCGCGTCCTTGACCACCGCGACATCGATGGAGACGTTGGCCGTCATGTTCGGACGCAGAGCGAGCTCCGGGTTCGGAACATCGATGATGACCGGATAGGTCACGACGTTCTGGTTGACCGTCGCGTTCAGGCGAATCTGCGAGATGGTCCCCCGAAACATCTGTTCGGGGTAAGCGTCCACGGTGAAGCGGACGGGCTGCCCCACCTTGCACATCCCGATGTCGGATTCCGAGACGTCGGCGGAGACCTGCATCTTCGTCAGGTCCTGCGCAATCGTGAAGATCGTGGGCGCCTGGAAGGATGCCGCAACGCTCTGGCCGACGTCGTACTCACGATCGACCACGACGCCGTCGATCGGCGCGACGATCTTGCTGTTTCGCAGATCCGTCTCCGCCTGTCGGAGCGACGCCTCGGCCTGGGCCACGGCCGCCTTGGCCGAGTCGTAGTTGGCTTGCGCCAGATCGAGATCGGCTTGCGGGGCGAGACCCTGTTCCTGCAGAGCCTTCTGGCGGCGCAGCCCGATCTCGGTATTGCGGACGTCGACCTTCGCCTTCTCCAGCGCGGCCCGGGCCTGATCGACCTTCTCCTGGAACGGGACGGGGTCGAGCTCCGCCAGGAGGTCCCCCTTCTTCACCTGCTTGTTGAAATCGGCGTGGAGAACGGCCACGTTCCCGGAAACGACACTGCCCACTTTGACGGTCGTGACTGCCGAGAGGGTTCCCGTCGCGGTCACCGTTTGCGCGACGCTTCCGACGTCGATCTTCGCGGTTCGATACTTGGGAGCGGCCTGCCGGCCCCGGAAGCCGACCACCCAGACGAGCCCCGCCAGGAGGAGAAGCCCCAGACCGACGATCGCAGTCTTTTTCATCTTCGTTGAAAACCCCTTCGGACCCCTGGAACCTTCCCGACGTGAGGCGGCCGCCAAGCCAGACGACTCTAAGCGGCCCAACATTACGCGATTCGAAAGGAAGGGCCGAATCGACCCGGTGGGCCTGCTAGAGCGTCTTCAGAACGCCCTCCAGCTGCTGGAGGCCGGTCCGGATCAGGAAATTCCGGGACCGGCCGTAGCTCTTGGCGCCCACCAGAAAGAACCCCGGCTCCCCCGACTGAAGATCTTCCGGGCCAACCGCCGGCACTGAGAGGCAGTCTGTCACGCCGTCCAGCGCCCGCGACAGCCTTCCCGCGCCTTCCGTCGAGGGCGATACTTCCAGCTGAAGCTCTGACAGAAAGCTCCAATCCGGCCGATACCCGGTCAGCGCAATGATCTCGGCGAAGATGCCGCTCCGGTTTCCGGAAAGTTCCACACAGAGGCCTCCATCGGCCTGCGCGTCGAGTGATTCGACCGTCGCGCGGCGCTCCACAGTGAGCCACGAAGGCGGACTCTCCGCAAGATCGTTGGACCGCGAGGCGACGCGGTGCCGCTCGGGCAGCGGATCGTCGGCGACCTCGGTCACGGGCCGCCGGTTCGCCGTGCGCACGGCCCACCTTACCCGTGTCTGCGGCGCGACGATCGAGAGCTCTTCGAGCCAGAGCAGCGCCGTAGCCGCAGAGTGCCCGCCGCCCGCGAGCAGGACGGTCTGGCCGACCATCTCGGGCAACCGACGTGCGACGGAGCCCAGGCTGCGGAGGATCCGTCCGTCGAGGGCTCGCTCGCCCCTTGCGGGAAGGCCGCCCGGACCCACCCAACACGGCTGGCCGGTCACCCCCGAGGCGTCCAGAACGGCATCCGCCTCGAAAAACTCCTCCGCTCCCGGCGTTGCCACGAGGAGGCAAAACGGGCGCTCGGACCGCAAGGGATGCCCCGCGAAATCCATCCGCGTCATGCCGGCTCGTGCCACTCCGGCGACGCGGTGCCCGGTCCGAATCCGGCCCGCAAGCCGTGGGCTCTGTGCGAGCGGCGCGAGCACCCGCTCGACCATTTCCGGCCCGGTCAAGAGCGCGTCGTCCCGCGGGACCTCCCGGCCGAGCTCCCGACGTGCCTCTACCGACACGTTCATCACGAAGGGAGAGAAGAGCCGGGTGTTCCCCCAGCCAAGAAGGCCCTGCCCGACGGCGTCCCGTTCGAAGACGGTGACGTCGAAGCCCCGCTCAACTCCGGCCAGCGCGGCGCAGAGGCCGACGGGGCCCGCCCCGATGACGGCCAGGCGCTTTCCCATCGGTTCAGCCCTTTCGTGTGATCGTGTTGCAGGCCTGAACCCAGTGCGCCACGACGCCGCCTCCGCGAATGACCGCCGCGACGTTGACGGCCTCCGCCATCTCCTCGGGCGTGACTCCCGCGTCCGCGCAGGCCGAGGAGTACGAGTCGATGCAGTACGGCTCCTGGATTGCGAACGCCACGGCGAGAGCGATCAGTTTCTTGGTCCTCTCATCCAGGGCGCCCTTCTCCATGGTGGTCGAGTACCACTTGAGAAAGAGATCGAAAAGCTTCGGGTTTGTCTTCGCCATCTCGGCGAAACGGGCCAGATCCTCCGACATGTAGTAGCTCGGCATTCGCGCTCTCCTCCTAGTAACGTCCTCGGTCCCTCTCCTTGGCGGGCAGGATCTCGAGGCAGGTGGTCCACCATCCGGTTCGGATCGTCGACACGAACTCCTCGGGAAGCTTTTCCTCCTCCATCTCCCGCGCCATGGCCTCGTGGTCGTAGGCGACCGGCACGAACTCGACTCCGATCTCCCGCCCGAAGGCCAGCCGCGCGTACCAGACGTTTGTCCCCCCGTCGTTGGCCGGGCGCCCGAGCGCGCCGGAATTGACCACGAGCTTGCCGGAGGGAAGCCGTCGCTTCCAGTGGAGCCCGGTGTGGGTGCAGACGATCACGTCGGCGCCGTGATCCGCGAGGAGTCTCTCCAGAAATGCCACCGGTGAAGTGGACTCCCACAGAAACTCGTTGATCTTCCTCGGCGAGCCATGCACGAGCAGAACCTTGCGCCCTTTGACCTCGAGTCGGCGGGTCTTCGGGAGGGTCGCCATCCACCGCTTCCAGTCGGCCGAGGTCTTCTCGGCCGTGTAGTCGTAGGAAATCTGAGCGAAGTGGTTGTCGCGCGGATCCGTATACCCGCAGCGGCAGTCGGCGGCGTCGGTCGAGAGCGACTCTTCGTAATTGCCCTGAATGGCCTCGACGCCAGAGTCGAGCAGCACCGGAAAGACCCGGTCGGGGTGGGGCCCGAAGGCGCCGAAGTCCCCCAGCGCGTACATCGCGTCGGCCCCCCATTTCCGCGCGTCGTCGATAGCCGCCGCCAGCGCGCGGGTGTTGCTGTAGACACCGCCGAAGAAAGCCAGGCGAACCGCGCCCCTCTCGGCCTCTACGTCCGGCATGTGACACCGTACTCGTGACACGTGAAGCATGCGGAGTAGCCGAGCTCGAAAGGCCGGAGGGTCTCGGCAAGAGTCTCCCCCATCCGCGCCTTCGGTTCGTCCAGGAGAATGGGGCAAACGTAGACTCCGCGGGAAGTGACCATCCGGCAGGAGGAGCACTGGAGCTTTTCCGACTCCTCTTCGGTCAGATGGCGTCCCCGAAGGGACTCCCAGGACTCGTAGGCTCGCAAGCGATTCGCTTCCGCGCCGATGCGGAACAGAGAGAGCACCTTCACGCGAGGGCGCGACAAGCCGATCGCCCGGATCCAAGCGAGGAACCGGGCGCGTCCCTCCGCGCTCGCGGCGTCCGCGCAGGCCTCGGTGACCGTAACGACGGGATTCAAGCCGGCCTCGGCCAGGTTGCGGATTCCGGTCAGGATCTTGTCGAACGTCCCGGCACCCCGGATCGGATCGTTCACCTCCGCCGTGTAACCGTCGATCGAGATCCGGATATCGAGTGAGTACTCACTCTCATCGGAGAGCGTCTTGAGCCTTCGGCAGCGCTCGGGGGTCAGCAGCAGGCCGTTGGTCAGGACGCCTACCGGGCCCTGGCGAAGAGTCTCCTCGATCATCGCCAGCAGGTCCGGATGGAGAAAGGGCTCCCCGCCGGTGAAGTAGTACTCGCGGACGCCGAGCACCGCCGCCTCCCGAAGGCGCGCTTGCACCTGGTTCAGGGTGAGCATCTCGTGGCTGTGATTGGCCGGCGAGCACGAAATGAAGCAGTGGGTGCACTTCAGGTTGCAGATCGTCCCGGCCACTTGGAACCACAACGTGTCGAGCGATACGAAAGGCACGAAGGGGTAGATGCCGGTTGGCGGCGCAGGCGTCGAACCGACAGGCGTGCGGGACTCCAAGAGAAACCCTCCTCTCCGAGGAAACCAGGACTGGACTCGGGCAAAAACGGAAGGGTCAGGCGTCCGGAGGCGCGCGCAACCCGGAGGGCGGGACGGAGGCATCGCGAGGAGGCGGAAGGTTCCGGGGTCCGCTCGCCGCGGGATCTACCCGCAGCGCGCGGCGAATCAACGGCGCAAGCGAAACCGTCACGTGGCCTCGCGCGAAGGTGAGCAAGCCACGCCGTCCGTCGACGTCCGGCGTTCGGTCGAGGAGTTTGATCCGGCGCCCTCTGGCCGCGAGCGTCCTCACGAGGTTCTCGAAGACGTCGCGGCGGCGAACACCGATGCCCGAAAGCAGGTCCAGATCCTTCGTCGCCAGGGCCAGCAGGGAGACCCCTCCGTCCTGCGCGGGAGCAATCACGGCGTCGACGCCTCGATCGAGCACTTCGAATGCCTCGAGAAGCTCCCGGGGAGCCGGAGGGACGTCGCCCCCCACCAGAATCGCGCGTCCGCCGAGCCGTGCGGCGCGGCGGGCCGTGTTCTCGAGCCGCCGCCCGAAGGTGGAGCCGCGCTGCGCGATCCAGACCGGCTCCTCACTACCCCCGAGGCGGCGGCCCCAGGCAGCCCGGTCTTCCGGAGGGGTCGCGACGATGAATGCGGCTCCGGCGCGATGCGCGGCATCCCGCCAGCCGACCGCGAACGCCTCGAAGAGGTCTGCCGCCTCCTCTGTCGCGAAGCCCTTCTCCAGCGCCTGCCGGGCGGGCTCACGAGCGAAGAGAACCAGCGAGCGCCGCATCGACCGATCTTACGCCGGGAAGGCCTGCCTCGATCGCGCCGGAAAAGGAGAGGAGTCCCGGACTCTATCCCTGCGGCGTTCCCCGATTGCCGGTCAGAGGTTGCGATCGATGAACTTGACGAACTCGCTGCGGGGGACGGCGCCGAGCATCCGGTCGGCTACCTGTCCGGCCTTGAAGAGGAGGAAGGTCGGAATCGAGGTGATCTGGTACTTCATCGCAACCTGCGAGGACTCGTCCACGTTGATCTTGGCGACCTTGAGTTTGCCGGCGTAGTGCTTGGCCAGATCGTCCACAATCGGCGCGACCGACCGGCATGGCCCGCACCACGGAGCCCAGAAGTCGACCAGCACCGGCTGCTCGCTCTTCAGGATGTCTCCATCGAAGCTCGCGTCGGAGACCGGGTGAACATTGGGATTGTCCGACATCAGTTCATTCCTCCACTGCGATATATGCCGTTTTCAACTCAAGAGATTCTAGCAGTCCTGGCGGCGGGCCACTGCGGGCCCCCTGTCGCGCCCTACCGGACGTGCGCGTGGACGCGGCCCCGCACGTGCGCGATTCCTTCCCGCAGGAACCAGGGAACCATCAGAAGCGACAGTGCGGGATCCACCCAGCCCGGCGAGCCGAGCAGACCCCCGATCATTGCGAGCATGGTCAGCCCGGAATCGATCGAGCACGCGATCGACTCCTTGGCCTCGGCCGCCAGACCCTTGCTGCCGAGGCTTCGGCTCGTCTTCCATTTCCAATATCCCACCAGGGGCATTCCGAAGGTCGCGAAGATCGTCAGGAACAATCCGAGGAGACTCTTCTCGGCCACGCTTCCCGCCGCCAGCTCGTAGATTCCCCGCGCCGTCGTGTAGGCCGCGAGCAGAAGGAACGAGACCCCGATCCAGCGCGCGAGCAGGAAGTCGCGGCGCGCGTGGTCCTCTTCTTCGTCGGCGAGGTGCCGCAGGTGGCGCACGGCCAGCAACGCCGCACCCCCCTCGATCACACTCTCGAGGCCGAAGGCCAGAAGCGCCAGACTCCCCGTCCGGATCGACTCCCAGAGCGCGAGCCCCCCTTCCCCGAAGACATGCAGAAAGGTGAGGCCCAGCAGCCAGTACATCCTCCGGCGCGAGGCGGCCTCCTCGGCCGCGGGCGTGCGCGCCGGCGGAAAAAACGGTTTGGGCTCGGCCATGACGCCCGGCATTGTACGCAGCCAGGGCGGCCTCTGGAGACCGGCTCCCGAAGAGGAATAGAATACCGCCCGGAGGCCTTTGAGAAGCGGAATGTTTCGCCAAATGAGGTCCGCCCGCGCCGTCCACCTGGCGCTTTCCATCGCCGCGCTGCTGGCGATCGGCGGCTCCTTCGGGCTTCACCCCGAACCGGGCGCCGGGGCCGGCACCCCGTCCGCCGGCGGCATCTCGACGGTCAAGGACGTGGCTTCTCCGCATGGCTGCCTCGCCTGCCTGACCCACGGGGTCGCGCTCGTGTCTCCACTGGCCGGGATCATTCCGGACGGCGCCGCCTCGACGCCGTCTTCCCTCGTTTTCGAGCTCGACCCCTCCGGGCGTCTGTCCGGCCGCAACCACTCCGGCCGCTCTCCTCCCGCCCGCTCGTAGCATTCCGGGGGGCGCGCGCCGCGCCCGTTCCCGAAACCGGGCGCCTCGCAGGAGGACCATTGAAAGTCATTCGATCTTCGCTTTCCCTGGCTTGCATCGGGCTCATCGCGGCGGCTTGCGCGTTCGCTCAGGACGCTGCGCCGCCTTCGCCGGAACCCACCCCCGCTCCGGAGCCGGTCGCGCCGCCGCCCCCGCCGGCTCCCGCAGCGGCGAGTCAGACCTCCAACTACTTCAACCCGTCGATCTCCGTGATCGGCAACTTTCTCGGCATCGCGGGACACAATCCAGTGGACGACCAGCCGAGTCTCCAGCTGCGCGAATCGGAGCTTGCGCTGCAGGCGATCGTCGACCCCTACGCCCGCGGCGACTTCTTCATTTCCTTTTCCAACACCGGAGTCGACGTCGAGGAGGGCTACGTGACCTTCCTGCACCTGCCTTGGGACCTCCTGGTCAAGGTCGGGAAATTCAAGGTCGCGTTCGGCAAGGTGAACACGCAGCACTTGCACGTTCTGCCGTGGCCCGACGAGCCGCTGCCGGTCGTCAACCTTCTCGGCAGCGAAGAGGGCTGGAGCGACTCGGGCTTCTCGGTCGCCAAGCTGCTTCCTCTGCCGGGGGACACCTTCTCGGAGGCGACCGTCCAGGTTCTGCGCGGCACGACGGAAGGACTTTTCGACGCCCCGTCACGCAGCAAGCTCGCCTTCGACGCGCAGTACCGTCTGTATCGCGACTTCGGAGACGACAACAATGTGGAGTTGGGCGGCAGCTTCGGCCACGGGTTCAACGGCACGACGACCGACGCCACGACGACGCTCGAGAACGCGCATCTCGTGTATCGGTGGAAGCCGCTCCAGGGTCGCCCCTATCGTTCCTTCATCCTGCGCAGCGAGTTCTTCTGGAGCCGGCGCGAGCAACCCGGAGGTGCCCAGTCCGGCCAGGGCTTCTACGTCAGCGGCGACTATCAGCTCGCGAAACGTTGGTTCGCCGGAGCGCGCTACGAGTTTTCCGACCACGCCGACGACAGCCAGCTGCGGGACCGCGGCGAGGCGGTGACTTTAACTTTCTGGCCGAGCGAGTTCTCTCAGGTCCGAGGGGAGCTGAGGCAGCGCCGGTATGCGCAGCAGGGCATCACCGCTAACGAGGCCCTGATCCAGATCCAATTCTCGATCGGCGCTCACGGCGCCCATCCCTTCTGAGGAAAATTGCGACATGAAACGAACCGCCCTCGCCCTGGCCGCCCTGCTTTTCATCTCGAGTCCCGTCTTCGCGAAACTGCGCGTCGTGGCGACGCTGCAGGACCTGGCCTCGATCGGCGACGCCATCGGCGGCGACCGGGTCGAGACCTTCGCACTTGCCCGCGGTTATCAGGATCCGCATTTCGTCGACGCCAAGCCGTCGTTTATTCTGAAGCTCTCGAAGGCCGATCTGCTGATCGTCGCGGGACTGGAGCTCGAGATCGGGTACCTGCCTCCGCTGATCGATCAAAGTCGAAACGACAATATCCGGCCGGGGAGCAAGGGCTACCTCGACGCCTCGACGGGCTGCGAGATCCTTCAGCGCCCCACGACCCAGGTCACCCGGGCCATGGGAGACGTCCATCCGTATGGAAATCCGCACTACTGGACCGACCCGGACAACGGGCGGAGCATCGCGCGCGCGATCGGCGCGAAGCTCTCGGAGCTCGATCCGGCAGGCAAGCCCGTCTACGAAAAGAACCTGGCCGCCTTCGAATCGAGGCTCGCGGAGAAGGAGAAGGAGTGGGACGCGAAGATGGCTCCCTACGCCGGCACGAAGGTGGTCACGTTCCATGACTCCTGGCCGAATTTCGCCAAGCACTTCAAGCTCGTGGTCGCCGGGCACGTCGAGCCCAAGCCCGGAATTCCGCCGAGCCCCTCTCACACGCTCGAGATCATCAACCTGATCCAGACCGACAAGATCCCACTCATCCTCGTGGAGCCTTACTTCGACAAGAAGACGCCCGACTCGATCGCCTCCAAGACCGGCGCGACCGTCGTGACCTTCTATCCTTCGGTCGGGGGTATCCCCGACATCAAGGACTACTTCTCTCTTTTCGACACCGACCTCGACGCCCTCGTGAGCGCGATGAGAGGAAAGAAATGACCGTCATCGAGATTCTGCTCCCGGCATTCGTCGCGAGCCTGATCCTCACGGGGATCCACGCCTATCTCGGCGTGCATGTCGTCGAGCGGGGCGTCATCTTCGTCGACCTCTCGCTGGCACAGGTCGCCGCCCTCGGGACGACCGTGGCGTACCTGGCCGGTTACGACCTGCACTCGAGCACCGCGTACCTGTTCTCCCTCGGCTTCACCTTTCTGGGGGCCGCGGTCTTCGCCATGTCGCGCGTGCACCACCAGAAGACCCGCATCCCCCAGGAAGCGATCATCGGCATCGTCTACGCCGTGTCGGCCGGCGTCGCCATCCTCGTCATGTCGAAGGCGACGCAGGAGACCGAGCACCTGAAGGAAATGCTCGTGGGTAACATCCTCTCGGTCTCCTGGAAGGAGCTCGGGGTCACCGCCGTCCTCTACTCGCTCGTGGGCCTCTTTCACTATTTCTTCCGCGAACGATTCCTGCTGATGTCGATGAACGAGGCAGAGGCCGAGCGCCGCGGCTGGAATTTGCGCTTCTGGGACTTCCTCTTCTACGTCTCCTTCGGGTTCGTCGTGACCTCCTCGGTGGCGGTCGCGGGCGTGCTGCTCGTGTTCTGCTTTCTCATCGTGCCCTCGGTGACGGCCATGCTCTTCACGGAACGGCTGGGCCCGCGCCTGGCGATCGGGTGGACCATGGGGGCGCTCGTGTCCGCACTCGGGGTGACCCTCTCCTTCCTGCTCGATCTGCCGACCGGGGCAACGATCGTCGCCACGTTCGGAGGCGTCCTCCTCCTCCTGGCAGGTTACCGCCGGGCGTTTCGAAGGACCGCCACGTCCGATCTGGTCGCGGGCGCGACCCGCTCGGCCCCAACGGTTTGACTCGTGCCATCCCATCCCCCTAGGCTCGAAGATCGGATGGGCTCCGTGATCCCGCGGCGTCTTGCGGCGTGGGCGTTGCTGGCGGCGATACTCGCTGCCGGCGCCGCGCCGCACCGTCACTTCGGCCTGGCGGACGAAGGCGCCGGGGAGAAGGCTTCCCAGAGCGTTCTCACGACACATGATCCGCTTTCGCGCGCCTTCCACTGGCACGCCGTCCTCAAGGTCGTCCAGGAAGACGCCTGCTGGGCCTGCCATTGGAATCGGCTCTTCAGCCTCGGGTCGACCTCCGCCT